>DATGUQ010000087.1:0-19225 GCA_035301145.1 Brachybacterium sp. | reverse complement strand
GCTGGCCCGCTGCCCGGTGAGCAACCACCCATACAGCAGCACCGCCAGGCCGACCATGAGGGCGATCTGCAGCAGGAACTGACTCACACCGCTGATCGCCACCACCCCGGTGGCACCGAGGAAGAACACCGCACCGGTCTGGACCACCACGTACAGCGATTCAAATCCCATGATCGACGGCGTGAGGATTCGGTTGTTCGTCACGGTCTGGAAGCTCACGGTTGCGATGGCGTGAGCGAATGTCACCAAGGCGATGACCAGCACCTTCTTAGCGCGCAGTCCCACGATGATCCAGAAGCCTCGCGTGCCGGGCGGTACCGGGTTGTCCCAGGTCACCAGGCCCACGGCCGCTGCCAGGGCCAGTACGGTCAGCAGGGCCAGGGTGCACCAGTAGCGGCGGGCGCGCCCCGGCGTCAGGGCGGAGGAGGAGCGTGCCGGGCCGGTGACCCGGGTGGGGGTGAGCAGATCAACCATGGCGCCGCTGCCGCAAAATCAGCAGGATGAACACCACCGCGCCCACCACTCCCAGGATGAGGGAGACCGGCACCTCGAAGGGCATGATGATGGTGCGTCCGATCAGATCGCACACCGTCACGATCGCCACGCCCAGCAGGCACACCCAGGGCAGATTGCTGCGCAGGTCGTCGCCGCGGACCATGGAGACCACGTTCGGCACGATCAGCCCCAGGAACGGCAGGTTGCCCACCACCACGGTGACGACGCCGGTGGCGATCGCGACCAGGCCGGTGCCCAGCAGCAGCACCCGCTGGTAGTTCACCCCGACGTTGGTGGCGACGTCCTCGCCCAGGCCGATCACGGTGAGGCGGTCCGCGACGAGGAACACGGCGATGCCGACCAGCAGCACGATCCACAGCACCTCGTAGCTGCCGCGAAGCACCGAGGTGAAGGAGCCGGCGAACCAGACGCCGAGGTTCTGCAGGGCGTCGAACTGGAGCGCCACGAAGGTGGAGACCGCACCCACGACCGCACCGAGCATGATGCCGATGATCGGCACGATGAGGGAGCTGCGCAGGGCGACCTTCCGCAGGAACAGGAAGAACACCAGGGTGCCGACGAAGGAGAAGACGATCGCGACGCCCATCCGGGTCAGCAGCCCGGCGTCGGGGGCCATCACCATCACCAGGATCAGCCCGAGCCCTGCCCACTCGGTGGTGCCGGTGGTGGTCGGCTCCACGAAGCGGTTCTGGGTCATCAGCTGCATGATGAGCCCGGACATCGCCATCGCGGCCCCGGCCAGGACCAGGGCGATGGTGCGGGGGATGCGGGTGATCGAGAACATCTCGGCGCCGTCCTCGGCACCGAAGATGTCGTAGACGCCGACGAACAGCGAGGCGACCAGCAGCAGCGCGACCACCGCGATGCCGATCACCAGCTTGCCGTCGAGCAGGCGCTCGCGTCCGCGGCGGCGCTGCGGCGGCGCCTCGGGTGCGAGGGAAGGGCTGGACATCAGGACTCCTGGGGGATGCGGGCACACGCGGCGGCGGGCCCGATGACGGCTGCGGCGACGCACCGCACGGCGGGCCGGACCTCGGGGGTCCTGCCCGCCGTGCGGTGGTCAGCGGCGGCGTTCGTGGCTCAGGCCTTGCCCTCGAGGGCGTCGGCGAGCTGATCGAAAAACTCGGTGTAGGTCTGGATCGACTCGTTGGTGTACGTGTCGGCCGGCATGTAGACGATGTTGCCCTCCGTGACCGCCGTGACCGAGGCGAGCGCGTCGGAGGAGTCGAGGATCTCGTTGGCCGGGACGTACTCCGGATCGTCGGCGGAGATCGCCGCATCGCGGTCCATGACCAGGATCCAGTCGGGGTTCGCATCGGCGATGGCCTCGACGGAGATGTCGTCCCCCTGGTGGTCGTCGGTGGCGCCCTCGACCTCGAGCGCGGGCACCAGACCGAGCGCCTCGAAGGTCCAGCCCAGGGCGCGGCCGGCGCCGGGCGCGATGTAGCCGATGTCCCCGCCGGAGGTGGTCACGGCCATGACCGTGGACGAGCCGTCGTAGGCGTCGCGCACGCGCTCCATGGCGGCATCGAGGTCGGTGCCGAGCTGCTCGGCCTCGGCCTCCTTGTCGAAGACCTGACCCAGCACGGCGACCTGGCGCTTGAGCTCGTCGGCGAAGGGCTCGCCGTCGCGCGGGTCGAGCTCGAGGATGACGGCGTCCGGTGCGTACTTCACGAAGTCGTCGTGGTACTGCGAGAAGCGCTGGCCGTTGACGATCAGCGTCGGTTCGGCGGCGACCACGGCCTCGAGGTCGGGCTCGCGGTGGTTGCCCAGGTCGATGATCGACTCGTCGTCCTTGAGCGGGTTGGTCGAGGGCATCAGCGCGCGGGCGGCGGCGGTGAGCGTGACACCCCAGTCGGCGAGCACCTCGAAGGTGCGGTTGTCCGTGGCCACCACGGACTCGGGCGGGACCTCCACGGTCTGGGTGCCATTGTTGTCCTCGACCTCGACGGTGCCGGCGGCCGCCGACTCCTCGCCGGCGGCGGCATCGCTCTCGCCGGAGGAGGTGCCGCAGGCGGTCAGGACGAGGCCGAGGGCACCGGCGGTGGACAGGGCGCCGAAGTGGCGGCGAGTGAAGGAAGCCATGGATCGGACTTTCTCGGGAAGACTCCGGGCGTCGTCTCGGGGACGCCCTGCAGGGACGCCACTGAGGCTAGCCTTCCCTGAACAGTTTTCGCCACTCGGGACTTGCTTTATTGGCCGGATTTCACCCTGTGGACGCTGTGGACCTGGTCACAGGCGCGAGCGGAGGACTCCGGGAGGCCTCACGGGGCCGCGCCTCATCGAGCGCCGGTCCGCGCGGCCCGGGGGTGCAGCGCAGCGCTCAGCTCTTCGCGGAGCTCCTGCCGCCGGAGAGCAGCAGCGCGGCGGCGATCGCCAGCAGCCAGCTGTCCTTGGCGATGGGCGTGCCGTCCTGGCTGGGGCGCACGCCGTCGGCCTCGGTGAGCCCCGGGGTGCGCAGGTACATCGACATCATCGACCCGGAGAACGCCGCCAGGCCCAGCCCCGCGACCCTCGTGGGCACGAAGGGCAGCAGCAGCGAGGCGCCCACGGCGATCTCGCCGTAGCTGAGGAACTTCGCGAACTGCTCGGGGGTGAGCTTGCCCAGCGGCGGGACGCCGTGGGCGGCCATCCCCTGCAGCCCCTCGGCCGCCTCGGCGGGCAGGCCGAGCTTGCCGATGCCGGAGTTGAGGATGAACGCGCCGGGGACGGCGCGGAGGACGGCGGTGCTCAGTGACATGGAGGCTCCTCGGAGTAGGTTGCTTTCATTTTCAACCATACTGCACGGTTCGGTCGATGTCGACCTGCGGGGCGATACTGACCCGATGCTCGCAGCGCACTCCCCCTCCGCCCGTCGTCGGCGCGCGCCCCGATGAGCGCGCTCCCCCTCGCCCTGGTGCTGCTGGCCGCCCTCTGCCACGCCGTGTGGAACCTCGCCGCGAAGCGGGTGGCCGACGGCGGCTTCGCCTTCGTGTGGTGCTACGACGCGGCCTCGGTCGTGCTGTGGGCACCGCTCGCCCTGGTCGTGCTGGCCCGCAGCGGCGCCGGGATCCTCCCCGCCCTGCTGCCGGCCGCGCTGGTCTCGGGCCTGATCCACGTCGCCTACCAGCTCACGCTCCAGACCGGGTACGCCCGCGCCGATCTGGGCGTGGTGTACCCGGTCGCGCGCGGCGTCGGCCCGGTGCTGTCGATGGTGATCGCGATCCTCCTGCTCGGCGAGCGCCCCGGCTGGCAGGCCGGCGTCGGCGCGGCGGTGATCGTCGCCGGGATCGTCGTGGTCGCCGTCGGGAGATCGGCGGCCGGCCGCCGGGGGCTCCGCGCGGGGCTCGCCTGGGGAGCGGCGACCGGGGCGGCGATCGCCGCGTACACCCTGTGGGACAGCTACGCGGTCACGGACCTGGGGCTGCCGCCGGTGGGCTACTTCGTCGCCACGTGCCTGTGGCAGGTGGTGCTGATGACCCCGACCCTGGTGCGCCGCCACCGCGGGAGCCTCCGCCCGGTGGCACGGGCGCACTGGCGCGAGATCCTGCTCGTCGCGGCGCTGTCGCCGCTGGCCTACGTGCTGGTCCTGGAGGCGATGCGCACGGCGCCGGTCTCGCTGGTCGCGCCGGTGCGGGAGTCCAGCATCGTGGTGGGCTCGCTGCTGGCGTGGTGGATGTTCCGGGAGCCGGATCCCCGGCGACGGATCCTGGGCGCGGTGATCGTGCTGGCAGGCATCGTGCTGATCGCCCTCTGAGACTCAGCGGACCTGCGCGATGACCTCCCCGTGCAGCAGGCAGAACCAGCCATCGGGATGCTCGGCCCAGGCGCGGATGTCCGCGGCGAGCCGCTCCCGCTCGTCCGCGTCGGCCCATCCCTCGCGCTCCAGCTGCTGGGCGAAGGGCCCCGTGGTGAGCCTCCCGGCGAGGGTCCGTGCCCAGTCCGCGCGCGTGGCGGGCGTGGCGTACAGCCAGGTGGAGGCGCCGGCGGTGACGTCCTCCAGGCCGGCCTCGTGCGCCCAGGCGAGCAGGCGCCGCCCCGCGTCCGGGCAGCCGCCGTTGGCGCGGGCGGCCCGCAGGTACAGGGCGCGCCAGCGGTCGAGGGCCGGGACGTCGGGGTACCAGCGGAAGCCCTCGTAGTCGCTGTCGCGCAGAGCGACGATCCCCCCGCGCCGGGTGACGCGGCGCGCCTCGGCGATCGCCGCCACCGGATGCGGGAGGTGCTGGAGCACCTGATGGGCGTGGACCACGTCGACGCTGTCGTCGGCCAGCGGCAGCGCCTGCGCGTCGCCGACCCGCACCTGCACCGCGCCCAGCCCCTGACGGGCGAGCTCGGCGCGCGTGATCTCCGCGGACCGCTCGGACACCTCGAGCGCGGTGACGTGCTCGGGTCCGACGATCCGGGCGAGGTCCGCCGTGATGGTGCCGGCCCCGCTGCCCACGTCCAGCAGCCGCTGCCCGGGGCGCAGATGCGGCAGCAGGTGGGCGGCGGAGTTCCCGGCGGTGCGGGCACGGTGGCTGTCCAGCACGGCGGCGCCGTAGCCGTGGGTGTAGGCGGCGGGCGCGCCGGCGGGGGTGTCTGCGGCATCCGGCATGGGCCGACGCTATGCGGTGCGCGCGGGGCGGGCCAGGGCCGACCATCAGATGGCCGGCGGCAGCGGGAGGCCGGGTCCCCCGCCTCACAGCGGCGGGGCGCCTCCGGCCGCGAGGTGGTCGATGAGCTCCACGATGTGCTCCGACCAGGCTGGATCCGCCACCTTGACGGTGAGCGCGGCACCGCTGCGACGGCGCACGTGGAGCCGTCCCGAGAGCAGCCGGCGTTCGAGCTCCGCCCCGGCGACCTCGGTCGCCGGCACCTCGCCGCGCACCTTCCAGCGCGTGACCATGTTGTACACCGTGTACACGATCCGGCGGTCGGTGACGATCAGCAGCGGCCAGGAGTCCCCCTTGCGGGCGCAGCGCAGGACCTCGTACACGCCCTCGCCGGGATCGAGGACCATCTCGGACACGACGATCTCGTGCTTCCCGCTGCGCTGCGGGTTGCGGGCGATCGCTGCGACGAACGTCTTCTGGGCTCGGGTCCAGGCCATGCACCCCACGGTAGAGGGGCCGAGGGCGGGCCCTCCACCCGAGGGCGACGGGGCGCCCCTCCGCCCGGCCTCGCTCATCGGCCGGCGGCGTCCTCGACCTCCTCGGCCGCGAGCCGGCGCCGCGCCGCCCACCGGTCGCCGAGCGCCGCGGCGCTCACCACCGCGATGCCGACGACTGCACCGATCGCGGTCTCCAGCACCCGCGCCTCGAGCATCGCCCCGATCGGCTGGGGGTGGGCGAGCTGCACCATCAGCAGCGCCAGCGGGGTGATGAACAGCAGCGCGAAGGAGTAGTTGCGCAGCACGTACATCTCGGCGAGGAACTGCAGCACCACCACCCACACCACCAGCTGCCAGGGCTGGGCGGGGAAGGACAGCAGGAAGGCGGTGGTGACGATGCCCAGCGTGGTGCCGATGATGCGGTGCAGCCCGCGTTCGACCTGCAGGGTGCGGCCGGGAGCCGACAGCGGTGCGATCGCCGCGATCTGCGCCCAGTACGGGAACGGCAGGCCGGAGGCGAGCCCCAGCGCCCCGGCGATCGCCGCCGCGACCGCGAAGCGCCCGAACTCCGCCCCCAGCTGCGCCCGCGTCCACGTCTCCGTCGCGGCCTGCACGCCCGCCCCGGGATGGCGCTCGCCCGCCCAGTGACCCAGCAGCCCCAGCACCACGCACAGGGAGGCGCAGGCCCCGGCGATGAGGAAGGCGGCCCAGACCGGGGCGGCCGGTGGGGCCGACGCGACGGCGGCGACCGCGAACAGCGGGAAGATCGCCCCGCCCGGTTTGAGCCCGAGCCTCAGCACCACCGCCGCGGCCAGGCCGGCCACCACCGATCCCACCCCGAGGACCGTCCAGGACGCCGCCGCATCGCCCATCGGCTCGCCGAGCCGGGCGAGCGCCGCACCGATCGTCACGCACACGGTGAGCAGGGCGCCGGCCATCGACTGGCGCCGGAAGCGCATCCGGGTGGGCTCGTACCTCGAGTAGATCCCGGTGAAGGCCCCGAAGCCCACGTACATCGCCCACTCCGTGTGCCCCGTCGCCAGCAGCACGGACAGCGGGATCGCGAGGCCGAGCGCGATCCGGAAGGCCGGGATGTGGTCCACCCGGCTGGGCCCGAGGCTCAGCAGGCGCCCGGTCGCCGCCTGGATCGGGGAGGGCGCTGTGGGCACGGGACGCATCGCTCCAGGGTACGACCCCGGCTCGGCAGGTCACCGCGGGTCCGGTCACCGTGGGAGACTGCTGGGCATCCCTGCCCCGCCGCCGGCCGGCGCCCGCCGGCCCCGCTCCCCCGGAGTCGACATGACATCCCCTGACCGCAACGCCTCCTCGCCCGCCGCCCCCGTCGGCGGCGCCGGGGTCATCGAGACCGCCGGCATCGAGATCATCGCCGAGTCCGAGCGGACGGCGAAGCCGCGCGACCTCGTGTGGCCGTGGTTCGCCGCGAACGTCTCCGTGTTCGGGATGAGCTACGGCTCCTACCTGCTGGGCTTCGGGATCAGCTTCGCGCAGGCGACCGTGGTGGCGGTGCTCGGAATCATCCTCAGCTTCCTGCTGTGCGGGCTGGTCGCGATCGCCGGCAAGCGCGGCAGCGCCCCGACGATGGTGCTCTCCCGGGCGGCCTTCGGCGTGCACGGCCAGAAGGTGCCGGGGATCGTGTCCTGGCTGACCTCGATCGGCTGGGAGACCTCGCTGGCGATCTCCGCCGTGCTCGCCACCGCGACCGTCTTCGACGTGCTGGGGCTCGCCTCGGGCCAGGCGGTCACCGTGATCGCCACGGTCGTCATCGCGGCCCTGATCGTCGGTGCCAGCGTGCTCGGCTATCACACCATCATGACGCTCCAGTCGGTCCTGACCTGGGCGACCGGCGCGATGACGATCCTGTTCATGATCCTCACCATCCCCCACATCGACTGGGCCGCCGTGGCGTCGATGCCGCACGGCCCGCCCCAGGCGATGATCGGCGCGCTGGTGATGGTGATGACCGGCTTCGGGCTGGGCTGGATCAACATCGCCGCGGACTGGTCGCGCTATCAGAAGCGCTCGGCCTCCGACGGGTCGATCGTGCTGTGGAACACCGTGGGCGGGGCCGCCGCCCCGGTGGTGCTGGTGATCTTCGGGCTGCTGCTGGCCGGCTCGGACCCGGCGCTGGACTCCGCGATCGAGGGCGATCCGATCGGCGCGCTGATCACGATCCTTCCGCTGTGGGCGCTGATCCCGTTCTGGATCGTGGCGGTCCTGACCCTGGTCTCCGGCGCGGTGCTGGGCATCTACTCCTCGGGGCTGACCCTGATCAGCCTGGGGATCCGCATCCCGCGACCGGCGGCCGCCGCGGTGGACGGACTGATCCTCACCGCCGGCACCATCTGGGTGGCGTTCTTCGCCACCTCCTTCATCGGCCCGTTCCAGAGCTTCCTGATCACCCTCGGTGTGCCGATCGCGGCCTGGGCCGGAATCCTCATCGCCGACGTTCTGTCACGCCGCGCCGACTACGACGAGCAGGCGCTGTTCGATCCTGCCGGCCGCTACGGCGCCGTCGACTGGACCTCGCTGGTCACCATGCTCGTGGCCTCGGTGCTCGGCTGGGGCCTGGTGGTCAACTCCTTCACCGAGGCCGCACCGTGGAACAACTGGCAGGGTTACCTGCTGGAGCCGCTGGGCCTGGGCACCTTCGTGGAGGATCCGGCCGGCTCGTACTGGGAGGGGAACTGGGCGTACTCGAACATCGGAGTGCTGCTGGCGCTGGTGCTCGGCTTCGCGGTGACCTGGTTCGCCCGCCGCGGGAGGATCCGCCGGCAGGAACTGGGTGCCTGAGCAGCCGTAGAGTGCACGCCATGAGCACCGCACCGCCTCCCGCACCCTGGCTCCTCGTCGTGGACCCACAGCGGATCTTCGCCGATCCGGCCTCCGAATGGTGCTCGCCGTTCTTCCCGCCGGCGATGGAGAACATCGCCCGCCTGGCGGAGTCCGTCGGCCCCGAGCGCACGCTGATCACCCGCTGGCTGCCGACGGCGGACCGCGCCACCGCCTGGGGCGACTACTTCCGCACCTGGCCCTTCGCGGACGTCCCCCCGGAGGATCCGCGCTACGGTCTGGTCGACGCAGCCCAGAGGCTCTCCGCCCAGCCCACGATCGACGAACCGACGTTCGGGAAGTGGGGGCCGCAGCTGGCCGGACGCGTCGGCTGGCCCGCGGACCCTCGCACGCATCTGCTGGTCACAGGCGTGACCACGGACTGCTGCGTGATCTCGACCGTGCTGCCCGCAGCCGACGCCGGGGTGCGGCTGACGGTCGTCACCGACGCCGTCGCCCACTCGACCGCGGAGAACGGACCACCGGCGCTGCACACCATGAGCCTCTTCCCGCCGCAGGTGGACCTGCGCACCACCGCGGAGGCGCTCGAGGGGCTCTGAGCACCGCCGTCGGTGAGCCGTGTCGTGCGCAGTGCGCCCCTCGAGGCCGTCGGCGCGAGTTCAGCGCCAGGTCACTGCGGTCACTCCGACGTCGCCGCAGGCGGCACGCAGCCGCTTGTCCCGGGTCCACAGCTGCGACCCCTTCTCCAGCAGCGCGGATCCGAGCAGGTGCGCATCGACCACCCCGATGCCACGGCTGGACAGGCGGTGCGTCTCGATCATGCCCAGCAGCTCGTCCTCGGTGAGGATCGGCGGGCACCGCAGATCCTGCAGCAGGGCCAGCACCTGCCGACGATGTGCGAGGGAGCCGAGTGCGAGCTCTGCGATCACCATCGGATGGACCCCGACCAGGTCGCGCTCCAGGAGGGCTCCCAACCGCGGCTCCGCGCGATGGAGGTGGTCGACCCACACCGAGGTGTCGACCAGGATCATGCCTCCCCTTGCCGCCGCGGCCCCGCCTCCGCCGACGGGTCGGAGCCTCCGAGCGCCGCGAGCCGCTTCCCGCTCTCCACTCGGATCAGCACCTCCAGCCCTGCGCGCAGCAGCGCCGTCCGCTCCGTGGTACCGACCAGCTGCGCTGCCCGCTCCATCAGCTCGTCATCGATGGTCACCGTGGTCCTCATCAGGCACTCCTCCCCGGAGCGGCTCGCCACACGCATCCGAGATCGCATCATCTGATGCAGATCATGATGTCTGGTGTGCCGCTCGCTGTCCAGAGTCCTCGCGCCGTCACGGCAGGTGCCGAGGGGATGGCCCGGTCTTCACGCCGAGACCGACTCAGACGGTGCCGCCGCACGGGACACTGGGGAGATGACCGAACCGCTGTTGACCGTCGGCCACGGCACCCTGAGCCGCGAGGAGCTCGCCGCGCTGCTGCGCGGCGCCGGGATCGCGCGCCTGGTGGACGTGCGCCGCTTCCCCGGATCCCGCACCAACGACGCCGCCGCGCGAGGCTCGGTCCAGGAGATCTGCGACGACGCCGGGATCGCCTACCGCTGGGACGAGCGGCTGGGCGGGCGGCGCCGGCTCAGCAAGGACGAGGATGCCGCCTCCCCGGACACCTGGTGGCGGGTGAAGCAGTTCCGTGCCTACGCCGGCTGGACGCGCAGCGAGGAGTTCCGAGCCGGGATCGAGGCGCTGCTCGGCGACCTGGCCTGCGCACGCACTGCGGTGATGTGCTCGGAGGCGGTGTGGTGGCGCTGCCACCGCCGGCTCATCGCGGATGTGATGCTGCTCGAGCACGGGTGCGAGGTGCTCGACCTGATGCACTCCGGGAAGCTCTCCCCGCACGCTCCGAGCGAAGGCGCCCGGCTCGACGAGGGAGGGCACGTGCTCTGGGACCTCCCCGAATCGGACTGAGCACGGGCGGGCGACGAAAGAGCTGGCGATCGCCTCTCGGGCGATCTACCGTCGGCCCATGCATCCCGCCTCCCCGCTCCCCCGCACCGCCCTGCTCACCGGCGTGGGTCGCCGTCGCGGCATCGCTGCGGCGATCGCCCGCGGCCTCGCCGCCGACGGATACGACCTGGCGCTGAACTTCCACGCCCCCTACGACGAGCGCGTGCTGGGCGAGGAGGCCGATGCGGGGCTGCTGGCCGAGGAGCTGCGGGACGAGGGGTGCCGGGTGGTGCTGCTGCCCGGTGATCTCGAGGACCCCGACGTGCCGCCCGCGCTCGTGCTCGCCGCCCGGGGAGCGCTCGGCCCGCTCGGGGCGCTCGTGACCTGCCACTGCGAGTCGGTGGACTCCTCGATCATGGACACCACGGTGGAGAGCTTCGATCGGCACTACGCGGTCAACGTGCGCGCGACCTGGCTGCTGCTGCGGGCCTTCGCGGAGCAGGTTCCTCCCGGCACGGACACGCCCGGCGGGGCGATGCTGGCCCTGACCAGCGACCACACCGTGCACAACCTCCCCTACGGCGCGACCAAGGGCGCGCTGGACCGGATGGTCCTGGCCGGCACGCACGAGCTCGCGGACCGCGGGATCCGCACCAACGTGATCAACCCCGGCCCGATCGACACCGGGTGGATGGACGACGAGGTGCGTGAGGCCTGCGCGGCGCAGACCCCGGGCGGCGAGCTCGGCGGCCCGGAGACCGTCGCGGACCTGGCACGGTTCCTGCTCTCGACGCAGGGCGCCTGGATCCGCGGCCAGCTGCTGCTGTCCAACGGCGGCTTCGCGACCCCGGCGGGATGAGGTCGCGACCCTGCGGGAGGCGACTTGGACAGCCCCTTCCGCGGCTCTCAGGCGCCCCCGGGGCTCGCGGGCCCGTCCTGTCCCGCCCGTGCGCGCACGGTGCCGCAGCGCCAGCACGGCACGGTCGGGTCGTCGGCACCCGCCCCCTCCGGCATCGCCCCGCACTCCGGGCACAGCCGGTCGAGCCAGCAGACCTCCTCGCCGGCGCTGACGGTCGGGTCGACCTCCTCGTCCACCTCGGCCTCCTCCGTGCCCTCCGAGCTCTCAGCTCTCCTGGTCGTGCGCCCCGGTGCCCTGCTCGCCACCGCCCCCGACCTGCGCGGACTCCTTCGGCGCGAAGAGCAGGGACGCCAGCACGGCTCCGGCCATCGAGACCAGGATGACGCTCAGCGACAGCCAGATCGGCACCTCGGGGATGCTCTTGAGCACCGAGAAGCCGGGGATGAACTCGAGCGGCGCCTCATGGATCGCATGGATGATCAGCTTGACGCCGATGAATCCGAGGATCGCGGCGATGCCGTAGTGCAGGTAGGCCAGACGCTCCAGCAGGCCGCCCAGCAGGAAGTACAGCTGGCGCAGCCCCATCAGGGCGAACAGGTTGGCGGTGAAGACCAGGAACGGGTTCTGGGTGACCGCGAAGATCGCCGGGATCGAGTCCAGCGCGAACATCACGTCGGTCAGGCCGATGGTGATGAACACCAGCAGCATCGGGGTGAACAGCTTCCTGCCGTCCACGACGGTGCGCAGCCTGTTGCCGTCGTACTCCTCGGAGACGGGCAGCAGCTTCCGCACCGTGCGCATGATGAAGGAGTCGCCCTCGTCGTCGTCCTCGTCCTTGGTCTGTTTCCAGGCGGTCCACAGCAGGAACAGGCCGAAGATGTAGAAGATCCAGGCGAAGTTGTTGATCAGCACCGCGCCCGCCACGATGAACAGCGCGCGGGCGATGAGCGCGATGATGATGCCCACCATCAGCACTTCCTGCTGGTACTTCTTCGGGACGGCGAACTTCGCCATGATCACGATGAAGACGAACAGGTTGTCGATGCTCAGCGAGTACTCGAGCAGCCAGCCGGTGACGAACTCGGAGGCGGGCTCCGTGCCCCCGACGAAGAACAGCACCACCGCGAAGATCACCGCGAGGCTCACGTAGAACCCGATCCACGCCGCGCACTCCTTCATCGACGGCAGATGCGGCCGTTTGACGACCATCAGGAGGTCGACGAGGAGGATGACCACGAGCACGGACAATGCCGCGATCTCGAAACCGAGGTGGAGTTGTCCCATGCGAGTTCCTTCAGGTGGGCGGATGGTCATCCCGAGCAGCCGGGAGGGGCGGGACGGTGCTGAACTGCCCGGAGTCAGAGTACTAGCACGATTCTGCACGGGCGGTGGGGAGCGGGCACCGTCAGGGCCGCACCGTTCGGTCCGTCCCGGCGCGGCGGAGCGCACGGTCGGGGAGGCCGGAGCTGCGGGACGGGCCCCGGCCCCGCTCAGGCGAGGCGGCCGGTGACCTGCTCGACCGCGGCCAACAGGCTCCCGTCCCGCAGCCGGGCCTCGGCCTCGGCGATGTCGGGGGCGAGGAACCGGTCGGGGCCGGGGCCGTCGACGGTGCGGCGCAGCACGGAGATCGCGGCGGCGCTCGCGGCCGACGGGGCCAGCGGCGCCCGCAGGTCGAGGGCGCGGGCGGCGGTGAGCAGCTCGATCGCGAGCACGCGGCGCAGGTTCTCCACGCTCGTGCGCAGCTTGCGGGCGGCGTGCCAGCCCATCGAGACGTGGTCCTCCTGCATCGCGGAGGAGGGGATCGAGTCCACGCTCGCGGGTGCGGCCAGCCGCTTCATCTCCGAGACCAGTGCGGCCTGGGTGTACTGGGCGATCATGAAGCCGGAGTCCACACCCGGGTCGTCGGCCAGGAAGGGCGGCAGGCCGTGGGAGCGGGATCTGTCGAGCATCCGATCGGTGCGCCGTTCCGCGATCGAGGCGAGATCCGCGCTGACCACGGCGAGGAAGTCGAGCACGTAGGCGACGGGGGCGCCGTGGAAGTTGCCGTTGGAGGTGACGGTGCCGTCCTCGAGCACGACGGGGTTGTCGATCGCGCTGGCCAGCTCGCGCTCGGCGACGGTGCGGGCGTGCTCGATCGTGTCGCGCACGCCGCCGGCGACCTGCGGGGCGCAGCGCAGCGAGTACGCGTCCTGCACGCGGGAGCCCTCCGCAGCGACGTCGGCGATGATCGGCGAGCCCTCGAGCAGGGCGAGGATGTTCGCTGCCGACGCCTCCTGGCCGGGGTGGGGTCGCAGCGGGGCGTGCAGCTCGGGGTGGAACACGGTGTCGCGGCCGCGCAGGCCCTGCACGGACAGGGCGGTGGTGAGGTCGGCCGCGCGCACCAGCTCGTCGAGGTCGGCGATCGCCATCAGCAGCATGCCGAGCATGCCGTCGGTGCCGTTGATGAGGGCCAGCCCCTCCTTCTCCTCGAGCAGCACGGGCTCGATCCCGGCGCCTGCCAGCAGCTCGGGCACGGGCCGCTCCACGCCCTCGCCGTCGCGGGCCCGCCCCTCCCCCATCAGCACGATCGCGCAGTGGGACAGCGGCGCGAGGTCGCCGGAGCAGCCCAGGGAGCCGTACTCGTGCACGATCGGGGTGATCCCGGCGTTCAGCAGCGCGAGCATCGTCTCGACCACCACGGGCCGCACCCCGGTGCGGCCGGAGGCGAGGGTGCGGGCGCGCAGCAGCATCAGGGCGCGCACCACCTCGGGCTCGACCTCGCCCCCGGCGCCGGCGGCGTGCGAGCGGATCAGGGAGCGCTGCAGGGCGTGGCGCATGCTCGGCGGGATCGACGTGTCCGCGAGCGCGCCGAAGCCGGTGGAGACGCCGTAGACGGGTGTCTCGCCGGCGGCGAGCGCGTCGATGTGCGCACGCACGGAGGCGACGTGCTCCCGGGCGGCGGGGTCCAGCTCGACGCGGGCGCGGTGGCGGGCGACGGCGAGGACCTCGGCCGCGGTCAGGCCGGAGCCGGTCAGGGTGACGCTGGAGGTGCGGGGCAAGGGGTTCCTTCCGAGGACGGGGCAGGGGGCAGCAGGTGCGCGGGCGGCGCGGCGAGGGAGTGAGGCGCACCCGGGTCAGGCGAGCCGCCTCCCGGCCCGCCACACCTGGTGGGTGAGCGGCATGCCGGGTCGGTAGGCGAGGTGGACGGCGGCGGGGGCGTCGAGCACGTGCAGGTCGGCGCGGGCCCCGATCCCGAGGTGGCCGACGTCGGTGCGGCGCAGCGCCAGCGCCCCGCCGCGGGTGGCGGCGCGGATCGCCTCGGCGAGGGTGAGATGCATCTGCAGCACCGCGGTGGTGACGCAGAAGCTCATCGCGCTGGTGTAGCTGGTGCCGGGGTTGCAGTTGCTCGCGATCGCGACCGCGGCGCCGGCGTCCAGCAGCTCCCGCGCCGGGGCCAGCGGGGCGCGCGTGGAGAGGTCGCAGGCCGGCAGTGCGGTGGCGACGGTCGGTCCGGCATCGACCGCCAGGCGCCCGGGCCGGTCCCCGGGCCGGGTGGCGCGGGAGGCGGTCGCGGCGAGCGCCTCGACGTCGGCGGCATCGAGGTGGTTGACGTGGTCCACGCTCGCGGCGCCGAGCTCCGTCGCGAGCGCGACGCCCCCGGAACGGCCCAGCTGGTTGCCGTGCACGCGCAGGCCGAGACCGGCGGCGGCGCCGGCGCGCAGCACCCGCTGCGACTGTTCGGGGTCGAAGGCGCCCTGTTCGCAGAAGACGTCGATCCAGCGCACGTGCGGGGCGACGGCGGTGAGCATCTCCCCGCTGACCAGGTCCACGTAGTCGTCGGCGTCGGGGGCGCCGTCCCGGCCGCTGAACTCGCCCGGCACCAGGTGCGCGCCGAGGAAGGTCGCCTCGTCGAGCTCGCCGTCGGCGATCAGGGCCGCCAGAAGCTGCGCGGCCCGGGTCTCGTGGGCGACGGTGAGACCGTATCCGGTCTTCGTCTCGAGCGTGGTGGTGCCGCCGGCGACGGCGTCCGCGATCCGGCCGCGCACCAGGGCGCGCAGGCGCTCGTCGGAGGCGGCACGGGTGGCGTCGGTGGTCACGCCGATGCCGCCGGCCGAGTAGGACTCCCCCGCCATGCGGGCCTCGAACTCGGCGGCGCGGTCCCCGTCGAACACCAGGTGGGAGTGGGAGTCGACCCAGCCGGGCAGCACGGCCCGGCCGCCGAGGTCGACGGCCTCGTCGGCCGACGGGGCCGCGGCGGCGGGGCCGGTCCAGGCGATGCGGCCGTCCTCGATGACCAGGGCGGCGCCGCGGCGCACCTGCTCGTCGCTCGCCCCGCCGGGCCGGGCGGGGTCGTCCAGGGCGGGGTCGAGGGTCCACAGCTCGCTGATGCCGGTGATCACGGTGCTCGTCATGCTCGGGCCTCCTGCGGGCGGGGTGAGGGTGGGCAGGGTGAGGGTGCGGGTGGGACGGGTCAGTCCCGGCGCACGGGGGTCATCGGCACGCGCACACCGCGCTCGTGGGCGACCTGGTCGGCGCGGGAGTAACCGGCGTCCACGTGGCGGATCACGCCCATGGCCGGGTCGTTGGTGAGCAGGCGCTCGAGCTTCTGCCGCGCCAGGTCGGTCCCGTCGGCCAGGCCCACCTGGCCGGCGTGGACCGAGCGGCCGATGCCCACGCCGCCGCCATGGTGGATCGAGACCCAGGTCGCGCCGGAGCTGGTGGAGGTCAGGGCGTTCAGCAGCGGCCAGTCGGCGATCGCGTCGGAGCCGTCGAGCATGGACTCGGTCTCGCGGTACGGGGAGGCGACGGAGCCGGAGTCGAGGTGGTCGCGGCCGATGACGATCGGGGCCCTGACTCTCCCGTCGCGCACGAGGTCGTTGAAGAGCATCCCGGCCTTGTGCCGCTCGCCGTAGCCGAGCCAGCAGATGCGGGCGGGCAGGCCCTCGAACTCTACGAACTCGTCGGCGGCGTCGAGCCAGCGGTGCAGGTGCTCGTTCTCGGGGAACAGCTCCTTCAGCGCCGCATCGGTGACGGCGATGTCCTCGGGGTCGCCGGACAGCGCCACCCAGCGGAACGGGCCCAGGCCCTCGCAGAACAGGGGCCGGATGTAGGCGGGGACGAAGCCGGGGAACTCGAAGGCGCGGTCGCAGCCGGCGTGGCGGGCCTCGTCGCGGATCGAGTTGCCGTAGTCGAACACCTCGGCGCCCGCGTCCTGGAACTCGACCATGGCCTGCACCTGGCGGGCCATCGCCTCGCGGGACTTCTTCGTGAATCCCTCAGGATCCGAGTCGGCCTCACGCTGCCAGTCCTCGACGGCGATCTCGGTGGGCAGGTAGCTCAGCGGGTCGTGCGCGGAGGTCTGGTCGGTGACCACGTCGATGTGCAGATCACCGGCCCGGTGGCGCTCGAGCAGGGCGGGGAAGACGTCCGCCGCGTTGCCGACGATGCCGATCGACAGCCCGCGCCGCTCCGCCTCGGCGGTGTTCGCGCGGGCGATCGCGTCCTCGAGGTCGTCGGCGATCTCGTGGCAGTAGCGCTTGGCGACGCGGCGCTCGAGGCGGGCGCGGTCCACGTCCACGATCAGGCACACGCCGTCGTTGAGGGTGACCGCCAGCGGCTGCGCCCCGCCCATTCCGCCGCAGCCGCCGGTGAGCGTGATGGTGCCGGCGAGGGTGCCGCCGAAGCGCTTCCTCGCGACCGCGGCGAAGGTCTCGTAGGTGCCCTGGAGGATGCCCTGGGTGGCGATGTAGATCCAGGACCCGGCGGTCATCTGGCCGTACATCATCAGCCCCTCGGCCTCGAGCCGGCGGAACTCGGGCCAGGTGGCCCAGTCGCCGACCAGGTTGGAGTTGGCCAGCAGCACGCGCGGCGCCCACTCGTGGGTGCGCAGCACGCCGACGGGCTTACCGGACTGGACCAGGAGCGTCTCGTCGTCCTCGAGGTCCGTCAGGGCCTCGACGATCGCGTCGAACGCCTCCCAGGAACGGGCCGCGCGGCCGGTGCCGCCGTAGACGACGAGGTCGTCGGGACGCTCGGCGACCTCGGGGTCGAGGTTGTTCATGAGCATGCGCAGCGGTGCCTCGGTCTGCCAGGACCTGGCGGTGAGGGCGGTGCCGCGAGGCGCGCGGACGGGGCGGGCTCCGGGGAGGGTCATCTCAGGCTCCTGGGTCGGGGGCGGGCGCTGTGTCCCGCCAGGACACCATCCGCCTCAGGGCGGGTCGAGGGGGTTCCCGACGATGCTGTCCGGCATCCCGGACAGTCGGCCGCCCAGGCGCCGGGTGAGCTCGTCGGCCGCGCGGCGCACCGCCGCCTCGCAGAGCGCGCGGCGGGGTCCGTCGGCCGCCTGCTCCACAAAGGTGAGTGCGACCGCCGCGGCCGGCCAGCCGGCATGGTCCCGCACCACCGCGGCGACCGAGGCCAGCTCCTCGGTGACCTCCCCGGACTCCCGGGCCACGCCCTCGCGGCGCACGCCGGCCAGCAGCTCGCGCAGCTCCTTCGGGCGGGACGGGCCGGGCACGTCGGTGCGTGCGGTGAAGTCCGCGGCGTGGCCGTAGAGCACGCGCAGCTGCGCGGCCGGAAGCGCGGCGAGGATCGCGCGACCGCTCGCGGTGAGGTGGGAGGGGATGCGCACCCCCACGTCCGTGACCAGGCTGGGGCGGTTCCGGGCGCGCTCCTCGATCACGTAGAGCACGTCCCGGCCGTGGAGCACCGCGAGGTGCCCGGACTCCCCCACCTCGTCGACCATCGCCTCGACCACACGCCGGCCGATCCGGGCCAGCGGCTCCTGGCGCAGGTAGGCCCCGGAGAGCTCGTGCGCGGCGGGCCCCAACCCGTACTGCCGCTCCTGGTCCAGGTGCAGCACGTAGCCGTGCTCGACCAGGGTCGAGAGCAGGTCGTAGGTGCGTGAGCGCGGCAGGCCGAGCTCCGCGGCGATGCGCGCCGCGGGCACCGGGGAGCGACGGGAGGCGAGGAAGGTCAGCAGGCGCAGCGTCGCGTCGGCCGCCGGGACTTTCGGGGTGGTCATGGTGCGGTCAGCATGCCACCCCCGCCGGTGCCATGATGGGCGGATCCACCCTCCCGGCGAACAGACGAGGAGCCTCGATGACGACGACCTCCCCCGGCAGCGGCACCCCCTGGACCGGTCGCCACGACGGAGACGGCCCCGAGCACGCCCGCTGGCACCAGGCGGTGCAGCGGATCGGCGCCGGGCACGGGGAGCCCGGCACGGGCCCCGATCCCGCCGCCGACCACGTGGCCCTGCTGGGCTTCCGCTCCGACGAGGGGGTGCGCCGCAACCGCGGCCGGGTGGGCGCGGCCGACGGGCCCGCCGCGCTGCGCCGGGCGCTCTCGCCGCTCGCCCTGCACGGCCCGCTCGCCCGCGGCGAGGTGGGTCTGCACGATCTGGGTGACGCGGAGACGCTCGGCGAGGACCTCGAGGGCGGGCAGTCCGCGGCCGCGGCGCTCACGTCGGCGGCGCTGGACCGGGCCGGGGCGCGGCTGACCGTGGTGCTCGGCGGCGGGCACGAGACGGCGTGGTCCTCGTACCTGGGCCTGGTCGGCTCGGGTCTCGGGCCCCGCGCGGGTCAGCGCTGGGGTGTGCTGAACCTCGATGCGCACTTCGATCTGCGCGAGGAGGCCAGGCCGACGTCCGGTACCCCGTTCGCGCAGATGGCGGCGGCGGAGCAGCAGGTGGGCCGGGAGCTGCACTACGCGGTGCTGGGGATCGCGGAGCCCTCGAACACGGGGGCGCTGTTCGACCGCGCCCGGGAGCTCGGGGTGCGGTGGTGGACCGATGAGCAGTGCCTCGAGGCGGGGGCTGCGGGGGTCGCGCGCTTCGTCGAGGAGTTCGCGGCGGAGCTGGACGTGCTCTACCTGACCATCGACCTGGACGTGCTGCCGGCCGCGGTCGCGCCCGGCGTCTCGGCGCCGGCCGCCTACGGGGTGCCGCTGCCGCTGGTCGCTGCGGCCGTGCGCGCCGCCGCCCGCAGCGGGACGCTCACCCTGCTGGACGTGGTGGAGCTGAACCCGTCCCTCGACATCGACGGCCGCACCGCC
>DATGUQ010000086.1:0-19622 GCA_035301145.1 Brachybacterium sp. | reverse complement strand
CCTCCCCAGGAGCCCCGCCATGGAAGCCTTCACCACCCACACCGGCATCGGCGTCCCGCTGCGCCGCAGCAACGTCGACACCGACCAGATCATCCCCGCCGTCTACCTCAAGCGGGTCACCAAGACCGGCTTCGACGACGGCCTGTTCAACGCCTGGCGCACGAACGACCCCGACTTCGTGCTGAACCGGCCCGCCTACGCGAAGGGCTCCGTGCTCGTGGCCGGCCCGGACTTCGGCACCGGTTCGTCCCGCGAGCACGCCGTCTGGGCTCTGCGCGACTACGGGTTCAAGGCGGTGCTGTCCACCCGGTTCGCGGAGATCTTCCGCGGCAACGCCGGCAAGCAGGGCCTGGTCGCCGGCATCCTCTCGCAGGACGACCTCGAGCAGCTGTGGAAGATCCTCGAGGAGAACCCCGGCGCCGAGGTGACGGTGGACCTCGAGAATCGCCAGGTGCACAGCGGCGACAGCACCTTCCGCTTCGACATCGACGACTACACGCGCTGGCGCCTGATGGAGGGCCTGGACGACGTCGGCCTGACCCTGCGTCACGAGGAGGAGATCACCGCCTTCGAGGCGACGCGACCCTCCTGGATGCCGAAGACCCTCCCCGCCCGCACCGCCGACTGAGGACCTCCGCCGGTCCCGCGCGAAGGGCGCTCCGGTATGGTGAGCCGGTCAGAGACGGGCGTCCCCCGGACGTCCCACCGCCGAGGCAAGGACACCATGAGTTCGACATTCCATGTGCGCGGAGGGAGCCCTCTCGACGGTGAGATCACCGTGCGCGGGGCGAAGAACCTGGTCTCGAAGGCGATGGTCGCCGCGCTCCTGGGCGAGGCCCCGAGCGTGCTGCGGTCCGTCCCCGACATCAGCGACGTCCGCATCGTCTCGAACCTGCTGTCGATCCACGGGGTCAAGGTCGAGAACGACATCGCCTCCGGCACCCTGCGCCTGGACCCCTCGAACGTGGAGCGGGCGCACGTCGCGGACATCGACGCCCACGCCGGCAGCTCGCGCATCCCGATCCTGTTCTGCGGCCCGCTGCTGCACCGCCTCGGCGAGGCGATCATCCCCGACCTCGGCGGCTGCCGCATCGGGGACCGCCCGATCAACTACCACCTCGATGTGCTGCGCAGCTTCGGAGCGGTGGTCGACAAGCGCGAGATGGGCATCTACATCACCGCGCCGAACGGGCTGCGCGGCACCAAGATCCACCTCGAGTACCCCAGCGTCGGCGCGACCGAGCAGGTGCTGCTGACGGCCGTGCGCGCGCAGGGCATCACCGAGCTCACCAATGCCGCGGTCGAGCCGGAGATCGAGGACCTCATCGCGGTGCTGCAGAAGATGGGTGCGCTCATCTCCCTGCAGACCGACCGCACCATCACCATCGAGGGCGTCGAGACCCTGGGCGGCTACCAGCACACCGCGCTGGCCGACCGCATCGAGGCCGGCTCCTGGGCCTGCGCCGCGCTGGTGACCGGGGGCGACGTCTTCGTCCGCGGGGCCGAGCAGAAGCCGATGGCCACCTTCCTCAACGTCTTCCGCCGGGTGGGAGGCGGGATCGAGATCCGTGAGGACGGCATCCGCTTCCTCCACCCCGGCACACCGCTGAAGGCGATCGCGCTCGAGACGGACGTGCACCCCGGCTTCATGACCGACTGGCAGCAGCCGCTGGTGATCGCGCTGACCCAGGCCGACGGCATCTCCATCCTCCACGAGACGGTCTACGAGAACCGGCTCGGGTTCACCTCGGCGCTGAACGACATGGGCGCCCGCATCCAGGTGTACCGCGAGTGCCTGGGCGGCTCGAGCTGCCGCTTCGGGCGCAGCAACTACAACCACTCCGCCGTCGTCTCCGGGCCGCACGCGCTGCACGCCGCCGACATCACCGTGCCGGACCTCCGCGGCGGCTTCTCCTACCTGATCGCCGCACTCGGCGCCGAGGGGACCTCCACCATCCGCGGCATCGACCTCATCGACCGCGGCTACGAGTCGTTCCGCGAGAAGCTCTCCGCGCTGGGAGCCGAGTACTGGGAGGAGGGGTGAGCATGGACCCCGAGCTCGAGCAGGACCGGGTCGCCGCGCCGCAGCCCGGAGCCGCAGGTTCCCTGGCGCTGCGGGACGTCCCCATCCCCGACTACTGCGACGTCGTGATCGTGCCCACCGCCGGGGTGGACGAGACCGACCCGCGCATCTGGGCCGAGGCGATCTTCTCCCACGAGAACTCGCCGCTGTCCTCCCGCGGGCTGCGGGCGCTGCGCGACGAGACGATCCGCCTGTTCGACATGGTGCCCCCGCCGCAGAAGGAGTACGTCACCGACGAGGTGGTCGGCTCTGAGGCGCTGATCATCGACGACGACGAGAAGCTGACCGTCCGCATCGGCGTCGCGCTGCTGCCGGGAGGGGACCTGCTGCAGGTCACCACCGCCGTGAAGTACCGCTCGATCCGCGGCCGCCTCGCCTTCGCGCCGCGCCGGCTGATGCACGCCGCGGCCGTCAACACACTCGCGCGCCGCGCGCCGACGACCCTCCGCCGGCGCGCCCTGGCCGGCGATCCCCGCGCCGCCTCCCTGACCGGGCAGGTCTCGCGCAGGGCACTGGGCCGGGGCGCCTCGGACAGGCGATGACGGATCTGCTGCGCAGCTGGGACGTGGGCAGGGCCCGCCTCCCGGCGCGACGGGCAGGAGCCGTGATCGGCCTCGCCCAGCTCCCGCTGCGGCCCCTGCTCACACTGCTGGCCCGGCCCCGCTGGGAGGGCACCGACCACTTCCCGGCCACCGGCCCGGTGATCGCCTGCGGCAACCATCTCAGCGCCTTCGACGCCTTCGGCTACGGCCATCTGCTGCAGGCCTCCGGGATCGCCCCGCGGTTCCTGGCCAAGGAGTCGCTGTTCCGCGTCCCGGTGCTGGGGGCCCTGCTGCGCGGCGCCCGGCAGATCCCCGTGCGCCGCGGCACCGCACGCAGCCGTGACTCGCTCGCCGATGCCCGGGAGGCGCTCGCCCGGGGCGAGCTGATCATGGTGTTCCCGGAGGGCACCTACACCCGCGATCCCGAGCTGTGGCCGATGCAGGCGCGGCTGGGCGCCGCCCGGCTCGCACTGGAGACCGGAGCTCCTCTGCTGCCGATCGCGACCTGGGGCGGTCGCGCCCTGTGGCCCGTCGGCTCCCCGTTCCCGCGCCCCCGCCCGGGCCGACGCGTCCGGCTGCTGGTGGGGGAGCCGTTCACCGCCGCCCCGCTCGAGGGGGAGACGGCGCAGCAGGCCGCGCTGCGGGTCACCGACGAGCTGATGGGCCGCATCGCCGCACTGCTCGGCCGGCTGCGCGACCGTCGGCCGCCGAGCGTGCTGCACGACGGCCGACGCGACACCCATCGCCCCGAGATCGGCAGGCCCCAGCGCGGGTACCGAGCCTGGAAGCAGACCTCACCATGACCGCACCGACCCCGCCCGCCCGTCGCCTCGCCGTGCTCGGTGCCGGCAGCTGGGGCACCACCTTCGCCCGCGTCCTGGCCGACGGCGGCGCGGAGGTCGTGCTCTGGGCCCGCCGCGAGGAGATCGCCCGCGAGATCCGCGAGGAGCACCGCAACCGCGCCTACCTCCCGCGGCACGACCTGCCCGGGACCGTCCACGGCACCTCCGACCTCGACGAGGCGCTCGCCGGCGCCGACGGAGTGGTCATCGCCGTCCCCGCCCAGTCGCTGCGCGCGGCCCTCGAGGCGCGGCCGGCGCTGCCCGAGGTGCCGATCCTGTCGCTGACCAAGGGGATCGAGCGCGGCACCGATTCGCGCATCAGCCGGGTGATCGTCGAGGCCGGCCGCGCGGCGCCGGAGCTGGTCGGCGTGCTGTCGGGCCCGAACCTCTCGGCCGAGATCGCCGAGCGCCGCCCCTGCGCGAGCGTCGTCGCCGCGCCCTCGCAGGAGCTCGCCGACGCCCTCGCCGCCTGGTGCCGTGCGCCCTATCTGCGGGCCTACACCTCCACCGACGTGATCGGGGTCGAGGTCGCCGGCGCCGTGAAGAACGTCATCGCGATCGCCGTCGGCGCCGCCACCGGCCTGGGGCACGGCCACAACACCACCGCCAGTCTGATCACCCGCGGGCTGGCCGAGATCACGCGGCTCGGCGTGGCCCTGGGCGGGCGCCGCGAGACCTTCGCCGGGCTCGCCGGGATGGGTGACCTGGTCGCCACCTGCGCCTCCCCGCTGAGCCGCAACCACCGCCTGGGCCTCGCCCTGGGCCGCGGGCTGGACGTCGAGGCCGCCGCCGCGGAGGTGGGCAGCACCGCCGAGGGCGTCGCCACCGCCCGCGCGGTCGCGGATCTCGCCGCGCAGCTCGGCGTGGACATGCCGATCACCCGTGCGGTCGTGGCCGTCGTGGACCACGGCGAGAGCATCGATCATGTCACCACGGCGCTGTTGTCCCGCTCGGTCCGTCCCGAGTGAATATCCTCGGGGCATGAGAACCACCGTCGCCCTCCTGTTCGGCGGCCGCAGCGGCGAGCACGGCATCTCGTGCGTCACCGCCGGCGGCATCCTCGCCGCGATCGATCGCGAGCGCTACGAGGTGATCGCGCTCGGCATCACCCGCGAGGGCCGCTGGGTCCACGTCTCCGACGACCCGAGCGACTGGACGCTGGTGGACGGCCGTGCCCCGCAGATCGATCCGGTCGGCGCCGAGGTGCTGCTGCCCGCCATGCGCCACCGTCCCGGCGAACCGATCACCCTGCGCACGATCCGTGACGGTGCGGTCGAGCCGCTGGCCGACATCGACGTGGTGTGGCCGCTGCTGCACGGCGCCTACGGCGAGGACGGCACGGTCCAGGGCATGCTCGAGATGCTCGACATCCCCTACGTGGGCAGCGGTGTGCTCGCCTCGGCCGCCGCGATGGACAAGTCCGCCACGAAGCTCGTGCTGCGCGCCGCCGGCCTCGAGTGCGCCCCCGGCATCGTGGTGCACGAGGACGACTGGGCCTCCGAATCGCATCGCGTCGCCACGTATCTGCGCAACACCCATCCGCTTCCCTGGTTCGTCAAACCGGCCCGGGCCGGGTCGAGCCTCGGCGTGACCCGCGTGAGCGATCCCCGCGAGCTCGAGGCGGCGATGGGGAGCGCCTTCGCCGAGGACCCGAAGGTGCTCGTCGAGGAGGGGCTCGACGCCCGCGAGGTCGAGTGCGGTGTGCTCCAGGGCCGTGACGGTCGCGAGCCCAGCACCACCCTGCCGGGTGAGGTGAAGGTCGGGGCGGACCTCGAGTTCTACGACTACGAGGCGAAGTACTTCGGCAAGGGGACGGTGAGCATCGACGTGCCCGCCGCGCTGCCCGACGCCGTGCTGGAGGAGGCCCGCGAGATCGCCTGCCGCGCGTTCCGGGCCCTGGGCCTGGAGGGCCTGGCCCGGGTCGACATGTTCGTCACGACCGACCACCGGGTGCTCGTCAACGAGGTCAACACGATGCCGGGCTTCACCCCGTACTCGATGTTCCCGGTGCTGTGGGAGAACATGGGGCTCAGCTACGCGGATCTCATCTCCGAGCTGATCGAGCAGGCCCGCTCCCGCCGCCTCGGCACGCGCTGAGCGCTACTGCGCGTCACCGGGGCCGATGCACCGATCCGTGGCCTCGATGTTCCGGCTGACCACCTGGGAGAGGTCCAGGGCCGCGCCCGAGGGCTGGTCCGGCGCGGCCGAGCGCGGCACCGACACGTCGATCGCCGGCTCTCGGCCGTAGGTGGTGTACAGGAACACGTCGTCCTCGAGCTCCTGGACGATCCAGTCGACCTCCACCCCGCTGCCGTCGGCGAGCGTGGTGCACAGGTCGGTGGTGGGGCCCGGAGGGGTGACTCCGCAGCGCATCACGATGGTGTCCTCTCCGCTGCCCCAGGCGGCCGTGCCCTGGCTCGAGGTCTCCGTCCGCTCCATGTCCAGCACCTCGGGCGGAGCACCGAGCACGATGTCGGCACAGGTCGGGTCCGCGGCGTCGGGGCCGGGCGGCACCTGCACGGTGCCGCAGGAGACGAGGCCGACGGCCATCAGGCCGGCGGCGGGCAGGGCGAGCAGACGGGAGCGGAGCACCCTGCGAGCCTACCGGGCCGGACCTCGGGCACACTGGAGGCATGGCACGCACCCCTGACCGCGGCGAGGCCGCCCTCCTGGCGAGCATGCTCCCGCACCTGCGCCACGGCCCCGAGGTCGAGGTGGGGCCGGGTGATGACGCCGCCGTGGTGCGCCTGCCCTCCCCGCGCCTCGTGGTCACCACCGACACGCTGGTCGAGGGCCACGACTTCCTCGGCCACGCCACCACCGCCCGCTGGATCGGCCGGAAGGCCGCGGTGCAGAACCTCGCCGACGTCGCCGCGATGGGCGCGGCGCCGCTCGCACTCGTGGTCGCGATCTCCGCCCCGGCGGACACCCCGGGCGGTGTCTTCGAGGAGCTCACGATCGGCCTCACCGCGCGCGCCGAGGCCGACGGCGCGAGCATCGTCGGCGGAGACCTCGGCCGCGCGGAACGGCTCACCGTCACCGTCACCGCGATGGGGTCCCTGCCCCTGGACCAGGAGCCGGTGCGCCGCTCCGGCGCCCGCCCCGGGGACGTCCTCGCGATCGGTGCTCACCGACTGGGCCGCTCCGCCGCCGGCCTCGCCCTGGTGCTGGGGGAGCGGGCCCTGGTCACGCCCGGAGCCGGCGGCCGGCCGACGGTCGTGCTCGCCGGCATCCGGGACCCCTCCGCCGCCGAGCTGGTGCGATGGCACGACGCCCCGGATCCCGACCTGTCCCTGGGCTGGACCGTCGGCCGCACCGCGTGCGCCATGATGGATCTCTCCGACGGGCTGATCCGCGACGGCAGACGCCTCGCGGCCGCCTCGCACGTCACCCTCGACCTGGACGGCGCGGCGCTCACCCCGGACGTCGAGGACCTCGCCCCGCTCGCGCGCGAGCTGGAGGCGGATCCGTGGTCCTGGGTGCTGCACGGCGGCGAGGAGCACGCGATGCTCGCGGCCTTCGCCCCCGGCGGCGTGCCGGAGGGCTTCCGGCCCATCGGGCGGGTCCTCGCGCCCACCCCGCACGGCCCGACCGTGCTGCTGGACGGGGCGCCCGTGGCGGGGACCGGCTTCGACCACTTCGCCTGAGCCCGGATAGTCTGGCGGGCGGCGCGCACCCCGTCGCCACCCCCACGATCGTCCGGAGGTCCCCATGCCGCTCACCGTCAAGGCCCTGCAGAAGACCGGCCCCGATCAGCCGTTCCGCGTCACCACCATCGAGCGCCGCGACCCGCGGCCCGGCGACGTGGTCATCGACATCGCCGCCGCCGGGATCTGCCACAGCGACATCCACACCATTCGCAACGAGTGGGGCGAGGCGCGCTTCCCGCTCACCGTCGGCCACGAGATCGCGGGCGTCGTCTCCGCCGTCGGCGCGGACGTCACCGACTGGGAGGTCGGCGACCGCGTGGGCGTGGGCTGCATGGTGAACTCGTGCGGCACCTGCCTCGAGTGCCGCGCCGGGCAGGAGCAGAACTGCCTCGAGGGCAACGTCGGCACCTACAACGCGATCGACGTCGACGGCACCGTCACCCAGGGCGGCTACGCCGAGAAGGTCGTGGTCGACCAGCGGTTCGTGCTGCGCATCCCCGACGAGATCGCCTTCGACGAGGCCGCACCGCTGCTGTGCGCCGGCATCACCACCTACGCCCCGCTGCGCCGCTGGGGCGCCGGCGAGCAGGTCGACGGCCGGGCCGAGAAGGTGGCCGTGCTGGGCCTGGGCGGGCTCGGCCACATGGGCGTGCAGATCGCCGCGGCGATGGGCGCCGAGGTCACCGTGCTCTCCCGCTCGCTGAGGAAGGAGCAGGACGCCCTCGCCCTCGGCGCCTCGCGCGTCCTGGCCACCACCGAGGAGGGATTCTTCCACGACCACCGCGGAGAGTTCGATCTGATCCTCAACACGATCAGCGCCGACATCCCCGTGGACCGCTACCTGGGCCTGCTCGCCCCGCGCGGCGTGATGGCCGTCGTCGGCCTGCCGCCCGAGAAGCAGCCCCTCGGCTTCGGTGCGCTGATCGGCGGCGGCAAGGTGCTGGCCGGCTCCAACATCGGCGGGATCGCCGAGACCCAGGAGATGCTCGACTTCTGCGCCGAGCACGGCCTCGCCGCGAAGATCGAGACGATCGGGGTCCACGAGGCCGACGCCGCCTACGACCGCGTGGTCGCCGGCGAGGTGCACTTCCGCGCCGTCATCGACACGTCGACCTTCGCCGACGCCGCCGCGCGATGAACGAGGCGCCCCGGCGGTTCCGCCCGGCCTCCTCGGCGGACGTCGAACGGGACGGCCACCGCTTCGAGTGGCTGAAGCCCGATGGGTGGCGGGAGGGGTTCCGTGCCCTGGTGCTCGAGGTCGAGGTTCCGGGTGGCGGCTCGGAGGTGATCGGGGTGGGCCGCATCGGCCCGAACTCCGTGCACCCCGGGCGGGACCTCGTCGAGCTCGAGATCTCCCCAGAGCATCGCCGCCGCGGTCACGGGACAGCGCTTCTGCGCGAACTCGGAAAATACAGTGATAATCCGCTGTCCGACAAGGTGTCGCCGGGTTCCGCGAGAGATCTGTTCCTCCGCTCACTCGGCGCCGTGGCCTACCTCGAGGTGCCGCTGCTGCGCGTGGACGTCGCCGCGGAGCGCACGCGCCGCTGGGTGGACGCGGTCCGCGACCGCCATGACGGCGGCGCCCGCGCGGTGCCGTGGACCGATCTGCCGCGCGAACAGGTGATCGATGCGCTCACCGACCGCTACCTCTGGCAGCACGCGAGCTGGTCACCGACGGCCTCCCGCGACGTGGTCCGGCCGGTGGTGGGGGAGGAGTTCTACGAGGAGTCCGTACGAGGGCAGTCGATCGCCGTGATGCGAGATGGCCGGATCACGGCACTGGCCGATCTCTACCGCAGTGAGGGCGGCGACGCCCCTGCGACGACCCTTCGCGAAGGCTCCCTCGAGGCGATCGACGCCGCCGCGCCGCACGCCCGGGCCGACGTGGCGCTGTGCCTGGCCGCCCTGCTCGAGCGGCTCCGCGGCCTCGGCATCCCTGCGCTCGACCTCGACAACCACCCCACCGACCCGCACACGGCGCCGCTGCTCGCCACGCTCGAGCGTGAGGAGATCGATCCGGTCCAGCTCGTGGAGATCCCCAGCGGGCTCACTGCGACGCTGAGGGAGCTGCCCTGATGCCCGCCTCCGTGCCCACCATCCTCGCCACCAGCGCCGGCTACCTGCCCCACCCCCGGCTGCGCTTCGGCTTCGGACCCATGATGGCGCTCGCCGTCGACCTCGCCGCCGAGCGCGGCCCGCGCCGGGACGGGGCGCCACGGATCTGCAACATCGGCACCGCGAGCGGCGACGACAAGGGCTTTCAGCGGGACATGGAGGAGGCGGCGCGCGAGGCCGGGTATGTGCTGCACCACCTGAGCCTGTTCTCGCAGCCGAACGTCGAGGACATCGAGGCCTACCTGCGCGGTTTCGACGTGGTGTGGGTGAACGGCGGCTCGGTGGTGAACCTGCTCGCGGTGTGGAGGGCGCACGGACTGCCGCAGATCCTCCGCCGGCTCTGGCAGGACGGCGTGGTGCTGGCCGGTATCTCCGCGGGGTCGATCTGCTGGTTCGAGGGTGGGGTCACCGACTCCTTCGGTCCCGACCTCGCCCCCGTCACCGACGGCCTCGGCTTCCTGCCCGGTACCAACGGCGTGCACATGGACTCCGAGCGCCGTCGGCGGCCCCTGCTGCACGAACTGGTCGCCGCGGGGACGCTGGGCCCGGCGCTGTGCACCGATGACGGCACGGGGACGCGCGAGAGCCCTCACCCGATCGGGTGAGGGCTCTCGCGGATGAGTCCTTGGCGGTCTCGGTCTCGGTCTCGCTCAGGCTCCGAGCGCGCTGACCTTGCCTGCCTTGAGGCAGGAGGTGCACACGTTGACGCGCTTGCTGGTGCCGTTGATCACAGTGCGGACGGACTGGATGTTCGGGTTCCAGCGACGCGAGTGCCGGCGGTGCGAGTGGGACACGCTCTTGCCGAAGCGCGGGCTCTTGGCGCAGATGTCACACGTGGAAGCAGCCACTGTCGTCTCCTGGTACGTCGATGTTCTGATCGCGGTGCCCGCTCCACCCCCGCGCCGTGCGGCGGGGTCGGTGACCTGGGTGAGCACGGAGGTGCGAGCCCCCGGCGGTCAGGGCAACCACGGAATCATAGCCCAGATGGTTCTCGCGCTGAAGGGCGAGGACGCTCCGGGGCCCTGTGGATTCCGACACAGCGTCGCAGGGCAGTGGCACGATGGAGCCTCGCAGGTCGCACGGTACGGGACCGCTGAGCACGAGGAGACGCCCGCATGGCCAGGAGGCAGGAGACCGCCCGCGGCTCGATGCCGCTCAAGGAGCTGCTGAGCTCCAAGGAGTCCAGGGCGATGGCCTCCTTCGGCGTGCGCGACCTGGACACCATGATGCGCTTCGCCCCGCGGCGCTACGTCGTGCCCGCCCCGCTGCGCGCCCTGCACGAGGTGACCCGGGGCGAGGAGGTCAGCGCCGTCGTCTCGGTGGTCTCCGTCCGCGACCGGGCCATGCGCAGCCGGCCCGGCAGCATCCTCGAGGTCACCGTCTCCGACGGCGTCGAGGAGATCGTGCTGACGTTCTTCCTCGCCAGGGCGCATCAGGTCGAGTGGCACCGCGGCCGGCTCCCCGTGGGGGCGCGGATCATCGTGCACGGCACCGTCGGCTACGACGACTACCGCCAGGCCCTCCAGATCACCCACCCCGACTACGAGACGGTCGAGGACACCGAACAGGGCCGTGCCTGGGCCCAGCGGCCGCGTCCGGTCTACCCGCTGCGGCAGAACATCGCCCAGGCGACCATGCGCTCGGCCGTCGAGAAGGGCCTCGAATTCGCCGGCTCGCTCTCGCGCCCCGTGCCCGAGGACGTCCTCGCCCGCCGCGGCCTGCCCCCGCTCGAGCAGGCCGTGCGGCTGGTCCACACCCCGCTGACCGTCGAGGACACCCGCCGCGGCATGGCCCACCTCCGGTTCGAGGAGGCGTTCATCCTGCAGGCGATCTTCGCCCAGCGGCGCGACCAGGACGAACGCACCCCGGCTCCCGTGCTCGCCGCCGAGGGCCCGTTGCAGGGGCTGTTCGAGGAGCGCCTGCCCTTCGCGCTCACCGCCGGTCAGCGCGAGATCGGGACGAAGCTCGAGGAGCGCATCGGCAACGGCCATCCCACCAGTGTGCTGCTGCAGGGGGATGTCGGCTCCGGCAAGACCGTCGTCGCCCTGCGCGCGATGCTGCGCGCCGTGGACTCCGGCCATCAGGCCGCGCTGCTCGCCCCCACCGAGGTGCTCGCCGAGCAGCACCACCGCACCCTGCTCACCCTGCTCGGCGACCTCGCGCGGGCAGGTCAGCTCGACGGGCACGAGCACGCCACCCGGGTCCGCCTGCTCACCGGGTCCCAACGCACAGCGGGCCGCCGCGAGACGCTCCTGGACGTCACCTCGGGCCAGGCCGGGATCGTGGTGGGCACGCACGCGCTGCTCACCGATTCGGTCGAGTTCGCCTCGCTGGGCCTGGTGGTGATCGACGAGCAGCACCGCTTCGGGGTCGACCACCGTCGGCGGCTGCGCACGAAGGGGCCCGCCGGGCAGAGCCCGCACGTCATCGTGATGACCGCGACGCCGATCCCGCGCACCGCCGCGCTCGCGACCGTGGGCGATCTCGATGTGCTCTCCCTGCGCGAGAATCCCGGCCTGCGGGCCGGCGTCACCAGCTTCGTCGTCCACGAGGAGCTCCCGAGATGGGAGCAGCGGATGTGGCAGCGCGCCGCGGAGGAGATCGCCGCCGGGCGCCAGGTCTTCGTCGTCTGCGCCCGCATCGACGAGGACGACGCCGACGCGCCCGCACCGCCGGAGCTCGACGAGGACGGCACGGCCTCGCCCCCCGCGCTCGCTCCCGCCCGCGGCGTCTCCCAGACCGCCCGGCGCCTGGCCGAGCGGCCCGAGCTCGCCGGTGCGCGGATCGCCGTCCTCCACGGACGGATGAGCGGGGAGGAGAAGCAGGAGACGATGGCGCAGATGGTGCGCGGCGAGATCGACCTGCTGGTGTCCACCACGGTCATCGAGGTGGGCGTCGACGTGCCCAACGCCTCGACGATGATCGTGCTGGACGCCGAGCGCTTCGGCGTCTCCCAGCTCCACCAGCTGCGCGGCCGCGTGGGCCGCGGCGAGCATCCGGGCATCGCCTTCTTCGACACCACCGCGGAGGTGGGCAGGGACCACTCCCAGCACCTCCAGCAGATCGCCGATGCGGCCGACGGCTTCGCCCTCGCCGAGCTCGACCTGCATCGCCGCGGCGCCGGGGACCTGGTGGGGGAGGAGCAGTCCGGACTGCAGCGGACGCTCGAGCACCTCGACGTGATGCGCGACGCCCGTGCGATCGAGCAGGCGCGCGAGGACGCCTTCGCCGTGGTCGCCTCCGACCCCGAGCTCACCGCCCATCCCGCACTCGCCGGCGCCATCGCGGACCGCCTGCGGGATGCCGATCCCGACGTGGAGAGGAGCTGACATGCCGCGCATCGTCGCCGGCCGCCTCGGAGGCCGCACCATCCCGGGGCCGCCCGGGAAGGGCACCCGGCCCACCTCGGACAAGGTCCGTGAGGCCCTGTTCAACCGACTCGAGGGATGGGACGTGCTCGCCGGCGCCCGAGCGCTCGACCTCTACGCAGGCACCGGAGCTCTCGCCTTCGAGGCCCTCTCCCGCGGCGCCGAGCACGCCCTGCTGGTCGAGACGCACGGCCCGACGGTCGCGCAGCTGCGCCGCACCGCGAGCGACCTCGGTCTGTCCGACTGCGCCGAGATCCGGGCGGGGAAGGCCGCGACCGCTGCCGGCCGGCTCGCCGCCGAGCGCGAGGACGGGTCGGAGACCCCCGCAGCCACGCTCGTGTTCCTCGACCCGCCCTACGACGTCCCCACCGACGCGCTCGAGCAGATGCTGATCACCCTGCGGCCCGCACTGAGCGACGATGCCCTCGTCGTCGTCGAGCGCTCCTCACGCAGCCGTGCGCTCCAGTGGCCGCAGGGCTGGGCCGACGACGGCACCAAGGCCTACGGCGAGACCGTGCTGCAGTTCGGCGGGCCCGCCTGAGGGGAGTGGCCCGTTGTCCACAATTTCCGGCGAGGTCTTGTGCCGACCGGCGAAGAATGCATTATCGGTGCCGGCTGTTGTGACCTGCAGTGGATATCTCGCGTTCCGCTCCGTGGGGTGCTCTCATCCGCGCAGGAGGAGCCGCCCAGGAGTAAGTGACCAGCGGGTATCCACAGAATGTGGGATCGATGTGGATTAGGTGACCGTTCCTCCACGCGGCCGACGTGTCCACAATTTGGCGTCACTCTCTGGATGTGCTGGTGCAAGTCGAGCGTGTGTTCTAAAATAGGGTGCATCTGGCGACAGATCTCCTCATCGGAGACGCCGCTGACAGCCGCTGGGCACCGGGCCCGCAACGGAGACGGGGGAGGGGGAGCACCATGGAGCATCGCATCGACCCCTCCGCCACGCCTTCCGGCCCGGGCCCGTCCGGCGCGAGCGCCGACGAGCCACCCCGCAAGCCCGTGCGCGCCCGCACCCCGCTCACGCCGCAGGCGCTCGTGGATCGCGCGGACGTCACCCCTCGCACGCCCGAGGCCGAGACCGTGCTGCGCATCTTCCGCCGTCGTCAGCAGGAGCACGCCGCCCTCTACGTCGCGGAGATGCGGGACCTCGCCTCCCTGTGGTCCGAGGAGGACGAGGGTGACGAGAAGGCCCTCCGCGCCCTCGCCGCCTCCGTCGGCCTGCGCACGAAGCTGCCGCGCGGAGAGGACCGCCTGCGTGATGCGCACGTCGCCGTCACCGATCTGCCCGCCTGCTTCTCGCGCGTGGCCGACGGAGCCCTGCCCGTGGACTGGTTCGACTGGCTGATCCACAGCGTCCTGCGTCTCACCCCGCACCAGCGCCGGCAGGTCGATGAGCGGGTCGCCGCCTGGGAGCTCGAGTCGATCGACGTCGGGCGCTTCTACCGCGAGCTGCGCACGCTGGTGACCTGGTTCGGCCGCCGGGCCGTCCAGGAGTCCCCGCAGGAGCAGCGCTCGGTCTCCCTCACGCCCTCCCCGGACGGCGACGGCACCGCCTGCCTCATGATCCGTGGCCCGATCCCCGAGCTCACCGCCTTCGGCCAGCGGCTCGATGCCGCCGCCCGCGCCGTCCAGGACGCGCAGCGTCACGCGCTCGAGACCGGAGCGCCGATCCCCTTCGACCTCGACGGGGACGCCGCCCGCACAGGGCGCCACCTGCCGCTGTCCGCCCTGCGGTACGCGATCGCAGTCCGCGCACAGCTCGACACCGGTGCGGTCGAAGTGCCCGAACCAGCCTTCCGCCTCTCGATCGTGGTCCCGTTGCTGACATTGCTCGGGCTCTCGAACGCTCCTGCCACCCTCGACGGCACCATCCCGATCCCGCCCCGCATGGCGCGCGAGCTGGTCGCCAAGGCACCCGCCTTCGAGAGAGTGCTGACCGATCCCGTCACGGGCGACCACCTGCACACCGCCTCCCGCACCTATCGCCCCTCCGCCGCGATGGCCGAGAACCTGCGCCTCATCGATCCCGTGTGCGCCGTGCCCGGCTGCCACCGCAACGTCATGACGGTCGGCGAGATGGACCACATCGAAGAGTTCGACCTCGAGGACCCCGCTCGCGGCGGTCCCACCACCGTCGAGAACCTGCACCGCCTGTGCCGCCGGCACCACCGGATGAAATCCGCCGGACTGCTCGACCCGGTACGCGACCGCGAGACCGGCACCACCCGGTGGCGGATCGCCGACGCCGCGGTGTGCGACGTCGCGGCGAACACCGACCTCGTCACCCGAGAACTCTCCGACCGGCTCCGGGACGCCTGGCAGCGATACGCCGACGCCCTCGAGTTCGAGGCGATGGTCCGCACCGGGTTCTTCGAGGAGGCCGAGGCGGAGGACGCCGACCGGGACGAGGCGTACCGGCGGGGGTGCCACCTGATCGACCACTACTCCCGCCCCGAGTACGACGAGGCCGACGACCCCGGCCCGCCCCCGCTCCCACCGGATCCCGAATACGGGTCGCCACCCTATTGATCACCGCGATAGCCTCCTCCGATGACTCTCGCACTGTCCGAGCTCGACTGGCCCCTGCGCATCGAGCGACTCGAGCTGCGTCCCGCACGCGCCCAGGACGCCGACGCCGTCTGGCCCTGGTACCGGCTGCCCGAGGTCCAGGAGTGGACCACGACGCTGAGCCCCACGCTCGCGGCGCACCGCGAGCGCTGGGAGTCCAGGCTCGGCTCTGCGGTGGTCGGCCTGCACGAAGGCGCCGTCGTCGCCGTCGGCAAGGTCGAACGGCAGGACGCCTGTTCCCAGACCGACATGCGGGACCGGGCCGCCGGGCAGCAGGCCGAGCTCGGTTGGGTCCTCGACCCCTCGGCCCAGGGCAAAGGGCTGGGCACCGAGTTCGCCGCTGCGCTGCTCCGCATCGCCTTCGACGGGCTCGGCGTACGCCGCGTCGAGGCCGCCTGCTTCGCCGAGAACCTCGCCTCCCGCCGCGTGATGGAGAAGATCGGCCTGCGCCTCGAGGGCGTCTTCCGTGAGGAGACCCTGCACCGCAGCGGCCGCTGGCTCGACGGGATGCAGTACGCGCTGCTCGCGAGCGAACACGTGCGCCGCAGCGACGCAGCACGGATACTCGAGACATGAGCACCAGCACCGATGACCGCACCGCGACCTTCACCGTCACCCTGACCCCCGCAGAGCCCCTCCCCGGCGCCGCCGACCGCTTCGACCTGTCGAAGACCTGGACCGGCGCGCTCGAGGGCACCTCGCAGGGCGTGATGCTCACCGCCGGCGACCCGGCCTCGGGCAGCGCCTCCTACATCGCCACCGAGCTCTTCGAGGGCACGCTCGACGGCCGCGAGGGCACCGTCACCCTCCAGCAGCTCGGCACCATGGCGGGCGGCGAGCCCGAGCTGAGCTACGTCATCGCCCCCGGCTCGGGCACCGGCGCGCTCGCCGGGCTCACCGGCACCCTGACCATCGGCACCATCCACGAGGACGGCCGCCACGACGTCGCCGTCGAGCTCAGCTGAGGCATCCAGCCCCGCGCACTAGAGTGGCGCCATGAGCACCGTCGTCCTGCCCGGCTCGTTCGACCCCTTCACCCTGGGACACCTCGACCTCACCCGCCGGGCCGCCGCGCTCGGCCACCAGGTGATCATCGCGGTCTCCCACAACCCGTCCAAGAAGGGGATCCTCGGCCTCGAGGCGAGGACCGGATCGATCACACGGACCCTCGCGCAGGAGGACCTCTCCGGTACCGTCGAGGTCCGCACGCTGCCCAAGGGGCTGCTGGTCGACTTCTGCCGCGACGTGGGCGCCGACGCCGTGGTGCGCGGACTGCGCTCCCAGCTCGACCTCGCCTACGAGGAGCCGATGGCGCGGATGAACCATCACCTCGCCGACATCGACACCGTCTTCCTGCTCACCGACTCGGCCTGGTCCCACATCTCCTCCTCCCTGGTCCGGGAGGTCCACGCCCTCGGCGGCGACGTCTCCGACATGCTCCCCGGTCCCTCGCTGGACGCGCTGCGCGCCGCTGCGGCCGCCTCCTGACCGACCCACGTACGAACAGGATCCCCACCGATGACTTCCGAGAACATCCCGAGCACCACGCTCGACACCGCCCTGCGCTTCGACGCCGTCGACCTGATCGGCCGCACCGGCTCCCACCGCCGCGTCGAGCGCACCGTCCCCGCCCCGCCCCGGGAGGCCGGCGGCATCGCGATGCAGGTCCCCGAGGGACAGGACATCGCCGTCGAGGCCGAGCTCGAATCCGTGGTCGAGGGCATCTACGCCCACGGCACCGTCACCGCGCACCTCGAGGGCGAGTGCTCACGCTGCCTCGACCCCGTCGACCAGGACGTCACCGCCCGCCTCGACGAGCTGTTCATGTACCCCGAGAAGGTCAGGGCCGACGAGAAGGAGGACACCGCCCTCCTCGAGTCCGACGAGGTGAACCTCGGGCCGCTGGTCCGCGACGCCCTGGCGATGGAGGCCGACGAGCGGCCCCTGTGCCGCGAGGACTGCCCCGGCCTGTGCAGCCAGTGCGGATTCCGGATGGAGGACGACCCGGACCACCACCACGAGGTGATCGATCCCCGCTTCGCCGCCCTGCAGGGCCTGCTCGACGAGGCGCAGCAGGACGACGCCCCGCAGGACGGGGACCGCAAGGGCGAGGAGGCCTGATGGCGCGCAGGCGCCGCGCCACCGAGGCCGCCGCACCGCAGGGTCTGCTGGACCGGCTCCCGCTGGATGCCGGGCAGGGTGCCGACCTGCGCGAGTCCGGGCTCCTCGAACTGGCGCTGACCCACCGCTCGTTCTCCTACGAGCACGATCTGCTGCCCCACAATGAACGGCTCGAGTTCCTCGGCGACGCCGTGCTGCAGCTGGCCGTCACCGAGCACCTCTACTCGGCCCACCCCACACTGCCCGAGGGTGACCTGGCCCGGCGCCGCGCTGCGACCGTGAGCACCCGGGCGCTCGCCGTGATCGCCTCCAAGCTCGACCTCGGTGCGTACGTGCGGCTGGGTCGCGGTGAGGACCTCACCGGCGGCCGGGCGAAGTCCTCGATCCTCGCCGACACCACCGAGGCCGTGATCGGTGCGGTGCACCTCGCGCTCGGGCAGGACGTCTCCCGCCGCTTCGTGCTGGATCTGCTGCGGCCGCTGCTGGACTCCGACGAGTTCCTCGAGACCGGCTACGACTTCAAGTCCCGCCTCCAGGAGATCGCCGCCGCGGGCGGCACCACCGTCACCTATGCGATGAGCGAATCCGGCCTCGAGCACCAGAAGACGTTCACCGCCACCGTCACCGTCCCCGGCATCGTCACGGCCAGCGGCGACGGCGCCTCGAAGAAGGACGCCGAGCTCGCAGCCGCCCAGAACGCGGTGCGCGGCGTCCTCGCCGAGCGCGGCGAGCCGCTGATCCCGCGGGGCTGAGCGCATGCCCGAACTGCCCGAGGTCGAGGTCGTCCGGCGCGGTCTCGAGCCGCGCACCGTCGGCCGCACCGTGACCGGGCTCGAACTGCTCGATGCCCGGATCATCCGCCGCCAGGCCGGGGGAGCGGACCGACTGCGCGCCGCGCTCGAGGGCTCCACGCTCACGGCCGTGGCACGGCGCGGGAAGTTCCTGTGGTGGCGCCTGGCCGATCCGGACGGCGCCGACACCGGCGAGGCGCTCATGGGCCACCTGGGCATGAGCGGCCAGCTGCGCCTGACGACGCCCGAGGGGACCGCCGTGACGCCCGGCGTCCCGCCCGCACTGTCGGTGCCCTCCGAGGGGCCGGCCTCCGATCCGCTGCGCCACCGCCGCCTCTCCCTCCACCTCGACGACGGGGCGCGCGTGGACCTCGTCGACCAGCGCCTCTTCGGCGGGCTGTGGGCCAGCCCGCTGGTGGAGGCGGCCGACGGGGCGCTCGCGGGACTGGGCAGCCCTGACGCCCTGCTGCCGGAGAGCGCCTCCCACATCGCCCGCGACCTCGTCGACCCCGCCGCGGACCTGCCCGCCATCGCGCGCACTCTGCGCACCCGGCGCAGCGCGATCAAGACCCTGCTGCTGAACCAGGAGATCGTCTCCGGGATCGGGAACATCTACGCCGACGAGGCGCTGTGGGCGGCCCGTACCCGCTACGACACCCCCGGCACGGCGCTGAGCCAGAGGAAGGCGCTGGAGATCCTCCGCGCCGCCCGTGACGTGATGGAGCGGGCGCTCGCGGCCGGCGGCACCAGCTTCGACGCGCTGTACGTGGACGTCGAGGGCCGCAGCGGGTACTTCGCACGGTCACTGCATTCATACGGCAGGGAGGGCGAACCCTGCGATCGCTGTGGCGCGACGATCCGGCGCAAGCCGTTCATGAACCGTTCCAGCTTCTACTGTCCGCGCTGCCAGAGAGTGCGATCCCGACCGGCGCAGGCATCGCCGTAAAATGACGTGGCATGAGCGTGACGGGTGCTGGCCGGGCGGTGAGCCGCCGGAACGCTGCCGTTGTTGCGACACCTGTCGGCCGATGGACTGAGCGGCACGCGATCTCCATCAGCATCGTGGTCGCGATCGCGCTGTTCCTGTACGACGCGATGAACCTGGCGGCCCAGCACGTCGGCCTCGGCGTTCTCTCGATGCCGCAGCTCATCGTCGCACTGGTGCTGTCAGCACTGCTGTGCGCGGCCTACGTGCTCCGGAGCAGATGGCCGCGGATCACCCCGTTGCTCACCTATGTCGGAGCGTGGGGATACGCGGCGCTCGGCGTCGGGCTGTCGCCCGCACCTCTGGCCCTTCTCGGCCTGTTCCTCTACTTCGTGGGTGCGCGTCACACATGGAGAAGTGCTCTCTCGGCGTCATTTCTGGCCGGGGTGTGGGTCGTGGTGACCGCTCAACCTGGATCCGCCGGTCGGGTGGGTGGGTCGTGACAGCCAAGTGCTCCTGTGGCCAGCGATAATGGGACTTGTCTAAGGTTCCGTAACGCTGAGCAACAGGAGCACTGGTAGTGCGAGTATCCCATGATTTCTCCGCCGAGT
>DATGUQ010000085.1:0-5602 GCA_035301145.1 Brachybacterium sp. | reverse complement strand
GTGCGCGTGGTGCCCTGCAGCGAGCCGGCGAAGGTGATCGTGGCCCCGAACTCCCCGAGCGCCCTTGCGAAGGACAGCACGGTGCCGGAGAGCAGGGCCGGGAGCACCAGCGGCAGCGTCACCCGCAGCATGACCCGGGAGGGCCCGGCCCCGAGCGAGGCGGCGGCGACCTCGTAACGGGTGCCCGCGGTGCGCAGCGCGCCCTCGAGGCTGATCACCAGGAACGGCAGCGCCACGAAGGTCTGGGCGAGCACGACCGCGGTGGTGGAGAAGGCGATCTCGATCCCCAGCAGCTCCAGCTGGCGGCCCAGCAGCCCCTGGCGGCCGAAGGTGTACAGCAGCGCGATGCCGCCGACCACGGGCGGCAGCACCAGCGGCAGCAGCACCAGGGAGCGCACCACCGCGAGCCCGCGGAACTCGGCGCGCGCCAGCAGCAGGGACATCGGCACCCCGACCAGCACGCACAGCAGGGCGCTGGCCCCCGAGGTCTGCACGCTCAGCCGCAGCGCCGAGAGCGAGGACTCGCTGGTGAGCAGCGTTCCGGCCTCGGACCAGTCCACGCGGGCTGCCATCGCCGCCAGCGGCAGCAGCACGAACAGGGCGCCGAGCACGGCCGGCGCCAGGATCCAGGCGGGCAGCGACCTCATGCCCGGCCGAAGCCGTACTCGTCGAGGATCGACTGCCCCACCTCGCCGCCGACCAGGTCGACGAACTCCTGGCCGAGCTCGGCGTGCTCCGCGCCCTCCACCGTGGTGATCGGATAGACGTTCACGGCCTCCTCCGCCTCGGGGAAGGCGATCCCCTCGACCGCGTCCCCGCCTCTGCGCACGTCGGTGACGTAGACGAGCCCGGCATCCGCCTCGCCGCTGGTGACCTTGTTCAGCACATCGGTCACGGACTGCTCCTCGCTGACCGGAGTGAACTCGAGCCCGGCGGCCTGCTCGACGGTCTCGGCAGCCGCACCGCAGGGCACCGCCGGGGCGCACACGACGAGGTCCAGCCCCTCCTGCGCGAGGGAGGACAGATCTGTGACCCCCGCCGGGTTCCCGGCGGGCACCGCGATCATCAGCGTGTTGGAGGTGAAGTCCACCGGATCGGCGGCCTCGAGCCCGGAGCCGACGAGCTCGTCCATGGTCTCCGGGTCGGCCGAGGCGAAGACGTCCGCCGGAGCACCCTGCTGGATCTGCTGCACGAGGGTCGAGGACCCGGCGACGTTGAGCGCGACCTCGACCCCGTCGTGCTCGGCCTCGAACGCCTCGGCGATCTCCTCGAAGGGCTCCTGCAGCGAGGCCGCGGCGTAGACGTGCAACGAGACGGTCCGCTCGGTCCCGCCGCCGTCGGCGCAGCCCGCGCCGCCGGCGGCCAGCAGCGCCATCCCCGCCGCGGCCGCGGTGAGCCGGGCCGAGGCCCTCATGCGCCGCCTCCCGCCCGGTCGGGCTCGGGCTCCGCCTCGACCACCACCTGCGTGGCCTTGACGACGGCGCTGGCGACCTTGCCGGGCTCCAGGCCCAGCTCGCGCGCGGCCTCGCTGCTCATCAGGGAGACGACGCGGAAGGGACCGCACTGCATCTCGACCTGCGCCATCACGGTGTCCATGGCGACGTGCGTCACGAGCCCCACGAAGCGGTTGCGCGCCGAGGAGGAGGTCGGGCCGTCCAGCTGCGGGGTGATCGCGAGCTCGCGTGCGAGCCGGGCCACCTCGGTGCCCTCGAGCACCGTGCGGCCGGCGGCGTCGGTGTGCGCGGTCAGCGCGCCCCGTTCGATCCGCCGCCGGATCGTGTCCTCGCTGACCGCCAGGAAGGTCGCCGCCTCACGGACCCGCATCTGCGTCATGACAGCGACTGTACCGCCGCAGATGCGACGTGTGCGGCGTGTGCGTGTGCTGAGCGTCCGTGTACGGTCGAGGACGACGTCGAGAGCAGGGAGCGCAGGCATGCCGATCCTCACCAACACCGGCCAGCAGCCCGAGCAGCCGCGGCGCGGCGCGGTGTGGTCCATCGCCGAGCCGGAGCGTGAGCTGGACTCCAACCTGATCCGCCTCCCGCCCGGGGACAGCATCCCGCCGCACCTGGGCGCCGAGGTCGACACGCTCGTCCACGTGGTGCGCGGGGGCGGCGTCCTGACCACCGAGGACGGCGAGTCGCCGCTGCAGGAGGGCGATGTGGCCCTCCTGCCGCGGCGCACGGTGCGCGGATTCCGCGCGGGCGAGCACGGGCTCGAGTACCTCACCGTGCACCGCCGGAGGCAGTCGCTGCGGATCCGCAGCGGCCCGCCCGGCGACTGAGGTCGTCCCCACCTCCCGGAGGGGGCAGACTGGGACCATGGCAGAGACCCAGGATTCCCGCGTAGCCGTCTATCTCGACTTCGACAACATCGTCATGTCCTGGTACGACCGGGTGCACGGACGACAGTCGTACAGCCGGGACCGTCAGCGCATCGCCGCGGACCCGACCGAGCCCGAGATCGCCGAGCGCCTGGAGCGGGCCACCGTCGACGTGGGCGCGATCATCGACTACGCCGCCTCCTTCGGCTCGCTCACGCTCACCCGCGCCTACGCGGACTGGTCCTCGCCGGTCAACGCGATCTACCGCAGCCAGCTGGTCGCGCGCGCCGTGGACCTCGTGCAGCTGTTCCCGGCCGCGGCCTACGCGAAGAACGGCGCGGACATCCGCCTGGCCGTCGACACGGTCGAGGACCTCTACCTGATGCCCGACATCACCCATGTGGTGATCGTCGCCGGCGACTCCGACTACGTGCCCCTCGCGCAGCGCTGCCGGCGCCTGGGCCGCTACGTGATCGCGATGGGGGTGGCCGGTTCGACGGCGAAGTCCCTGGCCGCCGCCTGCGACGAGTTCGAGTCCTACGACAACCTGCCCGGCGTCGAGCGGCCGGCCGCCCCGCAGCGGAGCCGCTCGCGGCGGGGCGGCGGCGCCCAGGCGACCGCCGACGTCGAGGGCGGCGGGCAGCGCACGCGGTCGCGGCGCTCGGCCGACGCCGACGCCAAGGCCCGCGCCGCCGAGCGCGCCGCCGAGGAGGCCGCGGAGGCCGCCGAGGACGCCGACGACGAGGAGACCGCCGAGGACCCGCGCGAGGCGGCGGCCCGCCTGCTGCAGCGCGCCCTGCAGCTGGGCGACCGCGGGGACAGCGAGTGGCTGCACGCCTCGGCCGTGAAGTCCCACATGCGCCGCATGGACTCCTCGTTCAGCGAGAAGGCCATCGGCTTCAAGTCCTTCAACGACTTCCTCAAGGGCAATGCGGACATCGCCGAGCTCGAGGAGAGCGGCCACGAGCGCCTGGTGAGGGCGCGGGACTGAGCGCCCGGTCGGCTCGTTCCATGACACGGACCACAGGCCAGGGGATAGTGTGGTGGCCCCGTCCGAGGAGGCGCACCGATGAACCTGTTGCTGTGGATCCTGGCCTTCGTGCTCGCCGCGGTCTTCGCGGGCAGCGGCGTGGTCAAGCTCGTCACCGCCCGTGACCAGCAGATCGTACGGACCCCCTACGTCGAGGACTTCCCGCAGTCCGTGATCCGCGGGATCGGGGTGCTCGAGATCCTCGGGGCGATCGGCCTGCTCCTGCCCGCGCTCACGGGTGTCGCCACCGTACTGGTCCCGCTGGCCGGTGCCGGTCTCGCGATCACGATGGTCTTCGCCGCGCTCGTGCACACCCGGCGCGGCGACGGCGTGCCCGCCACGTTGCCGTCGATCGTGCTGGCCGTCCTGTCGGTGTTCTTCGCCTGGTCCCGCTTCGGCCCCTTCCCCCTGTGACCCCGGAGAAGGCGATGCGACCCACCGGCGTGATCCCCTGGCTCCTGGACACCGATCCGGCGCTGCGCTGGCAGGTCGAGCGTGATCTGCTCGACGCCCCGGAGGAGCAGTGGCAGGCCACCCGGGCCCGGATCCCGCAGGAGGGGTATGGTGCCGCGCTGCTCGCCCACCAGGACCCCGCCACCGGACTCTGGGCCGGCGGTGCCTTCTTCCCGGCCGGTTTCCTCGACGACCCGGCGAACCGCGAGCTGCCCGGCCAGCCCTGGACCGCCACCACCTGGTCGCTGATCACCCTGCGCGAATGGGGCATGGACCCGGCACCGCTGATCGCCCGGGACACCGCGGCGAAGCTCGCCGAGCACGCGCACTGGGAGGTCGATCCCTCCCTGCCCTACTGGGGCGGGGAGGTGGACGTCTGCATCAACGCGATGACGCTCGCCAACGGGCTCTGGCTCGGGGCCGACGTCTCCTCGCTCGTGGACTGGTTCGTCGAGCACACGATGGCCGAGGGCGGCTGGAACTGCGAGTGGCAGGACGGCTCGCGGCGGGCGAGCTTCCACTCCACCCTCAACGCGCTGCGCGCGCTGCACGAGCACGAGAGGCTCACCGGCGGGACTGCGGCCACCCGCGAGGCCCAGCGCGCGGGGGAGGAGTACCTGCTGCGCAGGAACCTCACCCGGCGCCTGCGCGACGGCGAGATCGTCGGCCCCTGGGTGGACCACTTCCTGTACCCGCCCCGGCACATCTACACCGCGCTGCGGGCGCTGGACCACTTCCGGCACGCCGATCGCCGCGACCCGCGTATGCAGGAGGCCGTGCGGATGGTGCAGGACGCCCAGCAGGCCGACGGGACCTGGTTGCAGCAGCACGTGCTGCCGGGCGAGGTCTGGTTCGAGATCGACGTGGCCGTGGGCCGGCCCTCGCCCTGGCTGACGATGCAGGCGCTGCGCGTGCTGCGGTGGTGGAACGCGGGCTGAGCACGCTCTCGATCACGTTTCGGTCACGGGGTGCGCCATGGCGGTGCGGAGGGCGGGCCGGGGGAGCACGGGCTGTGAGGTTGCAGGGCATCACAGGTGTGCTGCGTCACATGCGCCACCTCTGTCACGACGCCGTGACCCCGCGGTGTCGTCCTCATCCTCAGGAGGACCTCGTGTTCGATGCCGCCTTCACCCCCCGACGACGCGCCGTGCTGCTCTCCATGGCCGGCGTGCCCGTGCTGCTGACCGCCTGCGCCAAGACCGCCGAGGACGGCGGCGGCTCCGGCGACGGCGGCGGTGGCGGCGGGACCATGACCGTCGGCACCACCGACAAGGTCACCGCCCTGGACCCCGCGGCCGCCTACGACAACGGCTCCTCGACCGTGTGGACGCAGTGCTACGGATACCTGCTGGGCACCTCGATCGGCTCCGAGGACGGTCGGCCCGAGCCCGACCTCGCCGAGACCGCGGAGTTCACCAGCGACACCGTCTTCACCGTGACCCTCAAGGAGGGCCTGACCTTCGCCAACGGCAACGAGCTGACCTCCGAGGACGTCAAGCACACCTTCGACCGACAGCTCGCGATCGCGGATCCCAGCGGCCCCTCGAGCTTGCTGGGCAACCTCGACGAGGTCGAGATCGTCGACGACCTCACCGTCGAGTTCCATCTCAAGGAACCCAACGACCAGACCTTCCCGTACGTGCTGACCAGCCCGGTGGGCCCGATCGTCGACGCCGACGTGTTCCCCGCCGACGAGGTCCTCCCCGACAACGAGATCGTCTCCGCGAAGGCCTTCTCCGGCCCGTACACCATCACCAGCTGGAAGATCAACGAGCTGGTCACCTACGAGGCGTTCG
>DATGUQ010000084.1:0-6003 GCA_035301145.1 Brachybacterium sp. | reverse complement strand
AGCACGTGGATCAGCTGCTCCCAGGCGTCGACAGAGGGCACCGGCACCAGTCGGACGGTCTCGTCCCCCTCCTGCACCGGCAAGAAGTACTGCTCTCCGGCCCGCAGGTAGACGGCGAGGGTGTCGACCGGGCGGGAGTCGGTTCCGGTCCATTCGGCGCGGGACTGCACGAGCTGCCAGCTCTCGTCCTGCGGATCGAGCTCGACCGCTGCTGCCAGCCGGGGCTGCACGGAGGCCCAGGCGGAGACCCGCGTCTGCCGGTCCTCGTCGGCCAGCTCCGCGATCAGATCCGCCGGGAGTTCGACCTCGGGAGCGGCGGGCGGCGGAGGCTGCCCCGGGCCGAACCTCACCAGCCGCGTCATCTCACCGGGCAGCACGGGAAACGGTGATCCGGCCAGATCGGCGTGGTCCTCGCCCGTCGTGCTCAGTCGTGCGCAGACCGCGTTGGCCCCGGCGGTGATGGCATGGCGATGGAGCCCGCCGGGGCCGGCGTTGGCCACCTCGACGGTGAAGATCGGGGTCGCCAGGGCGGCGCGGATGCTCTCCAGGATCTGGTCGTCCGGGGAGACCTCTCCCGCGACCGAGGACTCCCGCAGCACGGCTGCCAGGCCGCGTGCGTCCGGAGTCCGTGCCAGGCGGTCACGGAAGGCGCTGATCCGTCGGGCCGTGCCCCGGAAGAGACCGGGTGATTCTTGGGTGATCGACATCAGTCCGACTCCTTCTCGCTGAGGATCCCGCAGGAGGCCACGACGGCGTCGAACAGCTCCGAGGCCTCGGGATCGCGGAAGGCCATCGTGGTCAGCGACAGCGTCACGAGGAGATCGCCGCGCAGGGTGAACACCTGACGGTTCATCGCGGTGATGCCGGGGGGCGCCGTCTGCAAGGAGGCGCGGAACCAGCCGGGGGCTGCGGCGACCTCGTGCGGGCGATCGTCGACCGCGTGGAAATCCGGCACCGAGGAGAAGGCCTGTGCGTAGATGAGCCCCTGCAGCTCCTCGAGGTCCCTCGGGGCGTCGTCCTCGAGCGCCTCGATGGTCACGATCAGGTTGTCGCCGAACGGGCCGGCCTGGTCCTGCGGGATCTGGGCGAGGAACAAGGGTGGTTCCTCCACGAGGCTGGTCTCCCAGTCGGCCGGGACGTCGACGACCACACGCAGCTCGTCGCGGCCTGGGATCACCACCTCGACGGTCGTGAGTTCGGACGTCATGCGGTCGGCTCCCCCTGGCTCGGTCAGGCGATGGTGGTGCGAGGGCCTGTCAGCCCAGGATCCAGTCTATGGCCGCATCAGCCAGTCCGCCGCCCGTGATCCCGCCGGCGATGCCACCGATGACTCCTCCGACCACGCCGCCGATCGCCGTGCCCGGGCCGGGGAAGATGGAGCCGATCACGGCGCCGGCTGCGGCGCCGCCCTTGGCACCCGCCCACGCGCCGGCGGCGGCGCCCGCGACGTTCGCCCCACCGTCGACGGCTCCCCGCACGACCCGCTCCCCCGTGCTGAGGCTGGGGTCGCCGGCGTCCTCGGTCCAGCGGTCGGCGAAGGCGAGCCCGCCGGTCAGGACGTGGCCGGCCGGGCCCAGGTACTTGCTCGCCGACCTCAGTCCGTGGGCATTGCGCAACCAGGGGACGATCGCGTCCTCGCCGCCGTGCGCGAAGACCTGCCACGCGCGCTGGAACATCTCCTTGGACGCGGTGCCGGCAGCGCCGAAGGGGAGGTAGCTGGTCGGGTCCGCGAAGCCGGCGAGCGGATTCTCGAGCGGCCCGCCGAAGGGGAAGAGGTCGCTGAGCCTCTCCCCGATCTTCCCCGCGCCCTCGGCCGAGCAGATGTCCTGCTCCTGGGCATGGTCGGAGAGTTCGCGGGCCAGTGCCCACAGTCGCTCGACCGCCTGGGAGATCAGGGTGCCGTGGGTCCGGCTCCACTCGCTGCGGAAGTTCTCCGCGTCCGCGCCCCGCCAGAAGGAGTCGATCCCCTGGATCACGCCATCGAGCTGAGCGGCACGTTCCTCGATCGTGCTGCGCCGCTGCCCGAGGAGCTGGGCGAAGGACTCGCCCTGCTCGGTGTCCATCCCGTAGAAGTTCACGGCTCTTCCCCCTCATGCGCTGTCAACCCTGACAGCATCCACCACGGCGTCCGCGACCGCCATGGGGACAACTCCCCATGGGCTCCGTCGGCCCGCGTCCCGCAGTCCGCGCAGGGCGCCGGACGGAGAGCGCAGGAGCGAGCGCGACTGAGCGCGGATGAGAGACTTCGGGTATGAACGATCAGGTGACCGTGCGTCTGCTGCTCTCCGCCGGTGCGGCCGTGGTCGGGTTCGGGTTCCTGGCCTACTGCGCGTGGGCCCGCCGCGGCAGGTCTCCCGCTGCTCGCCGCTGGATGGGCAACGAGTTCGGCAACGAACCGTTCAACGAGCGCATGACCGTCCTCGGCGGCCCCATGTTCGGGCTGATCTGCCTGTGCTTCTCGCTGGGGATCCTTCCCGTCGTCGGACGCTACCTGATGCTGATCACGTTCCCGCTCGGGGCGCTGCTGTTCCTGGTCATGTTCTGGGCGCTGATGGTGTTCCTCCCCCTGCCGGACATCGTCTACCCCCGGTGGGCGCGACCCCTGCGGGAGGAGAACCGGCAGCGCGAGAAGGCGATGAAGGCGTGGCTGCGCGAGAAGCGCTGAGCACCGACTGGACGCCGCCTGTTGTCAGCCCAGGCTCCTGCGGCCCGCGCGCTCGGCGAAGCGGTCGATGGCCCCGAGAATCTCGTCGGAGCGCCAGAAGGGCCCCAGCTGATACTCGTTCTTCGAAGCCAGGATTCCGGCCTCCTCCAAGGCCTTCAGCGGAGGATAGATGTTGGGCTGCTTCACCCCGAGCTCTGCTGCTGCTGTTGCCGAGTTCAGGACGGGCCGCCGCACGAGCACGTCGAGAAGCTTCCATGCATTGCTCGAGCGTCGGACGGTGAGCCGCCGCGCCCACTCAGCGCGGATTCCGTCGATCTCCTCGACCAGCTGACGGGTGTTGCGCACCGCACGGGACGAGGCGTCGGCGAACGCCGAGATGATCGGCCCGACCTCGCCCCCTCGGTAGGCGTTGAGGGCGCTGTGGTATCCGGCGACGTCGGCCAGCAGCCCTGCGGAGACGGGAACCGCGACGTTCTGCGTCACGCCGAGATGCCTCAGCTGGGCTTGCGCGAGTGCCCGTCCCGTGCGCCCGTTTCCGTCGGAGAAGGGATGGATCGTCTCGAACTGGGCGTGGCTGATGGCCACAGCGACCAGAGCAGGCATATCGGTGCGGTCCATGAAGACCACGAGATCCTCGACCAGCGCAGGAACCCGCGAATGGTGCGGCGCGACGAACTCGGCCCCGACCGGCGTGTCGGAGCGGCTGCCGATCCAGACGGGCTCATCACGCCAGGCTCCCGGTGTGTGGCGCGGCTGGGAGTCCAGCAGGACCTGGTGCATCTGCAGGATCGCCTGCCCCGAGAGTTCACCGGAGAGGTCGATCGCCGCCATCATCGACCGGGTGTTCGCAGCGATCTGAGCCGCGTTCTGTCCAGTCTTCGCCCCGAGCTCAGCACTCATGATCGAACGGGCGGAGGCCGTCAGGTTCTCGATCTGGGAGGAGGAGGCGGCCTCGGACCGCAGCAGCACGGGAGCGAAGGAGGCGACGCGGTCGCCGAGTTCTGCATCGAGACGGCTCAGCGAGAGCGCGGCGTCCTCGGCAGCGGTCATCACCTCGGACGTCGGGCTCGGAGTCAGGGCTGCGATCTGCGGCACGAGAGCCGACTCGTAGCGCTGCGCGCTCGGATACCGATCTGCACGTACTCCGAATCCCGCTGAGGGGGTCCACATCTGCGACTCCGCGGCGAGCGCGGGCCAGGTCCCGTCGGTCGTTCCTCGTCGGGCATCACCAGCAGTACTCATAAGGTCGCCTCCGAACTTTATGAGTAACGAGTTTACTCATAAGAAGCCGGCACATCTGTCTGCTCGCCTCCCCTGGAGGCACGCCCCTGACGGTTGGGGGCGGCTGAGAACCACGGCGGGCTCTGTGGCGCACGAGACCGTGGACGGAGCCGGTGGGGTCGTCGGGGCTGTGGGGGCGGACCGAGACGGGGCGGAGGGGGCGTGGCGGCCTCAGCCGCGCAGCTCCTCGAGCACCAGCACAGTGCCGTCGGCGTAGACGGACTCGGTGACGGTGTCCGCGACGTCCTTGACGCCCTGGGGCGCCTGGCCCATGGCGATGCCGACGCCGGCCCAGGTGAGCATCTCGGTGTCGTTGAACCCGTCGCCGACCGCGACGGTGCGGGCCTGGTCGATGCCCAGTCCCGTGCGGATCTCCTCGAGGGCGCTGGCCTTGGAGACACCGGGGGCCGCCATGTCCAGCCAGGCGGTCCAGCCGATCGAGTACTCCACACCGTGCACCCCGGACTCGGCGATGACGTCGCTGAACTCCTGCGGGGTCAGGTCCGGGACGTGGACGACCACGCGCACCGCCTCGAGGGACATCAGGTGCTCGAGGTCGCTCTCGATGGCCTCGACGCCGAAGCTGGCGTCCTGGAAGCCGACGGTGGCGTGGAAGGTGCCGTCGGCCATCTCCACCGCGTAGTGCGCGTCGGGCGCGATGTCGCGCAGGGTGCGCAGGGCGTGGCCGGGCTGGAAGGTGCGGGTGTCGACCACCCGGTACCCGCGCTCGGCCTGCGGGTCCATGCGCACGGTCACGGCGCCGTTGGAGCACACCGCGTAGCCGCTCTCGATGCCCGCGGCCTCCACGATCGGCAGTGTCGCCCCGATCGAGCGGCCGGTGGCGATGACCACGACCTGCTCCTCGGCGGCGCGGCGCAACGCAGTGCGCATCGGCGGGGTCATGGTGCCGTCGTGGTCGACCAGGGTGCCGTCGATGTCGAGACAGAGCAGCAGATCCTGGCCGGCGAGCTCGCGCAGGTGCGTGTCCAGGCGCGTGCGCGCCGTCTCGAGATCGGTCATCCGTGTCGTGGCCTCCATATCGGGCAGTGTCTCAGCTTCTCCTGGCCGCTGGGTCGACCTGCGGCGGCGCAGGGCCGACAGCAGGGAGGCCAGGTGTCCCGCGCGGCGGCGTGGGGGCGCCGGGGTGCGGTCCGTCGGGGTGTCGTCGGGCCCGGAGGCATCCGGGGTCATCTCAGGCCACGACCTCGAAGACCTCGCGTCCTCCCAGATAGGGGCGCAGGCCTTCGGGGACCACCACCGAGCCGTCGGCCTGCTGGTGGTTCTCGAGGATCGGCACCAGCCAGCGGGTGTTGGCCATGGTGCCGTTGAGGGTGGCGACCGGACGGGTCGCTCCTTCGTGGCGCTCACGGATCTGCAGGCGGCGGGCCTGGAACGTCGTGCAGTTCGACGTCGAGGTCAGCTCGCGGTAGGTGCCCTGCGTCGGCACCCAGGCCTCGCAGTCGAACTTGCGGGCGGCCGAATCGCCGAGGTCGCCGGCCGCGGTGTCGATGACCCGGTAGGGCAGCTCGCACAGGCCCAGCATCTTCTCCTGCAGGCTCAGCATCCGCTCGTGCTCGGCCTCAGCGTCCTCGACCGAGACGTAGGAGAACATCTCGACCTTCTGGAACTGGTGGACGCGGATGATGCCGCGGGTGTCCTTGCCGTAGGAGCCGGCCTCCCGGCGGTAGCACGAGGAGATGCCGGCATAGCGCAGAGGTCCATCGCTCAGGTCGATGATCTCGTCCATATGGAATCCGGCCAGGGGCACCTCGGAGGTGCCGACGAGGAACAGGTCGTCGGCTTCGAGACGGTAGACCTCATCGGCGTGTTCGCCGAGGAATCCGGTGCCGCGCATGACCTCGGGCCGGACCAGCGTCGGGGTGATGGTGGGGCTGAACCCGGCCTCCTCGGCGACATCGCGGGCGAGGTTGAGCAAGGCCATCTCGAGCTTCGCCCCGAATCCGGTGAGGTAGTGGAAGCGGGAGCCGGAGACCTTCGTGCCGCGAGCGGTGTCGATGGCCCCCAGCTTCTCCCCGATCTCGAGGTGGTCGAGCGGT
>DATGUQ010000083.1:0-4810 GCA_035301145.1 Brachybacterium sp. | reverse complement strand
CCGCTACGGCAAGGTCACGACCAAGACGAGCCGCTTCAAGGCCCATGACGAGGAGAACACCGCCGGCATCGGCGACCGTGTCCTCATCATGGAGACCCGCCCGACCTCCGCGACCAAGCGGTGGCGGCTGGTGGAGATCCTCGAGCGCGCCAAGTGATCCGTCGGCGGTCCCTGTGACCGCCGAGGAGTCCTGAGCAGGGTCGGTTCCCCCACGGGGGAGCCGGCCCTGCTCGTCGTGCGCCTGGGCCGCGGCGGGCCGGGGAGGTGCGGGCGCCCGGGCCCGGCGATGACCCGCCCGCATCCGGCGATGACACGCCGGTGGAGCCTCGCCGTTCCCCCTTTTCGGGACGCTGGCGGACGGGATCGGGGGAATGGAACGGCGCGTCCTCGTCTCCATGGGGGAGCACGGTGACGAGACGCGAGCGCGATTGCGGGGCTCGGGGGAGGGGGTGCGGTGCGGCGGGGCGGAGTGCTGCGGGGATGCGCGACGGCGGCAGCGGGCCGGGCCGGCGGGACGGCCTGCGTGACCGGGCCGACGGGACGCGCCCGCCCGACCGGGCCGACGGGACACGTCGCCCGGCCCGGGCCGGCCGGGGCGCGTCAGCGAGAGCGGGCCACCTGGCGTGACAGGTGGATCAGCAGCGCTCCGGCGAGGGCGTCCTCCGCGTGCGGGGCCGGCACGTCCCGCGTCGCACCGTCCGGGGCGCGCAGGGAGACGGAGTAGGAGCCGTCCTCGAGTCGGCGCAGTGCGAGGAAGTCCTCGCCGAGGGCCTCCCGCAGCTGGTCCTCCCGCGGGATCCAGAGCGCCTCGTGCTGCTCCACGGAGTCCAGCGCCCATTCGGTGGTGCCGTTGAAGCGGAATACCACGCGGCCGCCGCGGCTCGTCCCGGTCTCGACGACCATCGAGGAGAGCATGAACGGCTCGTCCCGCAGCTGAGCGTTGTCGATGACGAACAGGTCGCCGTCGGCCGGCGTCCAGGGGAGCCCGGCCTCACGGAGACGGCGTGCGATGTCGATGTCGATCATGTCCCGAACCTACGCCCAATGGCGCCCGAGCGCACGGGATGGGGCCTCGAGCGCAGCGCCGGCCGGGGCGCAGCACGCCCGGTGGTGCTGTGTCGGCGTATGCACCTCGAGACGGGGGCAGGTGCCGGCTGGGAAGCCGGTAGGTGCGACCAGCCGGCTCGGCGGGAGAGCAAGCACACACGCCGGATCTGTCCGAACAGGGGTGACAGGCACGAGCCGGGCACGTACTCTTGAACGGTTGCCGGAGAACTGGCGCCCTCACCCTGCGGTGTCGGCTCCCAGGAGTCCGCGACAGGATCCGGGACACCCGATCCATCCTCGTCGGAGACCTCGCACCTGAGGCGAACGCCCCGCGTTCACCACGCCAGTGCGTGAGTCCGGCAGAGGGTTTTTTGGTGCCCGGGGCCGGTCGACGGCAGCGTCCGCGGTCACAGCTGTGACCAGGGGCGACGTCGGGCATGGTCCAGATTCCGTTCCGCCAGGCTCGGCCTGCTCGCTCGCGCGGGCGGGAAGAGAACCGGTGAGACGATAGGAGAACGAGTGATTCAGCAGGAGTCGCGACTGAAGGTCGCCGACAACACGGGTGCCAAGGAGATCCTCTGCATCCGTGTTCTCGGTGGCTCCGGTCGCCGTTACGCCAGCATCGGCGACACCATCGTGGCGACCGTCAAGGACGCCATCCCCGGTGGCAACGTCAAGAAGGGCGACATCGTCAAGGCGGTCGTCGTCCGCACGTCCAAGGAGGTCCGTCGCGTCGACGGCTCCTACATCCGCTTCGACGAGAACGCAGCGGTCATCCTCAAGACCGACGGCGAGCCGCGCGGCACCCGCATCTTCGGCCCCGTCGGCCGTGAGCTGCGGGACAAGCGCTTCATGAAGATCGTCTCGCTGGCACCGGAGGTGGTGTGACATGGCAAAGATGAAGATCAAGAAGGGCGACCTCGTCCAGGTGATCACCGGTCGCACCAGCGACGGCGACAAGGCCGCCGCGCGCGGCCTCGAGCCCGGCGACAAGGGCAAGCAGGGTCGCGTCCTGCAGGTGTTCCCCGATACCCAGCGCGTGCTGGTCGAGGGCATCAACCGCCGCACCCACCACGTCCGGCCCAACCAGGCCGGCGCAGCGGGCGGCATCGAGCAGCGCGAGGCCTCGATCCACGTCTCGAACGTGGCCCTGGTCGACCCGGAGGACAACAAGCCGACCAAGGTCGGCTACCGCGTCGAGACCGTCGAGCTCGAGAACGGCCGCACCAAGCAGGTGCGCGTCCGCTTCGCGAAGCGCTCCGGGAAGGACATCTGAGATGAGCGAGACCGCCACCCAGGCGCCCACCCCGCGCCTGAAGAGCAAGTACAACGAGACCATCAAGGCGCAGCTGACCGAGCAGTTCGGCTACCCGAACGTCATGCTGGTGCCCGGCCTGACCAAGGTCGTCGTGAACATGGGCGTCGGCGACGCCGCTCGCGACTCCAAGGTCATCGACGGCGCCATCCGGGACCTCGCGGCCATCACCGGCCAGAAGCCCCAGGTCACCAAGGCCCGCAAGTCCATCGCGCAGTTCAAGCTGCGCGAGGGCATGCCGATCGGTGCGCACGTCACGCTGCGCAACGCCCGCATGTGGGAGTTCCTCGACCGGCTGCTGTCGACGGCCCTGCCGCGCATCCGTGACTTCCGGGGCCTGTCCCCGAAGCACTTCGACGGCAACGGCAACTACACCTTCGGCCTCACGGAGCAGGTCATGTTCCACGAGATCGACCAGGACAAGATCGACCGCGTCCGCGGCATGGACATCACGGTCGTGACCACCGCGAAGACCGACGACGAGGGGCGCGCGCTGCTCAAGCTGCTCGGCTTCCCCTTCAAGGAGAACTGATATGGCGAAGACAGCCCTGATCAAGAAGTCGGAGCGCAAGCCCAAGTTCGCGGTCCGCGCCTACACCCGGTGCCAGCGCTGCGGTCGCCCTCATTCGGTGTACCGCAAGTTCGGTCTCTGCCGTGTCTGCCTTCGCGAGATGGCTCACCGCGGCGAGCTCCCCGGCGTCACCAAGAGCAGCTGGTAAGGACTACCGCCAGAGGTCCCTCGTCGCAGTCATCGCGCACGAGGGAAACCAGGTGAGGAAGAAGCAACAGACATGACCATGACCGACCCGATCGCGGACATGCTCACGCGGATCCGTAACGCCTCAGGGGCGTACCACGAGACCGCGTCCATGCCGTACTCGAAGTTGAAGGCCCGCATCGCGGACATCCTGAAGGCTGAGGGCTACATCCTCGGCTGGACCGAGGAGGAGGCCGAGGTGGGTAAGAACCTCGTCCTCGAGCTGAAGTACTCGGACAGCCGTGAGCGCGCCATCTCCGGGATCCGCCGTATCTCGAAGCCGGGCCTGCGGGTGTACGCGAAGTCCACCAACCTGCCCAAGGTCCTCGGCGGCCTGGGCGTGGCGATCCTGTCCACGTCCTCCGGCCTCCTGACCGACCGTCAGGCTGCCAAGAAGGGTGTGGGTGGGGAAGTCCTCGCCTACATCTGGTGAGCGGGAGAGGAGAACAGCTATGTCCCGCATCGGATTCCGACCGGTCCCCGTGCCGGCAGCCGTCACGAACGTGACCATCGAGGACCGCACCGTCACGGTGACCGGTCCCAAGGGCGAGCTCTCGCACGAGGTGCCCGCACCGCTGACCATCGAGCGCAGCGACGACGGCGCCCTCGTCGTGCGTCGCCCCGACGACGAGCAGGACAACCGTGCGCTGCACGGCCTGACCCGCACGCTCGTCAACAACATCGTCCTCGGCGTCACCGAGGGCTTCGAGAAGAAGCTGGAGATCGTGGGCACGGGCTACCGTGTGACCGCGAAGGGCGCCGACCTCGAGTTCGCGCTCGGCTTCTCCCACCCCGTGACGGTGAAGGCCCCCGAGGGGATCACCTTCAGCGTCGAGTCCCCGGCCAAGTTCTCGGTCGCGGGCATCTCCAAGCAGCAGGTGGGCCACGTCGCGGCGAAGATCCGCGGCATCCGTCCCCCCGAGCCCTACAAGGGCAAGGGCGTGCGGTACGCCGACGAGACCGTGGTCCGCAAGGCCGGAAAGGCTGGTAAGTGATCATGGGTTACGCACTCAAGCACACCAAGGGCGACCGCGGCAGCAAGTTGCGCGCGCGCGGCCGGCGTCACCTGCGGGTCCGTCGCCGCGTCGTCGGCACCGCCCAGCGCCCCCGTCTGGTGGTCACCCGCTCGGCGCGCCACGTCTTCGTGCAGGTCGTCGACGACGGCCTGGGCAGGACCCTCGCGTCGGCCTCGACCATGGAGGCGGACCTGCGCGGCTCGGACAGCAGCAAGTCGGACAAGGCTCGCACCGTCGGGTCCCTGGTCGGCGAGCGTGCGAAGGCCGCCGGGATCGACTCCGTCGTGTTCGACCGCGGCGGCTACAAGTACCACGGCCGCGTGGCCGCCGTCGCCGACGGCGCTCGCGAGGCCGGCCTGGCGCTGTGATCGCCGCCCGGACACAGGACGAGAAGAGGATCTGAATATGGCTGCACAGCAGCGGAACAACGGTCCCGCGGCCTCCGGCCGGCGGGACGACAACACCAACAACAGCAATGCCCGCGGTGGCCGCCAGGGCGGCGAGCGCGGTGGCCGTCAGGGCCGCGGCCGCGGGCAGGACGCCGAGAAGTCGGCGTTCCTCGAGCGCGTCGTGAGCATCAACCGCGTGTCGAAGGTCGTCAAGGGCGGCCGTCGGTTCTCCTTCACCGCCCTCGTGGTGGTGGGTGACGGCGACGGCACCGTCGGCGTCGGCTAC
>DATGUQ010000082.1:0-32827 GCA_035301145.1 Brachybacterium sp. | reverse complement strand
CAGGTCGCCGTCGACGGCGGCGATGCGGTCCAGGTGGGCGCGGGTGAGCTCCTCGGAGGAGACCTCACCGGCGGCGAGCGCGGCGGCCTGGGCGGCGGCGCTGGTGCGGATGATGTCGGTCATGCTCACTCCTCCCCGAGGATCTGCGGGACGGCGAAGCGGCCGTCCTCCGCCGCAGGAGCGCCGGACAGCGCCTGCTCCTGGGTCAGGGTGTTCTCGACGACGTCCTCGCGGAAGACGTTGGTCATGGCAATGGGGTGGGACGTCGCGGGGACATCCTCGGTGGCGACCTCGGACACGGAAACGACAGCGTGCATGATGGAGTCGAACTCACCGGCGAAGCGGTCGATCTCCTCATCGGTGAGCTGGATCCGTGCGAGGTCGGCGAGGCGTGCGACGTCATCTCGTCCGATCGAAGGCATGGTCCTCATTCTAGGCCGGGGATCCGGGCCCCGTGCGCACCCGGTAGTGGTAGCCGCCGATGCGCCGGAAGCCGAGGCTCCGGTAGAGGGTGCGTGCGGGGGTGTTGTCGACCTCGACCTCGAGCAGGGCACGGCGGGCGCCCTGCACGGCGGCGAGCGCCAGCAGGGTGGTCGAGACGGACCGGCCGAGTCCGCGACGGCGCTGGGCGGGGTCCACGGCGATCATGTTCATCACCACCAGGGTCTCCTTGCCCGCGGTCACCAGCGCGGCCCGGCCGACGGCGGCATCGGTCCCCTCGCCCGGGAGGCGCACCTGGATCGCCGGCGTCCCCGCGAGGATGTCGTGCATCGTCCCGCGCGCCTGCTCGCCGTCCCGGGGCGCGAGCCGCCAGGCCGCCTCGAACCAGTCCTCGTCCAGGGCCCCGGTGGAGATCACGGCGGAGGGGTGGGGGCGCGGCAGCGTCCCGCGCAGCGGCAGCTCGAGGACCTCGCTGTCGCCGACGGGCTCGTCACCCCGCTCGGCCAGCAGCGTCTCCAGCTGCGGCGGGGTGACCCCCTCGAGGATGCGGTGGACGGGGCTCTCCCCCACCCTCGTGACCAGGGACTCGACGCGGTCGAGGGCGGCGGCGAGCTCCGCGGTGCCGGTGGGCGGCTCGAGCGCGAGGATGCTGTGCGCGCGGCGGGTGATGCCGCGGGAGCGCAGCACGGCGAAGCCGTCGGCATCCAGGCGCTGCAAAGGCTGCCAGCCGGTGATCAGGGCCTCCGCGAGACGGGCGCCGCCGAGGGGGCGCGGCGACGGGGGCGAGGACGGGCGGCGGGAGCGTCGGTTCACCCGGCCGAGCCTACCCATGAGGCGACGGGCGGAGCCGATCGGCTTCGCTAGACTCTTCCCCTTCACCGACACGAAGGGATCCCGACATGCCCGTCGACCCGCACATCGATCACCAGGCGCACGATCCGCAGGACGGGGACCATCCGGCGGACGATCCTGCGCTCCGCGAGGCGCAGGAGCTCGAGGCGCGGATGCGCCGGGCGCTGGCCACCAAGGAGGATCCGCTGCGCGACGGCGAATCGACCTCGGAGCGGCTGCGGCGCCTCGAGGCCGCGGACGCCGAGGAGGAGGGACGCTCCGCCTCCTGACCGGAGCACGTCCGGGCCCCGCCTCCCGGGTGTCGGCTCGGCATGCAGACTGGGGGCATGGATCCCCTCTCACCCGCCCTGGAGGACGAGGCGCTCGAGGCGCTGCGTGCCCTGACCGGTCGTCCCGACGCCACCTTCCACGACGGCCAGTTCGAGGCGATCTCGGCGCTGGTCGTGCAGCGGCGGCGGGTGCTGGTCGTCCAGCGCACCGGCTGGGGGAAGTCGGCGGTGTACTTCCTCTCCGCGCTGCTGCAGCGGCGGCGCGGGGCGGGGCCGGCGCTGATCATCTCGCCCCTGATCGCGCTGATGCGCGACCAGGTCGCGGCCGCGCGGCGGGCCGGGGTGCGGGCCGAGGCGATCAGCTCCGCGAACCCCACCGAGTGGCGCGACATCGAGGAGGGACTCGCCGCCGACGAGCTCGACGTGCTGCTGGTCTCCCCCGAGCGCCTGGTGAACCCCCGCTTCCGCGAGGAGCAGCTGCCGCGCCTGGTGGACCGCTGCGGGCTGCTGGTGATCGACGAGGCCCACTGCATCTCCGACTGGGGCCACGACTTCCGGCCCGACTACCGCCGACTGCGGGACCTCGTGGCCGAGCTCGGCGCCGAGGTGCCCGTCCTCGCGACCACCGCGACCGCGAACTCGCGCGTGGTCGCCGACGTCGCCGAGCAGCTCGGCACCGGCGGGGCCGACGGGGAGGTGCTGACCCTGCGCGGCTCGCTCACCAGGGAGTCGCTGCGGCTGGGGTCGATGTCGCTGGCCGATGACCGCCAGCGCCTGGACTACCTGGTGCGGCACCTGGACGCCTTCGAGGGCTCGGGGATCATCTATGCCCTGACCGTCTCCGCCGCGGAGGACCTCGCCTCCCTGCTGGACCGGCCCGGGCGGCGGGTGCGCGCCTACACGGGCCGCACCGATCCGGAGGAGCGGGCCGAGCTCGAGCAGGCGCTGAAGGACAACGACGTCAAGGCCCTCGCGGCGACCAGCGCGCTGGGGATGGGCTTCGACAAGCCGGACCTCGGCTTCGTGATTCATCTCGGGGCGCCCTCCTCCCCCGTCGCCTACTACCAGCAGGTGGGCCGTGCGGGCCGCGCCACCGACCGGGCGGATGTGCTGCTGCTGCCGGGGACGGAGGACCGGGCGATCTGGGAGTACTTCGCGACCGCGTCGATGCCCACCCAGGAGTCCGCCTCGCAGGTGCTCACCGCGCTCGCGGAGTCCGGTGCGCCGCTGAGCACCCCGGCGCTCGAGGCACGGGTGGACGTGCGCCGCAGCGCCCTCGAGCTGCTGCTGAAGGTGCTCGCCGTGGACGGCGCGGTCCAGAACGTCAAGGGCGGGTGGGTCTCCACGGGCGCGCCCTGGCACTACGACGCCGAGCGCTACGGGACCGTCGCCCGCGCCCGCCGTGAGGAGCAGCAGGCGATGCTCGAGTACGAGGCGCTCTCCGGAGGTCCCGAGCAGTGCCGAATGGTGTTCCTCGCCCGTCAGCTCGACGACGAGACCGCCGTGCCCTGCGGCCGCTGCGACGTATGCGCGGGGCCCTGGTACCCGGCGCCGGACGCGCCGGCCACCAGCGCGGGCGAGGGCGGCGTCGCCGAGGACGGGGCGGACGCCCGCGTCGCGGCGCTGCTGGAGCGGGTCGGGGTGCCGGTCGAGCCGCGCGCCTCCTGGCCCTCGGGCCTGGACCGGCTGCTCGGCGCGGGCGCGCCGAAGGGGCGGATCCCGGAGGGCGAGCGCGCCGCGGAGGGCCGGGTCATCGCGCGCATGTCGGACCTCGGCTGGGCGGTGCCGCTGCGGGAGCTGCTGCGCACCGACGAGGACGGCCGTCCCGTCGACGCGGTCGTCCCCGAGCGGATCGGCGGGAGGATCGTCGAGGTGCTGAAGGACTGGGACTGGTCGCAGCGCCCCGCCGCCGTGGTCGCGGTCCCCTCGACCACGCGGCCGCAACTCGTCGGTTCCCTCGCCGCGGGCATCGCCTCGATTGGACGGCTCGAGGACCTCGGCGCCCTCGACCTCGCCCCGGGCGCGGGGCCGCTGCGCGGCGGCGGGAACAGCGCCTTCCGCGTCGCGGACCTGTGGGAGCGCTTCGCCGTGGGCGAGCAGCTGCAGGCACGGCTCGAGGAGCTGGACGGCGCACCGATCCTGCTGGTCGACGACGTCATCTCCTCACGGTGGACCATGACGATCGCAGCCCGTGCGCTGCGCCGGGCGGGCTCCGGGCCGGTGCTGCCGCTGGCTCTCGCGCTCGAGGCCTGAGGCCGGGCCGGTCCGCTCAGTCCGCGCCCGGCTCCTGGTCCTCGGGCTCGGGGGCGACCGCTGCGGCGCCGCCCTCGAGCAGGGACACGAACCCGGCCTCGTCGAGGATCCTCAGGCCCAGGTCACGGGCCTTGGTCTCCTTCGAACCGGCGTTCTCGCCGACGACCACGAAATCGGTCTTCTTCGAGACGGAGCCGGAGGCCTTCCCTCCCCGGGTGATGATCGCCTCCTTCGCGCCGTCGCGGGTGAAGCCGTCGAGCCCGCCGGTGACCACCACGGTCAGACCCTCGAGGGTCTTCACGAAGCCCTCCTCGACCTCGTCGGCCATCCGCACGCCGGAGGCGGCCCAGCCGTCGACGATCTCGCGGTGCCAGTCCGTCTCGAACCATTCGACCACGGCCTCGGCGATGATCTGCCCGACCCCGTCGGTCTCGGCGAGCTGCTCGACGCCCGCTGCGCGGATCGCGTCCATCGAGCCGTAGGCGGTGGCGAGGGAGCGCGCAGCGGCGGGGCCGACGTGCCGGATCGACAGCGCCACCAGCACCCGCCACAGCGGCTGGTCCTTCGCCTTCTCGAGCTCCGCGACGAGCTCCTCGGTGGTCTTCAGCGCCGCGGGCTCCTTGACCTGCTTCCACGTGTTCTCGCGCTTGTAGTGGCGGAACTGGGGGCGGGTCCAGAAGGCGGGCTGGATGCGCCAGTCCCCCGTCGGCACCCCGTCGCGCCGCTCGGGCTGCCATACGACCACGTCGGCGAGCGCCTCGGCGGTGAGGTCGAAGAGATCGGCGCCGGTGTCGATCACGGGCTGCTGCACCGCGGGCAACAGCGGGTCCTCCGGTGAGGTGATGCGCAGCAGCGGCACCCCGTCGGTGCCCTGGACGACCTCGCCGTTCTTCACCACCACGAAGGCGTCCCGCTCGGTGTCCGCCACGTCGCGGATCGGGAGATAGATCGCGTGGTCCTCGGTGAGCGCGGCGAGCGCCTCGGGGCGGCGCTTGTCCGGGTCGGTCAGCGCGATCGCGCTCTCCTCGCCGAGGGACTCGATGTCGAAGGCGCCGCGGGAGCCGGCGTGCTCGACCCGGCCGGTGACCTGGGCGGGGCAGGTGCGGCGGTTCGGGCAGCGCCAGTCCTTGTCCCCCTCCCTCTCGGGCCGGATCTCCGTGCCGCAGGCGGGACACTGCGTCGGCATGACGAAGGGACGCTCGCTGCCGTCCCGCGTCGACTCGACGGGACCGAGGATCTCGGGGATCACGTCCCCGGCCTTGCGCAGCACGATCGTGTCGCCGATCAGCACGCCCTTGCGCTCGACGTCGAACTGGTTGTGCAGGGTCGCCTTCTCCACGGTGGAGCCCGCGACCGTGGCCGGCTCCATGATCCCGAAGGGGGTGACGCGCCCGGTGCGGCCCACCTGCACCTGGATGTCCAGCAGCTTCGTGGTGACCTCCTCCGGCGGGAACTTCACCGCGGTCGCCCAGCGGGGGGCACGGGAGGTGGAGCCCAGCGCCCGCTGCTGCGCGAAGGAATCGACCTTGACCACGATCCCGTCGATCTCGTGCTCGAGATCGTGCCGGTGCTCACCGTGGTGCTCGACGTAGGCCGCCACCTCGTCGACCGAGTCCGCGACCGCCAGGTGACGGCTCGTCGGCAGGCCCCAGGAGGCCAGCAGCTCGTACATCTCGCTCTGCGAGTCCACCGGCGGGTCCGGCCAGGCGCCGAGCCCGTGCACCGTCAGCCGCAGCGCCGCCAGGCGCGCCTCCCCCGCCTCACGCTCGAGACCGTCCTTCTTCTCCAGCTGCTGGCGCAGCCCGCCCGCCGCGGTGTTGCGCGGGTTGGCGAAGGTCGGGAAGCGACGGGTGGCGGCGAGCTGCTCACGCTGCTCGTGGAAGGGGCGGCGACCGCTCGCCTGCCGTGACTCCCAGCGCGCCCGCGCCTCGGCGACAGCGCGCTCGCGCAGCTCGACCTGGAAGTCGTTGAGCCGGGCGAAGTCGGCCGTCGGCATGAACACCTCACCCCGCACCTCGACCAGCGGGGGGTGGCCGCTGCCCGACAGACGCTGCGGGATCCCCTCCAGACGCAGGGCGTTGACGGTGACGTCCTCGCCGGTGCGGCCGTCGCCGCGGGTCGCGGCGGTGACCAGCTCGCCGTGCTCGTAGCGGAGGTTGATCGCGAGCCCGTCGATCTTCAGCTCGGTGAGGAAGCGCACCGGGGCGCGCAGCTCGGCGGCCACGTGCTCGCACCACTCCCGCAGCTCCTCGAGGGAGAAGACGTTGTCCAGCGACTGCATCCGCTCGGCGTGCACGATCGTGGGCAGGCCGGCGGCGGGGGCACCGCCGACCGTCCGTGTGGGAGAGTCCTCGGCCGCGAGCTGCGGATGCGCCTCCTCGAGGGCGCGCAGCTCCTTCTCCAGCACGTCGTACTCGGCATCGGCCATGGTGGGCGCGTCGTGCTCGTAGTAGTCGACGCGGGCCTGCTCGATCTGTGCGGTGAGCTCGGCGATGCGCTGCTGCGCCAGGTCGGTGTGGGACGGCGATGCGCCGTCGGGGCGGGGGCGGGTCTCTTCCTCGGTCACCGATTCATTGTGACGCACGGGGGCGAGGAGTCACCCTGCCACGCCGTCCTCCGGCGGTGGGCGACGGTCCTGCGGACGTTCGCGACAGCGCTCACCGTCCCTCCGAGTCGGGCCTCGCACCGCGGACCTGGCGTGGTGTGGTCCTCGTCCGTTCGCGGAACACCCGGTTGAAGTGAGTGACCGTCGTGAAGCCGACCTCCTCCGCGATCTGTGCGATCGGCAGCTCCGTCTCCACCAGCAGGCGCCGCGCCTGGTCCACGCGGAGGTCGTTGACGTAGGTGATCACGGTGGTGCCGGTGCTGCGACGGAACTCGCGGGCGAGGTGATGACGGCTGACGTAGAACGCCTCGGCGAGGGACTCGAGATCGATGTGCTCGGTGTAGTGGTGGTGCAGATGCCGTACCACGCGCGCCACCCGTGTCTCGCGGGCGGCGGTGGCGGCGTCGATCTGCTCTTGCCGCTGCAGCACCATGAGCAGGTGGGTCAGCAGCAGGCGCAGCTCGTCCTGCGACCGCTCCCCCAGCGCCTGCTGGAGGTAGAGCATCTGGTCCACGATCCCGCGCACCGCGGCGAGATCCGCCCCGGCGGGCCGGAACACGCGGGCACCGGGCAGCACGGCGTCCAGCACGTGCGGGTACAGGATCGCCTCAGGTCTGGCATAGACCACCACACGCCGGAAGGGCACGCCGGGAGGGCTGTAGGAGAAGTGCTCGTCCGACGGCGGGAAGGTGATCGCCTCCGGGGCCCGGATGCGGTGCACGACTCCCTGCGAGAAGTGGTCGCGCTGCCCCTCTTCCAGGAGGTACACCTCCATGTAGTCGTGACGGTGGGGCCGCGCCATGTTGTCGTCCACCCCGTGCACGCGGGCGACCGCGACCTGGCGGCCACCGGCCATCAGCTCACCCGCCACGTCCTGCATCGCCGCTCCCGTCTCGAGGTGCTCTGCCCGGGCTCCTCCCGGGCCCGTGGGGCACGGACGCGGGAGGATCGCCCGGGAGCTCAGCCCAGCAGACCCATCATGCCCGGGATCCCGAGCGAGAGGGCCGGCACGTAGGTGATCAGCAGCAGGAGCGCCACGAGCCCGGCGAAGTACGGCAACAGGCGCGGGACCACCTGCTCGATGGACACCCCGGACACACCGGTGGCGACGAACAGCACCGAACCCACCGGCGGCGTCATCGTGCCGATGCACATCGCGAGGATCAGCACCATGCCGAAGTGGACGGGGTCCATCCCCAGCTCCGCGGCGATCGGCAGGAAGATCGGGGTGAAGATCAGGATCGCCGGCGTGATGTCGAGGAAGGTCCCCACGACCAGGAGGATCGCGACCATCATCGCGAGGATCAGCACGGCGCTGTCCGTCGCGGAGATCAGCGCCGAGGTGAGCGCCCCGGGGATGCCCGAGTACGCCATCACCCAGGCCATCGCCGAGGACGCCGCGATCAGGAGCATCACCACGCCGGTGGCGGAGACCGTGCGCATCGCGATCTGCTTGAGCGCTGCCACGTCCAGCGACCGGTAGATGAACGAGAGGACCAGGCAGTACAGCACCGCGACGGCCGCCCCCTCGGTCGCGGTGAAGACCCCGGCGACGATGCCGCCGACGGCCACGACCACGAGCAGGAGGGAGGGGACGGCACGGCCGAAGGTCCGTGCCGCCTCTGCCGGAGACACCCGCCGGTCACTGCGGTAGCCGCGACGTCGCGCGACGACGAAGGCGATCGCCATCACGACCAGGCCCATCAGGATCCCCGGCACGTAGCCGGCCATGAACAGCGCGGCCACGCTCACCCCGCCCGCCACGGTCGAGTACACGATCGCGGCGGTCGTGGGCGGGATCAGCAGGCCGACGGAGGCCGAGGCGATGTTGACCGAGGTCGAGAACGCGGGATCGTAGCCGGCCTTCCGCTGCCGCTCGTGGAGGGTGCCGCCGATCGCTGCGGCGGAGGCCACGGCCGATCCGGAGAGGGAGCCGAAGAGCATGTTGGCGAGCACGTTGGTGTGGGCCAGGGATCCGGGGACCCGCCCGGCGATCACGAGGGCGAGGTCGACCAGCCGCTGGGCGATCCCGCCGTTGTTCATGATGTTCCCGGCGAGGATGAACAGCGGCACCGCCAGCAGGGAGAAGCTCTCCACGCCCATGTTCATCTGTTGGCCGATGACGTAGGTGGTTCCCGACCAGGGAAGCAGCACGAGGGCGGTGGCGAACGCCGAGATGATGATGCCCACCGAGATGGGCACGCTGAGGGCGAGCAGCACCGCGAAGGTGCCGAAGAGGACGACGGCGGCGAGCAGGGGTTCCATCACTCGGCCTCCTTCGGTGCGGTCGTGGAGGGGGTGGAGGGAGAGCGGAGGTCCTCGATGATGTTCAGGACCTGCGACAGCGCGATGCCTGCGCCGGCGATCGGTGAGATCAGGTAGACCAGGCCGCGGGAGATCCCCAGCAGGGCCGAGACGTTCTCCCGCGAGTCCCAGGCCAGCATCGCTCCGCCCACGCCGAGCACGAGCACCGCCAAGGCGAGGACGAGCACGTCGATGGCCAGGCGCAGTCCTCGCCTGGCTGCGGCCGGCAGGCGGTCGGCGACCAGTGTGAGCGCCATGTGCTCGCGCTGGAGGAAGGCGTAGGTGGCGGCGATGAAGGAGACCCAGATCAGCGCGTAGCGCACCAGCTCCTCGGTGAAGGCCGCCGGCGTGCCCAGCACGTAACGGGTGAAGACCTGGAAGAGCACCAGGACGGTCATCAGCGCGAGCAGGACGACGGCGGACCACAGCAGGGCGGCGGCCAGCCCTCGACGCATCCGCTGCAGGCCGTCGGGGCCGGGAGCTGACCCGGGGGCCGGACCGGGTGCGGCATCGGGACGGGGACTGAGGCTCATGAGGTCTCCTCGGAGAGGGAGTCGACGAGGGTGAGGACGTCCTCGACCTCGGGATACTCCGCCGAGAAGCTCTCGAGGACGGGTCGGGTGGCGGCTCGGAACGCATCGAGATCGACGTCCTCGACGAACTCCACGCCCATCACCTCGGCCTCTTCCTCCGCGGCGGTGATGGCCTCGGCCCATGCGGCGCGGTGGTCGAGGGAGGACTGCAGCGCGGCCTGCGCGAGCACCTCCTGGTCAGCGGGGGCGAGTCGTTCCCAGGCGGCGCTGCTGATCACCATGAGGTCGGGGATGATCGTGTGCCGGGTGTGGGAGAAGACCTTCGCGACCTCGCCGTGCGCGCTGTCGGTCAGGACCGTCTCGTTGCTCTCGGCGCCGTCGATCAGGCCGGTTTGCAGGGCGGTGTACGTGTCGCCGAAGGCCATGACGACCGGGGCGCCGCCCAGGGCTTCCATGAGGTCCGTCTGGGAGCGCATGTCCTGCACGCGGATCTTCATCCCCGCGAGGTCCTCGGGATGCCGGATCGCGGTGTCCTTCGTGTAGAAGGAGCGTGCCCCCGAGGTGTAGTGGGTCAGTCCCACGAAGCCGCGCTCCTGCGTGGAGCGGTAGAAGTCCGTCATCTCCGCGGAGTCCATCACCTGATGCATCTGCTCCTCCGAGTCGAACACGTACGGCAGGCCGAAGGCGTGGTAACCGGCGTGGTAGCTGGCCAGGCCGGGGCTGGCCACGCGGGTGATGTCCACGATGCCCTGCACGAGCTGACCGAGGACGGCGGTCTCCGAGCCCAGCTGACCGCTGGCGTAGATGTCGACGCGGATCCGGCCCTGGCTGTGCTCGGCCACCGCTTCGGCGAAGGCGGCGATGGCGATGGACGTGGGGTGGGTGCCGCTCAGGTTGTGCGCCAGGCGGAGGACGAGGGGCTCGGCGGCTTCGGCGGCGTCGCTGCGGATGCTCGTGCCGCGGGCCGAACAACCGGCCGCGAGTGCCAGCGGTGCGGCCAGCAGCGCTCGGCGCGCGAGGCGCGGGGAGGGGGATGAACTGGGCATGGCCTCACATTCCGATCATGTCGAAGGGGTCGAACGAGATCTCCACTGCGAGATCGGCGCCGGTGTCCGGCACCGCGATCCGGACGGACCCGAGGGCCGCGTCGTAGCTCCAGCCGGTGACGCCGTCCCGCAGCTGCGCGGGGTCCTCCAACGGGGCGGGGTCCTCGAGGCGGGCGATGGCGACGCCGTCCACGAGCACCCTCAGCGGTGCACGGTCGGGGTTGATGACGTCCAGCAGCAGCGTCCGGACGGCGCTGCGGTAGCTGCCGTGCCGTTCGAGCCCGAGGTGGACCGTGCTGCCGGCGGTCATGGTGATGCGGGTCTCGCGCCGCTCGCCGCGTTCGTGCGCGCGGGTGCGGCCGTCGTCCTCGTACAGCACGAAGCTGCCGTCGCGATCGGGGGCGCAGAGGAGCCGGAGGACCTCCGTCTCGTCACGGTCCAGGCGCGTCGGCTGGTCGACGGCGAGAGGGATGATCCCGCCGCCGCGCACGTACAGCGGGATCGACTCCCGACCGACCGGCTCGACATGGGTGGTCCCGCCCTCGTGGCGGCGCCTCGTGGTGAGGTCGTAGAAGACCTCTCCGGCGGGGAACCGTACGGTGCGGGTGCTCGCGCCCTTCTCGAGCACGGTGGCGACCAGCAGCGAGTCGCCGAGCATGAAGGTATCGGTCGTGTCGTACCCCGCAGGGTCGTGCTGGAAGGCGCTGAGCAGCGGCTCCATGATCGGAAGGCCGTCACGGGAGGCACGCACCATCAGGGAGTAGAGGTAGGGGATCATCCGGTAGCGCAGCTGGATGGCGTCGCGGATCAGCGGTGTGATCTCGGGGTACATCCACGGTTCGGTGACGGTGCTGTCGGAGTTGACCGAGTGGATGGAGAAGCGGGGCTGGAAGATGCCGTGCTGCACCCAGCGCAGCAGCAGTTCGGGTTCGGGGCGCGGGCCGTGGAAACCGCCGATGTCGCAGCCCTGGTTCGCCACTCCGGACAGGCTCATGCCGAGGATGGTCGCGATGTTGCCGCGCAGGGTCTCCCACGACGTGGAGTTGTCTCCCGCCCAGGTCTGCGCATAGCGCTGGATCCCGGCATGACCGGCGCGGCACACGATGAAGGGGCGCAGGTCCGGGTGGGCCGCCCGGATCGCGTCCTCGCTGACCTGACACATGAGGGTCGACATGACGTTGCGCGCTGCGGCGAGGGTGGTGGGGGCCCCGTCGCCGTCGACCGTCGTATCCTGGTCCAGGATCGACTCGTACTCGCAGTTGTCGTTCCACACCGAGGCGGTTCCCTGCTCGAGAACAGCTGCGGACAGCCACTGCGTCCACGCTTCCCGCGCCTGCGCCGAGGTGAAGTCGATGAAGTGGCCGGGCCCGCCCCACCAAGCGCCGACCGCTGCGGGACGTCCTCCCGGTGCGCCGCCGAGCTGGGGATCCACGGCGAGGTCCGGGGAGGCGTGCGGCGCCGCGGCGATCGCGTCCTCGCTCGCGCCGACGAACACGTCGTGCTCGGCGAACTCCTCCAGGCGCGGGTGGACGCGCAGGATGCCCGGCTTGACGTTCGGGGAGACCACCACGCTCCGTTCGGCCATCGCCGCGAAGAACCCTGCGGGATCGGGGAAGCGGCGGTCGTTCCAGGTGAACACGCAGCGGCGAGGGCCGTCCTCGGTCTCCTGGGTGGTGTACCCGCTGGACAGCTGGAAGCCGTCCACCGGGATGCCGTGCTCACGGGCCCGGTCCATGAACCGGGTGATGGCACCGTCGCTGTCCTCATCGAGCTCGGCGTAGTACATCGAGGACGCGAGGTAGCCGAGCGCCTGCCGGGGCAGGATCGGAGGCCGGCCGGTGAGCTCGGTGTAGCGGGCGACGACGTCGCGGACGGCCGGTCCGGCGATGAGGAACAGGTCGATGTCACCGCCGTCGGCGATCATCTGCGCGTGGTGGGGGAAGTAGTTGCTGTGGGAACGGCCCAGATCGAAGGAGACGTCGTGAGTGCAGTGGTAGTAGTAGCCCACCGCCCGCTGTGAGCGCCGGCTGAGCTTCACGTGGAAGGGGATGTGCTTGTACAGCGGCGCACTGCGCTCCGCGTCGTACCCCAGGGAATCGCGCGGGCTGAGCGTGACCAGCTGCAGGGACTTGTCGAGGGGGCCGGTGGTCTCACCGAAGCCGACGAACATGTCGCCCGATTCGATGCGGGTGGTGTGGATGCGGCGTCGGTTCGCATCCTCCCGGTAGGCGAGGTGCGGCACGTCGGCGTGCAGCACGCTGCCGTCCGCATCGAGGACCCTCAGTGCGAGCGGTGCGCGCTGCACCTCGACCCGCAGCCTCGGCCCCACCAGGGTGCAGGACCCCTCGTCCTCCTCGAGAGCGACCGGCGGCGGGGTCACCCTCCGGCGCTCGTCGGCGAAGAGTTCGTCGGTGCCGTCCGCCCAGGCGGTGGTCATGAGGCTGTAGGAGTGCTCGGCGAAGTCGCCGTCGAAGCCGGCGCGCACGCGCACCACATCGGGGGTCAGCATGAGCACCCTGATCTCGGTGCCCTCGGTGCGGATCCTGAGCACACCGTCGGCATCCAGTGCGATCTCCCGCGCCTGTGTGCTCGTGCGCATCGTCGATTCCTCCGTGGAACGTAGGTACCCGCCGTGCGGAGACCGATGTTCACCACGTCGTTGCGGGTGCGTCACTGCAGATCGGTGCGGCCGGCGGGGGCTGTCGTCCCGAGCCTAGGCACGCGCTGTCCGTGGTACTGGACGGATCGTGCTGCGAGAGCTGGGCTTCTGGACGGATCGTGCTCTGTGGGAGGTCCCGCTCAGGGCGCCAGGCGCTCCGCCCATGCGGGGGCGATCCGCAGCAGCGCCTCGAGCGCGGCTTCGTCCAGCAGGGTGGACCTCTCCGGCTGCGCGGAGGGGTCGACGCGGCCGGAGTGCAGGTCGTGCGAGGCACCGGTGTGGGCGATCACCGCGACCCCGGCGGCGTCGGCGTCGGAGTGGCCCAGCCGCCGCCAGGTCTCGAGCATCATCTCCAGCTCGGGCCCGAGGTTTCCGCCCGGGCGCGGGTCCACGACCAGCTCGAGAACGGCGCCGTCGTCGCAGGCCTCGGCGATGCCCTCCCACAGGGCGCGCCCGGCCTCGGTGGACAGCGGCGGGAGGCGGCGCGGAGCGATCGCCATGCGGCGGATGCCGGCCTCGCGGGCGGCGCGCAGCAGGCGCAGGTCCGCGCCGACGCCGACGGTGACCGAGTCGGGCCCCAGCCCGTACTCCTCCAGGGCGACCATGAGGATCCGCCACAGCGTGCCGATCTCCGGGGCGGGCACCGGGTCGTACCTGCGACGGCCGGAGGGGGTGGGGATGCGTCCCTCGTGGACGGCCGCGACCGCGTCCTCGCGCAGCAGCACGTGCTGGCGGGCACCGGGCACCCTCTCCGCCATCACGCCGAGGTGGTCGACGAGCCCCTCGGCCAGCAGCATGGGCAGGTCCCGGACCGCGCCGGGGTCGCCCAGGGTCCGCTCCCCGGACTGCAGGAAGGTCGCCCCGGCCAGGGTGGCCGGTCCGAGCGCCGTGGTCATCAGCGGGCCCTCGTAGCCGAGCAGCGCGATCCGGGCGGCGTCGAGCATCCGCTCGCGCAGCTCGTGGGCGTGTCGCCAGGCCCGCCCGGTGCCAGTCCCGAGCCGCCAGCCGTAGCTGACCAGGTCACCGGTGGTGTCGGCGAGCAGGGCGAGGGTGGCGGGCAGCAGGTGATCGGTCTCGTCCAGGCCGAGGGCCGAGGGCAGGTAGAGCCGGGTGGCGATCTGCTCCTCGAGGTCGTCCCCCAGCAGGGCGCGTGCCCGCATCAGGGTCGCCAGGTGCGGGTCCTCGGGCAGATCGAGGCGGAGGGCCTCCTCGGGGGTGGGGGCCCGGAAGGTGCCGTCCCCGGTGAGGATGACCAGCGGCTTCATGCGCGACGCTCCAGGGTGGCGGCGGCGAGGACCCGGTCGGCGTCGTAGAGCACGAGGGTCTGCCCCGGGGCGACACCGCGGATCGGGGTGCTGAGCTCGACGCGGAGGCAGCCGTCGGCGGCGCCGTCCGCTCCTGCGCCGGGGGCGGCGCTGGTGGCGGGCACCTCGAGGATCGTGGCGGGCGTGGCCTCGCCGTGGGCGCGGATCTGGGCATGGACGCGACGGCCCGCCTCGAGCGGTTCGAAGGAGATCACGTCGGTGGCGCGCAGCTCGCGGGTGGACAGCAGCTCGGCGGCGCCGATCACCACCTGCCGGGAGGAGGGGTCGATGTCGACCACGTAGCGGGGGGCGCCGTCGGGGGCGGGCTGCTGGATGCCCAGGCCCTTGCGCTGGCCGATGGTGAAGCCGTGGGTGCCGCGGTGGGTGCCGAGCACCGTCCCGTCGGTGTCGAGGACCTCCCCGGGGGCCTCCCCGAGGTGGCGCTCCAGGAATCCCCGGGTGTCGCCGTCGGCGACGAAGCAGATGTCGTAGCTGTCGGGCTTGGTGGAGACGCCGAGTCCGCGGGCGCGCGCCTCGGCGCGCACCTCCTCCTTGGTCTCGTACTCCCCCAGCGGGAACAGCGAACGGCCGACGGCGTCCGGCCCCATCACCGCCAGCACGTAGGACTGGTCCTTGTCCATGTTCCGCGAGCGGTGCAGGGAGGGGGCGCCTCCCGGTCCGTCGGCCCGGATCGAGGCGTAGTGCCCGGTGCACACGGCGTCGAAGCCCAGCACCGTGGCGCGCTCGAGCAGCGAGGCGAACTTGATCCGCTCGTTGCAGCGCACGCACGGGTTCGGGGTGCGCCCGGCGGCGTACTCGGACAGGAAGTCCTCGACCACCAGGTCGTGGAAGTCATCGGAGAGGTCCCAGACGTAGTACGGGATGCCGATGCGATCGGCGGCGCGGCGGGCGTCGGAGGCGTCCTCGACGGTGCAGCAGCCGCGGGACCCTGTGCGGGTCTGGTCGCGGTTCTTGGACAGCGCCATGTGCACGCCGACCACCTCGTGGCCGGCCTCGGCGGCGCGCGCCGCGGCGACGGCGGAGTCGACCCCGCCGCTCATCGCTGCCAGCACCTTCATGCCTCGCCGCCTTCCTTGCGGATCCACAGGTTCCTGACCGTCGAGTGTACGGAGGTGCGGGAGGACGGGCAGTCCTCGCGGACGTGAGATGCGCCCCGTCCGGGCGGTGCTCAGGGCGTCATCAGGGCGCCGACGGCGCGTGCGCGCTCGAGCGACTCGGGCAGCGCGGCCAGCAGGATCTCCACGTCGCGCTCGGTGCTGGTCCAGCCCAGGGACAGCCGCAGCGCCCCGCGGGCCTGACCGTCGGGGATGCCCATCGCGGCCAGCACGGGGCTGGCCTGGGTCACCCCGGAGGAGCAGGCGGAGCCGGCCGCGGAGTCCACCCCGCGCTCGTCGAGCAGGAAGAGCAGCGAGTCCGCGTCCGCTCCGGGGAAGACGGCATGCACGATGTGACCGGACTGCGCGGCGTCCTGCGGGAGGGTGAAGCGGACCTCGGGGTCGATCGCGCGCAGGCCCGCACGCAGCCGCTCGGCGAGCGCCCGCAGGCGGGCGGACTGCTCCTCGCGCTCGGCGAGGGCCTCCTCCAGGGCTGCGGCGAAGGCCGCCGTCTGGGCGGCGTCCAGGGTCCCCGAGCGCACGCCGCGCTGCTGACCGCCGCCCGTGCTGACGGGGGCGAAGGGGATCTCGGGCCGGGCCACAAGCGCCCCCACGCCGACGGGCGCGCCGATCTTGTGCCCGGACAGCGACATCAGGTCGACGTCCTCCCAGCCGGGCAGCGCGACGTGCCCGACGGCCTGGACGGCGTCGGTGTGCACCAGGGTGCCGTGCTCGTGGGCGCGGGCGGCGAGGGCGGCGATGTCCTGCACGGCGCCGGTCTCGTTGTTCACCAGCGCGGCGCTGACGACACCCACCGTCCCGTCGGCGAGCGCATCGGCGACCGCCTGCGGACGCAGGACGCCGGCACGGTCCACGCCCAGCTCGCGCACCTCGAGACCGGATCCCGGCTCCGTGGCCAGGGAGCGGGCGGTGGCGAGCACCGCGGGATGGTCGGTGGCGGCCACCGCGACGGCGGTGCGGGAGGGGTCCTCCGCCCGCAGGCCGAGGGGAACGGCGCGCAGCGCCAGGTTGTCGGACTCGGTGCCGCCGGAGGTCATCAGGACCCAGCTGCGCGGCACGTCCAGCAGCGCGGCGATCCTGACCAGGGACTCGTCGAGCACCGCGCGGGCGCGTCGGCCCGAGGTGTGCACCGACGAGGGGTTCCCCCGCACCGCCGCGGCCTCGAGGAAGGCTTCGCGTGCGGCCGGCCGCAGCACCGTGGTCGCGGCGTGGTCGAGGTAGGCGCGCGGCTCCTGCTCGGGCGTGCTCACGGCGTCTCCTGCCCGACTCGTCCCCTCATCGCCGCCCTCCCGTCGCTCACCACGGCTTGACCGGGTCGTCCTGGGACTCGCCGGAGTCCTCCTCGCCGTCGCCGCCCTGCGCGTCGCGGTTGCGCTGCTCGAGCTCGTCGTCCTTCTGCTCCTCCTCGGAGCCGCCCTCGGTGGGGGCCTCCTCGTCGGGCCCGTCGCCCTCGGGGTCCTCGCGGGTCGGATCCCCGGGGTCCTGCTGCCCGGGGGTCCCGCCCTCGTCCTCGCCGCGGGCGTCGGGATCGTTCCCGGCCTCCTCGTCGGCCTCGCGGCGCTTCTCCTCGACCCGCTCGCCGTTGTCCTCGGTGGTCTCGGAGTCCTCGTTGCCGGCGCCGCCACCGCCCTGGCCCTCGCCCTCGCCCTGGCCTTCGCCCTCGCCGCCTCCTCCGCCGCCGGCGCAGGGGGCGAGCAGCTCCTCGGCCTCGAAGAGGCGGTCCGCGCGCTGCTGCGGGTCCTCGATCCGGTCCGCCTGCCGCTCGATGGAGATCGCGAGGTTGTTGAGGATCTTGCACTGGGCGTGCAGCGGGGAGTTGAGGTCGCTGTGCTCCGTCCACTCCTGCAGCGCGAGCCGCAGCTCCTCCTCCGCGGCGGCGTCCTCGCCCTGCTGCAGCAGGGAGGTGCCCTCGGACAGGTGCGGCAGGTAGGGCTCGAACCAGTTGGCGAACTCCACCGGGGCCAGGCGCTCCACGGCCGCCGGATAGTCCTCGGCCCCATAGGCGTCCAGGTGCCTCATCTGGGTGATCGGCATCGAGACGAAGCGCACCGCCAGCAGCGCGAGCGCCAGGATCAGGGGGGAGAGGACGGCGAGCACCACGATCCGGGTGATCCGCAGCCGCTTCACGTCCAGCCCGAAGTCCTTCGGGCTGCCGCTGTCGTCCTGCGCGAGGGGGCCGCCGCGGCGATCGCGCCCGGCGGGTGCCCCGGCCCGCGCGTCCTGTGCCGTCGGTGTGCTCATCTCTGCGCTCCTGAGATGTCGTAGCGGTCGAGCTTGCGCGGCAGCCGGTAGGTCATCTCCCCCAGCTCCCAGATCAGCAGCGCCGCCAGCGGGATCGAGGCGATCCAGTACCAGTCCTCGAAGCTCGCCACGTCCCGTCGCGACTCGCTCGGGATCGGGCGCAGCGTGATCCCTTCCATGGTGCCCTCGATCGGCGCCTCGGGGTCCTCACGATGGAGGTAGGGGACGCCGAGCTCCCCGGCGATCGTCTCCAGCTGCTCCTCATCGATCCTGGAGATGCCCCGCTCGCCGTCGGGGCCGGTGATGTACTCGCCGTGGTCGTCACCGCCCTGGGCCTTCATCGGCCCGCCCTCGGCGGTGCCGTAGCCGAGCACCGCGCCGCCGTCGACGAAGCCCGCCGCCTGGCTGAAGGACTCGGACTCCTCGCCGTCGGTGTTCTCGCCGTCGGAGAGGAAGTACACCAGCACGCTGGACTCGGGGTCCTCGCGCTTCGCCTCGGAGATCTCGACCATCAGCGGCGTCAATGCGCGGTCCACGTTGGAGCCCTGCGAGTAGGCGGTCGGCTCGGTGGTGAGGGTGTCGATCCAGGCCTTCGCGGCGCCGGCGTCGGTCGTCAGCGGCAGCTGCCGCGTGGCGCTGGAGTCGAAGGCGATGACGGAGTAGCGCGCCCCCTCGGTCATCCCCATGATCCGCTGCATGTCCCGCTCCACGCCCTCGAGCCGAGGCTGCTCGCCGGCGTAGTCCTCGGCGTTCATCGAACCGGTGCGGTCCACGACGAAGAACACGTTGGCGTCCATCCGCTCGGTCTGCTCGCCCTCGATCGGGGTGACCGGGCGCAGCGCCACGCCCAGCAGCAGCAGCACCATCAGCAGGCGGCGCGCCCACATCAGGCGCTGGCGCGGACGGCGCACCAGCAGCACCGCGCACAGGATCAGCATCGCGCCGAACAGCGGGACGATCGCCCACAGCGGCATCATGAGCTCGAGGCGCATCAGCGGGTCCTCCATCCGAGCACCAGGACCCCCACCAGGCCGAGGAAGGTGAGCACGAAGCCGGCCGTCGGATGATCGGTGCGCACCACGCTCGGCGTCGCGCCCAGCACCTCGGCCTGATTCTTCTGGATCTGGTCGATGATCGAGGGGATCGCCTCCGGGTCGGAGGACTCGTACAGCTCGCCGTCCTGGTCCTCGGTGGCGCTCTCGAGCTCCTCGAAGCATCGCGGGCCGCACTCGAAGGCCCCGGGGTAGAAGGTGTACAGGTCGATCTCCCGGTCGGCGACCCGCTGGGTCGCCTCCTCGAGGGTGAAGATCGGCTCCCCGTTGACCTCGTTGTCGGTCGCGAAGATGATCGACCGGGAGCGGTCCTCCTCGGCCCGGTCGAACTCCTGCGCGCAGGAGGCGAGGCCGTCGGGCACGATCGAGGCCTCGTCGGGGATGCCGCGCGTGCCCTCCACGAACTCGACGTACTGGCGCACCTCGTCCTCGGAGTAGTCGCGGTTGCCCAGGCGGTACCCGAACTCGTCGAAGTCGATCGCCTCCGCGCCGGCCTCCAGCTCCCGTTGGATGAGGTCGTAGTCGTTGGTCAGCGGGAACACGGTGCGGCTGGTCGAGTTGAAGATGCTCAGCGCCACCCGCTCGCCCTCGAACGTGTCCACCATCTGGGCGAAGGTGTCGAGGATCTCCGTGTCGTACTCGTACATCGACCCGGACACGTCCAGGCACAGCACGATGTCGCGCGAGGAGAACTCGGGGGTCTGGATGCGCTCGTCGGCGATCCTCCCCGACAGCACCGAGGCCGCGATCACCGCGAGCACGGCGATCGCCACCTGGAGCACCCGCACGACGCGGGCGGTGCGCTGGGCACGCACGAAGCTCGGGATCCGCTCCATGTAGCGGGTGTTCGCCACCAGCACCGGTGAGCGGCGCATCGCCCGGCGGTTCCAGAAGGTGATCGCCCACACGGCGAGCGCGGCCACCAGCAGCAGCCCGGTGACCCACCAGAAGATCATGACCACGTGCGGATCACCTCCCTCGCGCGGCGCACCGAGTCACGCAGGTCGCGGTCGGAGGACATCGCGAAGTCGGGCTCGTAGAGGTCCCCGATCAGCTCGCCGACGGCTCGGGTGCGCGGATCGGCCAGCAGCGTCGCGAGGTCCTGGCTGGTGACGTCGTGCCCGGTGGTGCGGCGCACGAAGCGGCGCATCACCCCGGTGAGCTCGTGATGGCCCGCGCGGCTGTCCAGCTGCTCGTCCTCGTGGCGGTCGGCGATGTCGTTGACCGTGCGGAGGAACTCGGCCTTCAGGGCCTCGACGTCGTCGGGGCGGCGCCGGTAGGCGATGCGCTTCTCGACGGCCCGGGTGATCTTCAGCGTGGCCACCACCAGCACGATGATCACCAGGACGCACAGCAGCGCGAGGATCACCCAGGCGATCGAGTACTGGGGCGGGGTGATGATCTCCGGCGGCGCGGGATCGGCCAGCGGTCGGGGCGCTGTGCGCAGCAGCGGCTCAGGCACGGGCATTGCGGTACTCCCTCGCCCGCAGCAGGGCGATCATGTCGTCCACCACGGTGGTCTCACCCTGGGTGAGCACGTGGCTGATGTGCAGACGGTCGAGCATCTCGGCGATGCCCTCCCGGCGCGCGCCGCGATACGCCTCGACATCGCGCGCGACCCGCTTCGAGGTCCGTGTCAGGGAGGCGATCTCGCGCGGGGAGTCCACGTCGACGACGTCGTCGTCGAGGGCGGAGCCCTGCAGCGGGTCGGCGTCGGCGATGCGGATCACGATCACGTCGTGCCGGGTGGTCAGCCGGCGCAGCAGCGCGAAGTCCTCGACGGTGGGATGGGCCTCGTCGGTGATGATCGTCATCAGCGTGGGCCGGGCGGTGACCCGGAAGGCGCGCTCGAGCAGCCAGGCGCTGTCCGCCGAGGCGGAGGCGGTGGTGGTCGCCTGCTGGGCGGTGCGCAGCAGCAGCTCGAGGTGGCCGTCGCTCGAGCGGGACGGCAGCTGGATCGGCCTGCGCTCATGGCCGGCGACCATGCCCACCAGGTCGCCGTTCTTCTGCGCCAGGAAGCAGATCATGCCGGCGGCGAGGATCATCGCGTCGCGCTTGGAGGTGCCGTCGCCGGCGGTGGCCGCCATCGCCGAGGAGGTGTCCACGACGATCGAGAGGTGCCGCACGCGCTCCTCGTTGAACTGCCGGATCAGCGGTTCTCCGGAGCGCGCGGTGGCCTTCCAGTCGATGTCGGAGATCTTGTCTCCGGGCTGGTAGTACTTCAGATCGTCGAAGTCCTCGCCGCTGCCCTTGAACAGCGAGCGGCCGCGGCCCTGGATCAGGCCGCGCGCCCGGTTCGAGGTGTGCAGGTCGACCCGTGCCTTGACGCGGGTCAGCAGCGAGGTGGCCATGGGGTGGTGTGGTGCTCCGTCCGTCTCGTCGTGCTGGTCGCTCAGGGCATGGGCACGGCGTGGAAGACCGCGTCGATGATCTGCTCGGGCTTGATCCCGCTGGCGAGCGCGTCGAAGGTCAGCACGAGGCGGTGCCGCAGCACGCTGTAGCGCATCGCGCGCACGTCGTCGGGGATCACGTAGTCGCGGCCCTGGAGGAGGGCGTGGGCCTGCGCCACCCGCATCAGCGCGAGGGAGCCGCGGGGGCTCGCGCCCACGCGCACCGACTGGGTGAGGTTGGGCACCGGGCGCGGGCCGGAGCCGCGGGTGGTGAAGATCAGGTCGATGATGTACCGCTTGATGGCGGGGTCCACGTACACCTGGTCGACCATGGCCTGCAGGAAGCGGACGTCCTCGAGCGTCACCGTGCCCACGGCCTGCCGCGGTCCGGTGAGGCTGCCGGAGGTGGAGCGGTCGAGGATCTCGTGCTCCTCGCCCGGGCGCGGGTAGGTGAGGATCTCCTTCATCAGGAAGCGATCCATCTGCGCCTCGGGGAGGACGTAGGTGCCCTCCTCCTCGATCGGGTTCTGGGTCGCCAGCACCATGAACGGCTCCGGCAGGCGGTGGACCTCGCCGCCGATGGAGGTCTGGCGCTCCTGCATCGCCTCCAGCATCGCGGACTGCGTCTTCGCGCTCGAACGGTTGATCTCGTCCAGCAGCACGACGTTCGCGTGCACCGGCCCCAGCTGCGTGGTGAAGGTGCCCGAGCCGTAGTTGAAGATCTGGGTGCCGATGATGTCGTTGGGCATCAGGTCCGGCGTGCACTGGATGCGTGCGAAGGACCCGGTGATCGACGACGCCAGGGCGCTGGCCGCCGTGGTCTTGGCCAGCCCCGGCACGGATTCGAGCAGCACGTGGCCTCCGGCGGCGAGCGCGGCCAGCAGCGTCAGGCGCAGGTTCTCCTGACCGACCACGCGTGAGTGGAACACCCCGGTGATGGTGCTGATCACGGCTCGGCTGCGCTCGAGGTCGCCGGGTGCGATCGCCGGGGCGGAGGGGGCGAAGTCACCGGGCCGGCGCGCCGGGCTCGCCGCCTGCTGCCCCGGCCCGGGCGCGGAGGCCGCCGACGGCCCGGACGGCGGCGGGGGCACTGCGGGTCGTGCCAGGTCCCCGGACTGCGGGCTGGGTGGGTTGCTCATGCGCTGCGGTTCCCCCGTGAGGCGTTCTGCTGGTGCGGCTGGCGCCGCTCGTGCGTCGGCGACGGTCGAGGACCGCCGCGACGATCCTAGCGGCCTCGGTCTCCTCCGCGGTGATCCACGCCCGGCCCGACGGCGGAATGCCCGGATGCCCCGGAGGCCCCGATCGCGGCGTCCTGGTCGTCCCCGGTGCGGTGGTGGCCCTCGGGGTCACGCCCCAGGCCCGGGCAGGCCCGCCGAGCGGCTATCGTGAGGACCGTCACCGCGACCGTCGCAGAGCTCCTCGTCCTCGACGAGCGCTCAGGCAGGAGGCCCCATGTCCGAGACCGCAGACCTCACGGGGCTGGGAGCCGGCATCGGCCGGGTCCCGATCATGGACGTGCAGCCGGTGGTCGACGGCGGGCGGTTCCCGGCCCGCTGCGTCGAGGGCGAGACGGTCACCGTCAGCGCGAACGCCTTCCGTGAGGGGCACGACGCGATGGGCGTCCAGCTGGTGCTGGTCTCCCCCGACGGCGAGGTGCACCGCCAGGCGCTCCGGTGCGTCAACCCGGGGCTGGACCGGTGGGAGACCGATATCCGGCCGTCCCGCACCGGCCGCTGGAGCTTCCGGATCGAGGCGTTCTCCGCGCCGTACGACAGCTGGGCCCATGCGGCCGAGGTGAAGATCCCGGCGGGCATCGATCCGGATCTGGTCTGCGCCGAGGGCGCTGTCGTGCTGCGGCGCGTGCTCGCCGAGATCGAGGACGGCACCCGCCCGTCGGCCGACGGACCGGTGGTGCGCGCGGCGCTCGAGAGCCTGCGCTCCCCGGGGCTGCCGGCCTCCGCCCGCGTCGCCCCGGCCCTGGCCGCGGACCTGCGCGGGATCCTCGCCGAGCGTCCGCTGCGCGACGGCGTCACCGTCCGCGGCCCGTACACCCTGATCGTCCAGCGGCGACGGGCGCTGTTCAGCTCGTGGTACGAGTTCTTCCCGCGCTCCGAGGGCGCACACTTCGACCCGGGCACGGGCTGGACCTCCGGCACCCTCCGCACCGCCGCCCGTTCCCTGGACCGGATCGCCGGGATGGGCTTCGACGTCGCCTACCTCACCCCGATCCACCCCATCGGGACGACCTTCCGCAAGGGACGCAACAACACCCTGGACCCGCAGCCCGGGGACCCCGGCTCCCCTTACGCGATCGGCTCCGCCGCGGGCGGGCACGAGGCGATCCACCCCGATCTGGGCACGCTCGAGGACTTCGACGCCTTCGTGGCCCGCGCGGAGGAGCTCGGGCTGGAGGTGGCCATGGACATCGCCCTGCAGTGCTCCCCCGATCATCCCTGGGTCACCGAGCACCCGGAGTGGTTCACCGTGCGGGCCGACGGGACCATCGCCTATGCGGAGAACCCGCCGAAGAAGTACCAGGACATCTACCCGCTGAGCTTCGACACCGACTACGAGGGGCTCTACGCCGCGATCCGCGACATGCTCGAGCACTGGGTCGCGCACGGCGTGACGCTGTTCCGCGTCGACAACCCGCACACCAAGCCGGTGCGCTTCTGGCAGGAGCTGCTGGCCGAGTTCGACGAGAAGCACCCCGAGGTGATCTTCCTGGCCGAGGCGTTCACCCGGCCCACGATGATGCACACCCTGGGCAAGGTCGGCTTCCACCAGAGCTACACCTACTTCACCTGGCGCGAGAGCGCCGAGGAGCTGCGCGAGTACCTCGAGGAGCTGGTGGAGTCGGCGCCGTACATGCGCCCGAGCTTCTGGCCCACCACCCACGACATCCTCACCCCGTACATGAGCTCCGGGGGCCGGCGGGCCTTCGTGCTGCGGGCGATCCTCGCCGCCACGCTGGTGCCCACCTGGGGCATCTACAGCGGCTACGAGCTGGTCGAGGACGTGCCCCGGCCCGGCGCCCAGGAGCAGATCGACAACGAGAAGTACGAGTTCAAGCCCCGCGACTACGCCGGGGCCCTCGCGCGCGGACAGAGCCTCGAGCCGCTGCTGGCGACGCTGAACCGCATCCGGCGCGAGCACCCGGCGCTGCAGACCCTCACCACGATCCGCTTCCACGAGGCGGACGACGAGCAGGTGCTGGTCTTCTCCAAGCACCTCGACGCCGCCGCGAGCGGCACCGGCTCGCCGGACACGGTGCTGGTGGTCTCGCTGACCGCCCACGACCGTGACGCGCACACCACCGTGCACCTGGATCTCGATGCGCTCGGTGCGGGCGAGTCGTTCGAGGTCGAGGACCTGCTGACCGGTGAGCGGTTCAGCTGGGGCCGCGATCCCTTCGTGATCCTGAGCGCGGCCGAGCGGCCCGCACACATCCTGCGGATCATCCACCCCGAGGAGAGCTGACATGACCGAGACTCCCGATCGTCCCGCGGCGGGCGCCGTGCCGGTGATGCCGGTGGGCGGGCACGAGCTGGGCGCCACCGCGACCGGCAGCCACCACGAGCCGCACTCGGTGCTCGGCGCGCACGAGTACGAGGGCGGCGTCACCGTCCGCACCCTCAAGCCGTTCGCGCACGAGGTCTCGGTGATCCTGCCCGAGGGCGGCGCCGTCGCCATGGAGCACGAGCACGACGGGATCTGGGTGGCCGCCCTCGACCGTCCCTCGCTGCCCTCCTACCGGATCCGGGTGACCTGGTCCGCGCAGGCCCAACCGGTCGAGCTCGAGGAGCCGTACCGCTTCCTGCCCACCGTGGGCGAGTTCGACCTCCACCTCATCGGCGAGGGCCGTCACGAGGAGCTGTGGCGGGCGCTGGGCGCCCATGTGCGCACCGTCGACGGCGTGGAGGGCACCTCCTTCGCCGTCTGGGCGCCGAACGCCCGGGCCGTGCAGGTGGTGGGGAGCTTCAACGGCTGGGACGGGCGGCTGCACTCCCTGCGCTCGCTGGGCTCCTCCGGCGTGTGGGAGCTGTTCGCGCCCACCGTCGGGGACGGCGACGTCTACAAGTACCGGATCCTCGGGGCCGACGGCGTCTGGCGGGACAAGGCCGATCCGATGGCCCGGGCCGCGGAGGTCCCACCGGCCACCGGCTCCGTCGTCACCAGCAGCGACTTCGAGTGGTCCGACGAGCACTGGCTGGCCGAGCGCGCGGCGCAGGACGCGCTGACCTCCCGGATGTCGATCTACGAGGTGCACCTGGCCAGCTGGCGGCCGGGGCTGACCTACCGGGAGCTGGCGACCGAGCTCACCGAGTACGTGACCGAGATGGGCTTCACCCACGTCGAGTTCATGCCCGTGGCCGAGCATCCCTTCGGCGGCTCCTGGGGCTACCAGGTCACCGGCTACTACGCGCCCACCTCACGGCTGGGCACTCCCGACGAGCTGCGCCATCTCATCGACGCCCTCCACAACGCCGGCATCGGCGTGATCCTGGACTGGGTGCCCGCCCACTTCCCGAAGGACGAGTGGGCACTGGGGCGCTTCGACGGCACCCCGCTGTACGAGCACGCCGACCCGCGGCGCGGCGAGCACCCCGACTGGGGCACGTACGTCTTCGACACCGGGCGCAACGAGGTGCGCAACTTCCTGGTCGCCAACGCCTGCTACTGGCTCGAGGAGTTCCACGTCGACGGACTGCGGGTCGACGCCGTCGCCTCGATGCTCTACCTCGACTACTCCCGCGAGGACGGCCAGTGGGTCCCCAACCGGCACGGCGGGCGCGAGGACCTCGAGGCCATCGCCTTCCTCCAGGAGGCGACCGCCACCGCGTACAAGCGCGCGCCCGGCATCGTGATGATCGCCGAGGAATCGACCTCGTTCCCCGGCGTCACCCGCCCCACCGACGCCGACGGGCTGGGCTTCGGCTTCAAGTGGAACATGGGGTGGATGCACGACACCCTCGAGTACCTGGGCCAGGATCCGATCCATCGCCAGCACCACCACGGCGAGATGACGTTCTCGATGGTCTACCAGTACTCGGAGAACTTCGTGCTCCCGCTGAGCCATGACGAGGTCGTCCACGGCAAGGGCTCGCTGCTGCGCAAGGCACCGGGCGACGACTGGCAGCAGGCGGCCACGCTGCGCTCCTACCTGGCCTTCCAGTGGACCCACCCGGGCAAGCAGCTGATCTTCATGGGCATCGAGTTCGCCCAGGGCACCGAGTGGTCCGAACAGGCGGGGCTGCCCTGGTGGCTGCTGGAGTACCCGCTGCACCGCGGTGCCCAGCAGCTGGTGAAGGACCTCAACACCATCCAGGAGGAGTTCCCGGCGCTGTACGAGCGGGATCAGGATCCGGGCGGCTTCGAGTGGCTGATCGGGGACGACGCGGCGCACAACGCGCTGTCCTACGTGCGCCGCAGCGCCTCGGGCGACCCGGTGGTCGTGGTCCTGAACTTCTCGGCCGAGCCCTGGCACGAGTACCGCATCCCGCTGCCCGAGGGCGGGACATGGCTCGAGGTGCTCAACTCGGACTCGCCGGTGTACGGCGGCAGCGGGGTCGGGAACCTGGGCCGGGTCCACGCCGAGCAGCTGCCCCTGCACGGCCGCGAGCACTCCGTGCGCCTGTCGGTGCCGCCGCTGGCCGCCCTGATCCTGGTCCCGGAGCGTCTGCGGGACTGACGCCCCGGGATCCCCCGGACCGCTCGGTCAGAACAGGAGGTTCGCCAGGCGCTTGCGGGCCGGGGCCACGCGCGGGTCGCTGGGCCCGGCCACCTCGAACAGCTCGAGCAGACGCGCGCGCACGGCGTCCTTCGTCTCCTGGTCCGCGCCCCGCAGCTGCTCGAGCAGGCGCGCGAATGCGTCGTCGACGTGGCCTCCGAGCATGTCGAGATCGGCGACCAGCAGCTGCGCATCCAGATCGTCGGGATGCTGGGCCGCGGCCTCCCGGGCGGCCGCGAGATCGGCGTCCTGGGTACGGCGCATGAGGGAGACCGTGGCCAGGCCCGCCTTCGCCTCGGCATCGGCCGGGCTCTCCTGCAGATGCTTCTCGTACGAGGCGACGGCGGCATCGAGGTCGCCGCGCTCGATCGCCTCGTGCGCTTCGGCGATCAGCGGCGGCAGCGGCTCCTCCTGCGGTTCCTGGGAGGCCGCCTCGCCCTCGGGCAGCTCCATCCCCTGCTGGCGCGCGACCTCCACCACCTGGGTGAGGAGGTTGTCGATCTCCGCATCGGGGATCACCGACTGGACGATCGGCTGGAGCTGGCCCTGGATCAGCAGCAGCAGCGTGGGCAGCTGCTGGACCCTCAGGGCACCGGCGACACGCTGCTGCGTGTCCGCATCGACGATGCCCAGGCGGACGGCACCGCCCTGGGCGTCGACCCCGCGGCGCAGCCCCGAGAGGAACTGATCCGCCTCCGGCACCCGGGCGCTGGTCACCAGCAGCAGGGTGGGGATCGACTGGGAGTCGGCGATGAGCTGCTCGAGCCCCTGCTCGGTGACGGCGACCTCGTGGGCGGAGGGCGTGCCCGCGGAGCCCGCCCCGCCCGACTCACCGCCGGCGGGCTGCTTCAGAGCGGCGAGGTCGATGATTCCGTACGGATCGGTCACAGGTGAACTCCTTCGATGGCTGCGGGACGGCCCCAGTCTAGGGAGTCCCCCAGGTGCTGCGCGGTGCGGTCCCGCTCACTTCCCGGAGGCGTCCAGCGCGGTCTGGGTGGCGCCGATGGGCTGGACCTGCCCGCCGGCGTCCTCCGAGGGGATGAACAGAGCCACGTGGGTGCCGTACTTCCGGATGTACTCGGAGGTGAACTCCTTCTTCCCGATCACCTTCGTGTACTTGTTGTCCTCGGCATAGCGCATGGTCGCGCCGTCCTTGATCGAGACCTTGCGGGTGGAGAGCAGAGTCCCCAGCACGATCGCGCCGCCGTCGTCGGTGCGCAGGCCGACGAACTCGTCGTCCTTCACGGAGAAGGACTCGTGGATCGTCGCGGCCTCGTCCTTCTCGACCCCCGCGTTGAGCTCCTTGCGCTCGGTCTGGATGCGCTCGTGGGTCGCGGTCTGGAACGGGTTCGGCGCCAGCAGGTCGTCGGGGTCCTCGGCGTCGCCCAGCGAGAGCACGGACGCGAACAGCTCGAGCGCCTTCGCCGGGGTCATCACGAGCCCCTCGCTGTCGGGGGTGACCTGCTCCGAGCCGACCGCGGCGTCGGGCACCATCGGCATGTCGACGCCCACGGCCTGCTGGGCCCAGCCCCAGGTGGTGTAGGGGGACTTCGCGTCCTCCTGCTGGAGCGCCACGAAGTAGGGCACCCCCTCCTCCTGGGAGTCCTCGACCAGCGCGATCGCGACCCGCGGGAACTCGGCGCTCACCGAGGTCAGGGGCACCAGGAGCTCCTCGCCGGGGACACGGAGCTCCTCGGCCCACTCCTCGGCCTTCTCGATCATCTCGTAGGCCGCGGTGCGGAAGTCGACCGCGGAGCCGCTGACGCGGGGAGAGAGCTCCTCCGGGTCCAGGTCCTCGTCGGCGGCGGACACGGCGGCGTTCACCTCGGGCACGATGGCGGTGATCTGCTCGGTGGTCTGGGCCGGGGTGGGCTCAGCCAGCTCCTTGCCGGTCGACGGCGCGGGGGGCGGCTCGACCTCCTCGGCGCAGGCGGCGAGCAGGCCGGCGGCGAGCACGCCGCCCGCTCCCAGGAAGAGGCCACGCCGGCCGACGGGGCGAGTGCTCATCATGAGGTCCTTCCGCGCACCGGGGCGCTGTTCGTGGCGGGTCATCGACGGTCCTCGTCGTCGACGGCGTCGATCTGCTCGGTGCGGTCCTCGGCGGCGGGATCCTCGGCCGCAGAGCCCTCGGCGGCAGAGCCCTCGGTTTCGGGGTCCTCGGAGACGGGGTCCGTGTCGGGGCTCGCGCCCAGCGACCACACGTTCTGCTCGCGCGGCTGCTGCGGGGCCGCGGCGAACAGCTGGTCGACGTCCACGTCCTCGCCCGCGGCCGAGGAGGGCTCCGCGTCCTCCGTGCGGGGTGCGGCGGCCGCGGCACCGTCGGCGGCGGCACCTGCCGCGACGGGGGGCGCGGCCTCGTCATCGTCGGTGCCGGGCGCGTCCTCGACCGGAGCGGTCGCCTCCTCGTCACGGCGTCGGCCGCCGAGCGAGACCACCAGCAGCACGAGACCGATCACGGCGATCGTCGCGCCGCCGGCGTAGGCGAAGGGCACCCACTCGTTCTCGGCATCGACCGGCCAGGTGATGGAGATCCTCTCGGCGCCGGGATCGGTGCCGTCGGTGACGATCAGCAGGGCGCGATAGGGCTGCTCGTTGTCCTCGCCGTTCGGATCGTCGTTCTCCCCGGCCCAGAAATCGTGGATGTCCAGCGTGTAGGGGCTCGGTGCGGTGTCGACCGTGCGCCAGAGGTCCGAGGAGGTGGGGTCGGCCAGCTCGTCCTCCCCGTCAGGGTGCATCTCCTCCGTGCTCAGCGTGGTCCAGTCGCTCGCGCCGGTGACGCGGGTGTGGTGGACTTCCTCGAGGTAGGCGTCGATGTCGCCTCCTCCGGCGGTGATCACGGAGACGTCGGAGGCGCCCTCGATCACGAGCTCGCCCTCCTGGCCTCCCACGTACAGCACACCGGGATCGATGACCACGGCGGGGCCGGCGTCGGAGAGGTCCACCGTGGCGGTGGTCTCGGTCTCGGGTGCCCAGGTGGTCTCGCCCAGACGGCCCAGCACGAGCCCGGTCAGTCCGATCAGGACCAGGATGAGGGCCAGGAGTCGTTGCACGGTGGATGCTCCATTCGGGGTGGCTCGGCGCGGACCGAGCAGATGACCAGGCCACGATACGAGCGGGGAGACGGCCAGAACAGGCCCGAGTGAGCATCTGCACCTGGGTAAAGCACGTCTCATGAACGTCTCATCGACCTCTCATGCGCGGGCCTGGAGGGGCGTCCCGGTGCCTCGGCGACGCTCCGCGGGACCGCCCCGCAGGGCTCGCAGCGGCGGAGGTGTCGTACCCTGGCCGGGTGCGTCTCGTCGTTGCTCGTTGCTCCGTCGACTACACCGGTCGACTCACCGCCCATCTCCCGCTCGCCCCGCGGCTGCTGATCGTCAAGGCCGACGGCAGCGTGCTGGTCCATTCCGACGGCGGCAGCTACAAGCCGCTGAACTGGATGACCCCGCCGTGCACGCTGACCACCTCGCGCCGCGGCGACGAGGAGGCGAGCGAGGACCCCGAGGGCGAGTGGATCGAACAGTGGGACGTCGTGCACGACAAGACCGGTGACCGGCTGCGGGTGCGCCTGGTCGAGGTGTTCGAGGACTCCTCCCACGATCTCGGGGTCGACCCGGGCCTGCAGAAGGACGGCGTCGAGGCCCACCTCCAGGCCCTGCTCGCGGAGAACATCGACACCCTCGGCGAGGGCTGGTCGCTGGTGCGCCGCGAGTACTTCACCGCGATCGGCCCGGTGGACATCCTCGCGCGCGATGAGTCGGGAGGCTCGGTCGCGATCGAGATCAAGCGCCGCGGCGAGATCGACGGGGTCGAGCAGCTCACCCGCTACCTCGAGCTGCTGAACCGGGACCCGCTGCTCGCCCCGGTGCGCGGCGTCTTCGCCGCCCAGGCCATCAAGCCGCAGGCGCGCGTGCTCGCCACCGATCGCGGCATCGACTGCGTGACCCTCGACTACGACGCGCTGCGCGGCATCGACGACGCCGAGTCCCGTCTGTTCTGAGCGCACCGCGGGCCCGTCCCGCGCCCCCGAGCACCTGGAGAAGACATGAGCACAGCCCCCGCCCCGCACTCCCCCGCCGTCGACGCCGAGCTGGCCGTGCGCGGCACCGCCGTGCTCGAGCAGGGGGTCGTCCCCGACGCCCTGCTGCTGATCTCCGGCGGGGACCTCCTCTGGGCCGGTCCGGCCGCGCACGCCCCGCAGCACGGGGCCGAGCGCACCATCGAGCACGAGGGCCTGATCCTGCCCGGCCTGGTCGATCTCCACTGCCACGGCGGCGGCGGCGCCTCCTTCCCGGACGCGGCCTCGCCCGAGGAGATGCTCACCGCGGTCCGGGAGCACCGCCGCCATGGCACCACCAGCCTCGTCGCGTCCCTCGTCACCGCGGACGCCGCCACCCTGCGCGAGCGGGTCGCCGACCTCGCCGACCTCGTCGCCGACGGGGAGATCGCCGCGATCCATCTGGAGGGGCCGTTCCTCTCCGTCGAGCGGCGCGGAGCCCAGAACCCCGAGCACATCACCGACGGTGACGCGGACCTGGTGCGCGAGCTCGCCCAGCTCGCCGGAGGGTCGCTCGCCACCATGACCGTCGCGCCGGAGGTGGCGGAGGCGGACGCGGTCATCGAAGCTCTCGCGGAGGTGGGCGCGGTGCCCTCGCTCGGCCACACGGACGGCTCCAGCGCCCAGATGACCCGTGCGATCGCGCACGCCCGGGACGAGCTGCGCCGGGAGAGCGGCCGCTCCGCGCTGCCCACCGCGACCCATCTGTTCAACGGGATGCGCCCGATCCACCACCGGGATCCCGGACCCGCCCTCGCAGCCCTGGACGCCGCCGCCTCCGGCGACATGGTGGTGGAGGTGATCGCCGACGGCGTCCACCTCGACGCCCGCACCGTGGCCCACGTCTTCGCGATCGCCGCCGAGCAGCACGTGGTGCTGGTGACCGATGCGATGGCGGCGGCCGGGATGCCGGAGGGCCAGTACCGGCTCGGTGCGCTGGACGTGACCGTCCAGGACGGGGTCGCGACCCTCACCGGCGCCTCCGCGATCGCCGGCGGCACCGCGCATCTGCTCGACGTGGTGCGGTTCGCCGTGCTCGAGGCGGGGGTCGACCTGGTGCGCGCCGTGCGGGCCGCCTCCTCGGTGCCGGCAGCGGTGCTCGGGATGCAGGACCGGATCGGCGTGCTCGCACCCGGCAGGCGGGCGGACGCCGTGCTGGTGGACTCCGCCCTGCAGCCGGTGAGCGTGCTGCGCGGCGGCGAGGCCGTCACCGGCTGACGGGGCACGTCCCGGGACCCCGCTCACCGCGCCCCGACGGGACGGGAGAGGGACCGCTCAGTCGGCGTCGCCCCGCACGGAGCCCGTCGGCGCGGCCTCCAGCCAGGAGTTCATCGCCGCTCCCGAGGCGAGGTCCACGATCGCGCTGACCTCGCGGTCGCCGTCCAGGCTGAACGCGATCAGGTATCGCTCCTCACCGCCGTCGATCTGGGCGGGCAGGCGCTGCCGCGTCACGTCACGGATCTCGCTGCGGCGCAGCACCACCTCGGGGCGCAGCCGCAGGGAGAAGGCACGGAACCAGCGCAGCCGGTCCGTGCCGAACCGCATCAGACCGTGCTGCCAGCTCGCCCTCCCCACGAGCCCGCGCCGACGCACCGTGCACTCGAAGGCGCCGCGGCTCCTGGAGACCAGCACCTGGCGGGTGACCAGCAGGAGCACCACCACCAGGGCGACGAAGAGCATCCCGATCCCCCCAAGGAGGATCGGGATGCTCAGGTCGCTCATTCCGTGCGCAGTCAGCTCAGAGGCGGGAGGTGGCGGGCTCGGCGACCACGGCGTCGTCGACACCGATGGTCACGACGTCCGCGTCGACGGAGACGAAACCGCCCTCGACGTCCAGCGCCTCGACGTGGCCGTCCTGGTCGATGATCCGCACCGCACCGGTGCCGAGGATCGCCAGGGTGGGCTGCATCTGCGGCAGGATGCCCATCGAGCCGTCGATCGCGGGCACGACGACCTG
>DATGUQ010000081.1:0-3613 GCA_035301145.1 Brachybacterium sp. | reverse complement strand
TGAACATACTGGCGCAGCCTCCGGCCTGATGAACACGGCGAAGCAGTTCGGCGGCGCGATCGGCCTCGCAGCCGCGACCGCCGCCGCCGCTATCTCGGGCACCGATAGAGCCGCCTTCGTCTTCATGTCAGTAGCGCTCCTCGCTGTGATCGCCACTGCGGCCGCAATCCCCGCCCAGCGCAGCGAGCCGGAGCCCGCCAAGACGACAAGGAGAGCGTCGTGACTCACGCCAACGCGCCATTGAGTATCGAAGGCCGCCGCCGGCTGGTTGAGCGATGCAAGACCCGGCCGATCACCCATGTGGCGGCCGAGATGGGAATCTCGCGGACGTGCGCGTCGAAGTGGGTCAACCGGTGGCGACGTCACGGCGACGCCGGACTTCAAGACCGCTCGTCGACTCCGCATCGGAGTCCGCGCGCGACACCCGCCTGGGTCCTCGAGCGCATCGAGACCTGGCGGCGTGAACACAAATGGTCGGCCAATCGAATCACCTACGAACTCGTCGAGTTCGGATTCTCGATCAACCGCCGCACCGTCACCCGCCACCTGACCCAACTCGGTCTCGGCAGACGGAGGTTCATCGACCCAGGCGGAGAGAGCAACCGCAAGCCCGGGAAGATCAATGCACACTGGCCCGGTCACATGGTGCACCTGGACGTGAAGAAGGTCGGCCGGATCCCCGATGGCGGCGGCTGGCGTACCCATGGCCGCGACAGCGACCAGGCCAAGACCGTCGAGCGCGCCAAGTCAGCTGGCGCGAAGCGCGGCTACACCTACCTGCATTCGGCCGTCGACGGATTCTCTCGACTCTCCTACACCGAGCCGCTGCCCGACGAGAAGGGGGCCACCGCTGCTGCGTTCCTGGCCCGAGCCAAGGTCTGGTTCGCAGCGCACGGCATCACCCACATCCACCGGGTCGTCACCGACAACGGGGCCTGCTACCGCTCTGGAGACTTCGCCCGGATCGTCGGACGACGCACGCGACATCAGAAGACGAAGCCGTACACCCCGCGCCACAACGGGAAAGTTGAGCGTTACCAGCGAATCCTGGCCGAGGAACTGCTCTACGCCCGAGAGTTCAATAGCGAGCAGGCCCGTAATTCCGCGATCGCCGTCTGGAACATCCACTACAACTACCACCGCCCGCACAGCGGAGCCGGTGGGCGGCCGCCAGCATCTCGACTTCGGGGCGGCGTCACCAACGTTCAGCCCTCATACAGCTAGCGCCCCGGAGCCAGGTCTCCAGCAGCTCGGCGGTTCGCCTCTCTCCCGCGATGCCATACGCCTCGGCCCCGCCGAAGTCGGCAGTAGCGAGGTTGCCGCCGACGCAACCGCGCTCGGTGAACGGGCTGTACCCGACCACACTGCGGCGCCCGACGTCGCCCTCCGCCCCGTTCGCACCGCTCGCCATAACGACGAACCCGATAAGCGTCGCCAGCTTCAGCCCGAGCACCCACCACGGCCCGCCGGCCAGGAACCAAGCCGACACGAGACCCCATGCCGCCGCGCTGCTCACGATCAGCTCGAGTCTCCGCTGCTGCCGCCGACGGCGCGCAAACTCATCGCCCACCGGGTCGACGGTCATCTCCCGCTTCCGGTGCCGCCTGAACGCCTCAGCATCGCGGTCCGTCGACTTCCTCACGCGCAGCCGCAGCTGGCGCATCCGATCAACCGCTGCTTGGTCCGGCCTGGTGGTGGCCAGGGGCCGGCACGGCACTGGCGCCACCGTGCGCTCGAGATCATCGCCCGGGACGTCCACCCGGGCCGGGGTACGCAGCGGCTCGTAGACAGGCTCGGGCATGAACCCGATCGCGACCCATTCGCGGACCGCGACCACGGCCGCGCCGGCCAGCCCTCCTCCGGGAAGCGCGAGCCCACCGGCCCCGGCGGGGACAGGCAGCATCCACGCCACCAGAGCACCCAGCACTGCAGCGATCATCAGCATCGCCATGAGCACGAGGTTGGGCGCCGGCACCAGCAGCCGACGCCGAAGGGAGCCCCGGGAAGTACTGGTCATGCCGACGCCTTCTGCTGCGGCCGGGCGGTCGGCATCTTCGCCAGCAAGCACGCAGCCACGCGCATGATCACCACCGGAGCTCCACCCGCAGAGTCACGCGAGACGGGTTGGGCGATGCCCGCCGCCTCCAGCACCCGATGCAATCCGCGGTGGTCCCCGTAGTCGCGCACCGCGATGCAGTCATCAGCAAGCCCGGAAATGAACTGCTCAGCGGGCAGGACGAGCGGGGCAACCGGTAGGCCGCCCGACGTCAGATACAGCCGGATGCGGCCCTGGGCGGAGCGGGCGCCGGCGAGGTCGGCGCGTCGGATCCCGAGTGTCCGCGACACCGCAGACACATCACGATGAATCGTGCGCATGGGGCTTCGCCTCCTGACCGACGGGACCATCCCGTCACGGACAGGCAGTGGGCGCAGAGCCCGCCCTGTGGGACGGATGAGCAGGCCAGGGGCGAGACGAGTCCGCGGTGTACGAGACCCTCACAGCGCACCCTCGACGGACGATTCTCACCGCTGACCGTGGCAGCCCCTCGACCCGTCAGAGGATGACGTCCTCGGCAACGTCGGGGACCGTCTTGGGTGTGAACTCATCGGCGGTCTTCCCGCACGCCCGGCACGCCATGGCCGGGATGACGCGCTGATGGAAGTTCATGTCGTCATAGCCGGTCCCGGTGACCTCGTGGTCGCAGTGCTCGCACTGGTAGATCGCGGTGAAGTCACGGCGGTACTGGCTGGCCTTCCGCTTGATATGCATGATCAGGTCTCCTTCGAGTGATCGCCCGACCGAGTCGGCCGCTGGAAGTCGGCCGCTGGAAGTCCTCCTGGCGGGCTCACCCGTGCAGTGGGCGCACCGCACCTTTGACGGGACGCAGCTGCGATGCTCACGCGGCGACGCTGCGTTGCACGTAGGGGCGGCCGCCGTCGATGCTGCCTCCGACGAAGTGCACCGGACGCCCTCGACGAGCTGGGTGCGGGCGACAACACGCGCGTTCAGATCGCCGAACGGTCCACGGAGCCAGTACGTCTGAGCCCCACCCTGGTTACGCACGCGAATCGCGAAGCACCCCGGTGGGGTCGCCGCATCCACGAAGGCCCCGTCGAGGCTGACGAGCTCGGCGTCACGGCGCACCTGGGCGTAGGTCGCAGCGCCCGTCTCGGGCCGTGCCGCAACCGGCACAGTGGACTGGGACTCTCTGAGGGGCACGGCACGCATTGGTCACAGCCCCAGCTCGTCGAGCATGTCCTCGGCGACACTTCCCGCAGGAACGCTGTCATAGTTGACCTTGCCGAAGCCCCCGGCATGCAGACGATCCTCCAACCGCTCCTTCAGGGTCTCGCGGTCTCGAGCCCCCGCAGACAGCTCCTTGCGCTCCTGGGCGCGGCCCGCCTCGAACGCCGACACCAGGAACGACTCCAGCACCGCTGTGTCGATCAGGTTGGGAAGATCCCCGAGAATCTCGTCCTGGATCGTGTCCTTCGCGTACTGGGTGGCCCGGCTGCTGTTCCCCATTGTCATCGCCTCCTAATGCGGTCTCAGCCATCCAGTGGGCGAAGCTGCAGCGCCGCAGGACACGAACTCAGAGGCCGGAGAAGGCCG
>DATGUQ010000080.1:0-12591 GCA_035301145.1 Brachybacterium sp. | reverse complement strand
CTGGAACTACGTCATCGAGGAGCTGTTCGGCCGCATCGAGGACGTCTACGCCCAGACCGCCACGCACATCGGCCGGCGCTGGGACGAGAAGGGCCAGGAGTACACCGCCACGGCCGATGACGCCGCCTACGGCGTCTTCCGCCTCGAGGGCGGCACCGTCGTGCAGATGAACTCCAGCTGGGACGTGCGCGTCCACCGCGACGAGCTGGTCGAGTTCCAGGTCGACGGCACGAAGGGCTCCGCCGTCGTGGGCCTGCACGGCGCCCGCATCCAGCCCCGCGAGGCCACCCCGAAGCCGGTGTGGAACCCCGACGTCAAGGACGGGCACGACTACCGCGCCGACTGGATCGAGGTCCCCGACAACGAGCAGTTCGACAACGGCTTCAAGGTGCAGTGGGAGGACTTCCTGGCCTCGTACGCCGAGGGCCGCGAGTACCCCTTCGACTTCCTCTCCGGCGCGCGCGGCGTGCGCCTGGCCGAGGCCGGGCTCACCAGCTCCGCCGAGGGCCGCCGGATCGCACTCGACCCGCTGACGGAGGTGTGAGCATGACGGACTCCCTGCAGCTGACCCTGGTGGACGAGGACGGCTCGCTGCGACGCATCCCGCTCGCCGAGGCACCCGCCTTCGCCCGCCCCACCGCGCCGCTGCGCTCCCGCGTGGTCTACGCGGCGGTGCACGTGGTGCCGCAGGTGCACGGCGACAACACTCCCGGCGCCCCCGCGGACATCGACTGGGACGCCACTCTCGCCTTCCGCCGCACCATGTGGTCGCGCGGGCTCGGGGTGGCCGATGCGATGGACACCGCCCAGCGCAACATGGGCCTGGACCCGGCGGCCACCCGCGAGCTCATCTCCCGCACGGCCGACGCCGCCCGCGAGGCGCTCGCCGACCCTGAGATCGGCGCAGTGTTCCCCGCCGACGCCGCGGTGAGGGACCTGGTGGTCGCCGGCGTGAACACCGACCAGCGCGACGAGCAGTCGCTGAGCCTGGACGAGATCGTCGAGGCGTACGTCGAGCAGCTGCGCGCCACCGAGGCCACCGGTGCCGGGGCCGTGCTGATGGCCAGCCGCCATCTCGCCCGCACCGCGACCAGCGCCGAGGAGTACGAGGAGGTCTACCGCCGCGTGCTCGAGCAGGCGACCGCGCCCGTGGTCCTGCACTGGCTGGGCACCGTCTTCGACCCGCAGCTGGGCGGCTACTTCGGCAGCGACGACCCGGCCGAGGGCGCCGATGTGCTGCTGCGCATCATCGAGCGCGACCCCTCGACGATCCGCGGCGTGAAGATGAGCCTGCTGGACGACGCCGCCGAGATCGCCGTGCGCGAGCGGCTGCCGGAGGGTGTGCGCATGCTCACCGGGGATGACTTCCACTTCTCCCACCTCATCGTGGGCGACGGGACCGCGACCACCGAGCCCGGCGCGGCGCAGGTGAAGGGTGAGTACTCCGACGCGCTGCTGGGCGCCTTCGCCGCGACCGCCCCCGCGGCCTCCGCCGCCGTGCAGGCGTTGGACGCAGGGGACCCGGAGGAGGCCCGCCGCATCCTCGATGCCTCCGAGGCGCTGGGCCGCCACGTGTTCTCCGCCCCCACCTTCCACTACAAGACCGGGGTGGCGTTCCTGGCCTGGCTGAACGGCCACCAGCAGGCCTTCACCATGGTGGGCGGCATGCACGCCGCCCGCAGCCTCCCGCACCTCTCGCGCACCATCGAGCTCGCCGCCACCACCGGCAACCTCGAGGACCCGCAGCTGGCCGCCGAGCGCTGGCACTCGATGCTGCGCCTGGCCGGGTACGAGATCGACACCGCCGTCACGTCAGGAGCCGCCGCATGAACGCCCCGCCCTCCGAGCGCCGGGGGACCGGCACCCCGCGCCTGTCCCTGAACCGCTGGACCTTCCGCACCACCGGCATCCAGGACGTCCTCGAGGCCACCACCGCCCGCGGCATCGACGCCGTGGGCCTGTGGCGACAGGACGTCGCCGAGGTGGGCCTGGACGCCCTGCGCCGACGGGTCGACGACGCAGGCCTGCGCGTGAGCAGCCTGTGCCGCGGCGGCTTCCTCACCGCCTCCGCCGAGGCGGACCGCACCGCCGCCCTCGACGACAACCGCCGCGCGATCGACGAGACCGCCGCACTCGGCGCCCCGACGCTCGTGCTCGTCGTCGGCGGGGTGGACAGGGCCGACAAGGACATCGTCGGCGCCCGGGCCCGGGTCGCCGAGGGAGTCGCCGAGCTCGCGCCTTACGCCGCCGAGCGCGGGGTGACGCTCTCGATCGAGCCGCTGCACCCCATGTTCGCCGCGGACCGCGCCGTGGTCTCCACCCTCGACCAGGCCCTCGACATCGCCGAGGCCTCCGGCAGCCCCGCCGCCGGGGTCGTGGTGGACACCTACCACGTGTGGTGGGACCCGTACCTCGAACGCGCCATCCAGCGCGCCGCCGCGACGGACCGCCTGCTGAGCTACCAGGTGTGCGACTGGAACCTGCCGCTCGCGGCGGAGCCCCTGCACTCCCGCGGCTACATGGGCGACGGCTACATCGACTTCCCCGCGATCACCCGCATGATCGCAGCCGCCGGCTACACCGGCGACATCGAGGTCGAGATCTTCAACGAGGACGTGTGGGCCACCCCGGCCGACGAGGCCGCGCGGATCATCGCCGAGCGGTTCGAGCAGCTGGTGCTGCCGTACGCGTGAGCGACGGGAGCCACCGATGACGGGCACGTCTCCGCTGCGTGAGGCGTGGGGCCTCGCCATCGACCTCGAGGACGAGTACGGCACCGGCCCCCGTGCGGCGCGCCGCGCGGGGCTGCCGGCCGCCCTCTCGCAGGCCTTCGACCGTGCGGGGCAGACCCTCCCCGTGCCTCGGCTGGAGCCGGGAGGCGGCGCGACCGCTCTGCCCGAGCAGCTGCGTGAGGCCCTGGCCGGCCCGGCCCGGGCCTCCGCCGCGACGCCCCTGCCGTTCCCGCTGCTGAGCCAGTACGCCCGGTACTGGCGCGACGGCGTCCGGACGGACTACGAGGACGACGTGCGCCGGCTCGGGATCATGACCGGCGAGGCGGTGCTGGCGGCCGTCGGCACCGGCGAGACGCGCTGGATCGACCGGGCGGCGGATGGGCTCATGCTGCTGTGCGAGCTGTCGACCTGGTGCTGGGTCGCCCATGAGGAGGCGCATGATCGACGCGGCTGGGTGGTCCCGGACCGGGACTCGCCCGTGGTCGACCTCGGCGCCGCGCAGACCGTGCAGGTGCTGGCCTGGGCGGACCTCGCGCTCGGCGGTGCGCTCGAGGAGAGGGTCCCGGGGCTCCGCGCGCGGATCCGGCGCGAGGCCCGGATCCGCGTGTTCGCGCCGTATCTCGCACGGCGCGACTGGCATTGGCTGCACGGCGCCGCGCACAACTGGACCGGCTGGATCCACCAGCACCTTGTCGCGGCGTCCCTCATCCTGCTCGATGACGAGGACGACCGGGCGGACCGCGACGCGATCCTCGCCCTGTCGATCGCCCAGCTGGACCGCTACCTGGCATCCTTCCCCGCCGACGGAGGGATCGACGAGGGCTTCTCCTACTACTGGAACGGTGCCTGCCGGCTGCTCGAGGCGATCGACCTGCTGATCACCGCCTCGGGCGGGCTGCTGGCCCGGGAGGCGGTCGCCCGGATCGAGGTGATCGGCGCCCTGCTGCGCTTCCCCCAGCGGATGGAGCTCGGCGAGGGATGGTTCGTCAACGTCGCCGACGGTCCGGCACGTCCGCCGGCCGAGCAGCCCTGGGACGTGCTGCACCGCTGGGCGCGGACTCTGAGCGCCGGGGACGTCGCGGCCCAGGCCCTCGCCCACCGCGGCTCGGGTGCGCATGCGCTGGTGCGCCCGCAGACAGGGCTCGGCCGGGTGCTGATCGCGTGCGGCGACACCGCCTGGAGGGAGGCCGACGGGCAGGGGACCGGGCCCGTGCTGGCCGCCGAGACCTGGCTGCAGGACGTGCAGCTGCTGGTGGCCCGCGGACGCGGCGGCGACCCCGGCGGGCCGGCGCTCGCCGTCAAGGGCGGCCACAACGACGAGGCCCACAACCACCTCGACGTCGGGTCGTACCTCGTCGCCCTCGACGGTGCGCCGGTGCTCATCGACCTCGGACAGCCCACGTACACCGCCAGGACCTTCACCGAGCGCCGCTACGAGATCTGGACGATGACCAGCTCGTGGCACAACCTGCCGGAGATCCGCGGGCATCAGCAGGGCGTGGGGGAGCGGTTCCGGGCCGTCGAGGTGCAGCCCGAACTGCAGGAGACCGGCACCGCCGAAGCCCTCGGCCCGGGACCAGGCTCCGCGCTCCACCTCGAGCTGCGCGAGGCCTACCCGGCCGCCGCCGGGCTGCGCAGCTGGCGGCGCACCGCCGCCCTGGACCGGGACGCCCGCACGGTGCGGATCAGCGACACATGGGAGCTCGAGGCGCGCAGCGGCCACGAGGACGTCCCTGCCGTTCTGCTCCGTCACGTGATCGCCGGCGACCCCCTCGAGCACGCGCCCGGCCTGCTGCGGGTGCGCACCCTGTCCGGGACGGTCGCCGAGCTGCGCTGGGAGGCGGAGCTCGGCACCGGTGCCCTGGAGCGGCGGGAGATCGACGACCCGCTGCTGGCGGCGTCCTGGGGCGGGGCCGTCCACCGGCTGAGCCTCGAGGGAGCCGAGCGCGGACGCGCGGCCCTCACCGTGACCGCCGTCGGCACCGCCTGAGCCGCAGGCCGAGCCCTGCAGCGTGAGGGGTCAGCTGGCGCGGGGGCGGACCGTCGGCAGGATCGACCAGCGGGCACCGGCCCAGATCACGTACAGCACGAGCGAGGACGCGAGCACCCAGCACAGCAGCGGCTGCCAGGTCAGGCCCATCACGGCGATCACCATCACCGCGAGGTTCAGCAGCGACAGCGGCCAGCTGCGCAGGACGCCGAAGGCGGCGATGCGGAGCAGCAGGTGCCGGGGTGCCTCGGCCCGTTCGCTGATCAGCGCCGCGGTGTTGAACGCCGTGAGCAGAGCCAGCGCCGCACCGAGCAGGAACGCGGGGACGAGCACGGAGCCCAGGGCATGGCCCAGAGCCCACTGGGCGTCGACCACCAGGATCAGAGCCAGCCCCATCGGCAGTGCGGTCCCGCCGAGCGTGCGCAGGCCCGTCCGCCGCAGCACGTGCAGCGCGGGGCGCAGCAGCGACTGCTCGGGGAAGGACCGCCACCACGAGTCGCCGTCGGCGCCCTCGCTCGTGGACAGTCCGATCCGGAAGGCCGGACTGTCGCGGAAGGCACAGAAGGCGACCGTGACGACGGGCATCGTCAGGTACACCGCCGCCAGCAGCGCGGGCGGGGCGCTGAAGGGATCGGCGGCGAGCAGGAGCAGCAGCACCAGCGGCAGAGCCCCCACCGCCAGCACGATGTTCAGGCGCAGCGCCGCGAAGACGTACGAGGCGAGCGCGCTGAACGTGTGGGCGGCATGGCTGCTCGTGCTCGCCGAGCCGTCCCGGCCTCCCCAGCGCACCAGCGGCGCACGGCGGGCCTGCAGGGAGGTCTGCTGCTGCGACATCGTCGATCAGCCCTTCAGCCCGCTCGAGGCGATGCCCTGCACGAAGTACTTCTGGCCGATGACGAACACCACGGCGATCGGCAGCACCGAGAGGACGGAGCCGGTCATGATCGCGGCGTAGTCCGCGTTGTACTGGCCGATGAAGGTCTTCAGACCCAGCTGGATCGTCCACAGGTCCGGGCTGCGCAGGTAGATCAGCGGGCCCATGTAGTCGTTCCACGTGTTCGTGAACGTGAGGATCGCCAGGGCGGAGATCGACGGCACCGACAGCGGCAGCATGATCCGCCGGTAGATGCCGAACTCGGTGAGCCCGTCGATGCGCGCCGATTCCGAGAGCTCCTCGGGCACGGTGTCGTAGAACTGCTTCATGAGGAACACCCCGAAGGCGCTGAACGCCTGCAGCAGGATGATCGACAGCCGCGTATCGGCCAGCCCCACCTCGGAGAGCAGCTTGAACTGCGGGATCATGTACGCCTGCCACGGCACCGCGATCGTGCCGATGTAGACCAGGAACAGCGCATCGCGGCCGGGGAAGCGGATGCGGCTGAAGCCGTAGGCCGCGAACGATCCGGTGAGCACCTGCAGCGCGGTGACCGTCACCGACAGGAAGATCGTGTTCCCCAGCCAGGTCGTCATGTCGGCCTTGGTCCAGATGTCGACGTAGTTGTGCCACTGCCACTCGTCGGGGAACCAGGTGATCGGGGCGGTGAACACCTCGTTGTTGCGCTTCAGCGAGCTGAGCGTCATCCAGGCGAACGGCGTGAGCACCGCGACGGAGATGATGGACAGGAGCACGTACCGCACCGTGCGGCTGATCACCGTCTGCGGTCTCATCGGCGCGGTGCGCAGCGGGGCGCTCCCGGGTGCGGGGCCGTCGGGGGCCGCGGCGGGCCGCGAGGCGAGCTGGGTCATGTCACTTCTCCGCTTGACGGTTGTAGGCGAACTGGATGATGGTCACGATCATGCAGAGGGCGAACAGCACCACCGAGATCGTCGAGGCGTACCCGAAGTCGTTGCGTTCGAAGCCCATCCGATAGATGTACTGGGACAGCACGAGCGTGGAGTTCCCCGGCCCGCCGCCGGTCATCACCAGGATCAGGTCGAGCACCTTGAAGCTGTTGATCGTCAGCATCACGGTCACGAAGAACATGGTGGGCCGCAGGCCCGGGATGGTGACGTTGAAGATGCGCTCGAGCCAGTTCGCGCCGTCCATCTTCGCGGCCTCGTGGAGCTCGGGGTTGATCGACTGCAGCCCCGCGAGGAACAGCAGCATGAAGTACCCGGCGTCCCGCCAGATGCCGACGATGATCACCGCCGGCATGGCCCAGGTGCTCGAGGCCACCCAGTCCGGCGTGTTCTCCAGGCCGATGAACCGCAGCAGCTGGTTGACCGGGCCGAACTCCGGGGAGAACAGCATGTTCCAGACCTGCGCGACCGCGACGATCGAGGTGAAGTACGGGAAGAACGCCGCGGAGCGGAAGAACGCCCGTCCCCGCATCTTCTCGTTCAGCAGCAGTGCGAGGCTCAGCGAGACCACGAACGTGACCGGGATGTGGATCGCCGAGTAGTAGAGGGTGTTCCCGAACGAGGTCCAGAAGATCTTGTCGCCGATCAGGCGCTCGACGTTCTCCAACCCCGTGAACTGCGGGGAGCCGAAGGCGGACCACTTGGTGAAGGCGATGTAGAACAGCGCGAGCACCGGACCGAGCGTGAGCAGGACGAAGCCGAGGAAGTTCGGCATGATGAACGTCCAGCCCGCGATGGTCCGCCGACGGCGGAGCACTGTGCCGGCGCTGCGGGCCGAGTCGGTCCCTCCCCGTGCCGTCTCGGGAGGGGGCGGTGTGACGACGGGGGCGCTCACGCGGTCAGGCCCTCGTTCTCGAGCTGCTCCTCCGCCTTGGTGAGCGCTTCGTCGACCGGGGTGGACCCGGTGAGGATCTCCGAGTGGGTGTCCTCCAGGATGGTGACGATGTCGTTGGTGAACTCGCCGACCGGGTTCTCCGCCTCCACCTCGGTGTCGGCGAAGGCGGTGTGGGAGAGGTCGTCGTCGGGCATGCCGTCGAGGGAGAAGATGGTGTCGACCACCTCGTCGGAGAAGTACGACGGGGTGATGCCGATCCCGGCGAGGGCCTTCGAGCACTCCTCGGAGACGATGTAGTCCAGGAAGCTCTGGGCGACCTCGAGCTTCTCGCCCGAGAGCTCGGCGTTGATCGCCAGCGTGGTCGGGTCGCCGTAGGTGATCGGGCCGGCGCCGCTGGACTGCTGCGGGGCCGGTGCCATGCCCCACTCGAACTCGTCGGCGTCGCCGCTCTCGCGCTGGGCGAGCAGGGTCCCGATGTACCACGTGCCCATCGGCATCATCGCGGCCTTCTGGGTGCCGAACTGCGCCTGGTAGCTCAGCGACTGCGAGTCCACGGTCGAGAAGGTCTCGGTCGAGCCGGCATCCTGCATTGCCAGCAGCCGCTCGTAGTACGGGGCCAGGTAGGACAGATCCCCCGAGGCGAGGTCCGCGCCCTCGGTCTGCGCGAGCGCGAAGGACTGCACGATCGACTGCCAGTTGTGCATGTACGCGCCCTTGGCCCGGTAGTCGGTGCCCTCCAGGGCAGAGGTGAGCTCCTCGGCCAGGTCGGCGAAGTCGTCCCAGGTCCAGCTGCCGTCCGGCTCGTCGATGCCCGCCGCGGCGAACATCTCCTTGTTGTAGTAGACGACCCACGAGTCCTGGCGGTAGGGCAGGGCGTAGATCCCGCCGTCCAGGTCGAGCAGGTCGACGTCGATGTTCCCGTCCTCGCGCAGGGCGGCCGCCTGGTCCGTGAGGTCGGCGAGCGCGCCGTTGGACTGGTAGTAGAAGTACGGCTCGAGGTTCTTCAGCGGGAAGACGTCCGGCGCCGAGTTCGCCGAGAGGTCGGTGGTCAGCTGCGTGTCGTAGTCATCGGCGCTGTACTCCTTGAGGGCGATCGCCGCATCGGGGTTGGCGGCCTCGAACCCGTCGACGATGACCTCGAACTCAGGAGTGGTGGCGATCGACCATGCGGCCATGGTCAGTTCGATCTTGCCCTCGGCGTTGCGCTCGGCCTCGCCGCCGCCGCACGAGGCGAGGGCGAGGGTCGGCACGGAGACAGCGGCGGCACCCAGGAGGCTGCGGCGAGCGGGAGTGAACGTCATCGGTCTTCCTTCCACGGTGAAGCGGGCGAGCGGGTGCGGTCCCGTCACGCTCGGAGGCCTTGCGGATCATGCTCCGCTGAGCGGTCGCGGCGGGAGGCTCCCGCATGGAGGCTCCGCGCAGCGACAGGCGGTGCGAAGTATCCAACAGTGATCACATTCGATCTGTCAAGATGTCTCCGTCGTCGAGATCCGTGCATTGTTGATCGATCCTGATGCTTTATGATGCGTTCCCGGGGCCCTCTATCCTGTCGAGGCAGCCGCCGACCACATTGCGGCGGCATCGGCAGAAGTGGGCCTGGCGCACCGAGGAGCCGCGGCCCGGGCCGGGACGGGCACGGGGCGCCGCACCGCTCGGCGAGCCCCCCCGGCGCACCGCACAGGAGAACGGAGACCCCATGGCGCAGACGCGTTCGCTGCCCGCCGGCCGGCGCGAGGCGATCCTCGACCGCGTCAACGCACACGGTGAGGCCCGCGTCGCCGAGCTCGCCGCCGAGCTCGGCGTCTCCGTCATCACGGTGCGGCGCGACATCGCCGTCCTGGACGGGGAGGGCCTGCTGCAGCAGGTCCGCGGCGGCGCCCATCGCCTGGCGCCCCGGGACGAGCCGGACAGGACCCCCGACGGCGACTGCCCGGTCGACGGCGGAGCACGCCTGAGGGACATCGGGGTCGTCGTCCCCTCGTTGACCTACTACTGGCCCCGGATCCTGCGCGGCGCCAGCTCGGCGGCCGACGGCCACGGGGCTCGGCTGCACATCGAGGCCGCCTCCCCCGGCGCCGAGGACTGCCTGGAGAGCCTCGCGCGGCTGACCGACGGCGGCTCCATCGATGCGCTGCTGCTGGCTCCGGACCTCCGGTCGGGGGCGGCCTCCGCAGAGGTGCTCACGCGCCTGGAAGAGCTGTCGGTGCCGGTCGTGCTCATGGAGCGCGACGCGCGAGACCTCGACCCGACGTTCGCCGGCGTGGACTGTGTGCGCACCGATCACCTGCACGGGGCACTGGAGGCCTTCGTCCACCTGCGCCGACTCGGCCACCGACGGCTCGGCCTGCTGCACGACCGGACCAGTCCCACGGTCCCGCAGATCCTCGCCGCCTGGCGGCGTGCGCACGAGCTGTTCGACATGCCGGTGGAGGACTCCGCCCTCGGCGTGCTCGACACCCATGGGAAGAACCCGGCCCAGCAGGTCGACTCCTTCCTGGACCTGTGCCTCGAGAACGGCGTGACCGGGATCCACGTGCACTCCGACGAGGCGGCGCTCCTGGTCATGCAGCAGGCCGGCCGTCGGGGGATCGACGTCCCCGGGGAGCTGTCGATCACCGCCCACGACGACGAGCTGTCCACCCTCACACGGCCGGCGCTGACCGCCGTCGGCCCCGACAAGCTGGCGCTCGGGGCGCGCGCGGTGCAGATGCTCGTGCGGCGTCTGGAGGCGCCCGACGCCCCCTGCGAACGCATCGACCTCCTTCCGAGGCTCCACGTGCGCGGGACCACTGCGCCACCCCCGGGCGACGCGCCGACGACCCGGTCCTGATCCCAGCAACCCCCTTCGGAGGACCTCCGTGATCACCCAGCCCGTCCAGCCGGCCCGGCATGCGCCGTCGGGGCGTCCGGCCGCGCTGCTCGCCATGAGCGCCGGTCTCGATGCCGAGCTGTTCGCTCCGGAGCAGCGCCGACGTCTCGACGGGCTGGTCTCGCTGCTGGCCGAGGAGGCCGTCCCGGACCTCGGCGCCGTCCCCGACGCGGTGGCAGCCCGCGTGGAGATCCTCGTGACCGGGTGGGGCGCCCCGCGCATCGACGCGGAGGTCCTCGAACGCATGCCCGGACTGCGGGCGATCGTGCACACCGCCGGTACGGTCGCCCCGTTCGTGGGCCGTGCCGTCTGGGAGCGCGAGGAGATCGTCGTCTGCTCCGCCGCGCAGGCCAACGCGGTGCCGGTCGCGGAGTACACGCTCGCCCACATCCTGCTGGCCGGCAAACGGTCGCTGGCGCGGTCCGCCGACCACCGCCGCGCCCGGGGCCGCGAGGGGGCCTGGACCCCGACCGGTGAGACCGGCAACTACGGCGCCGTGGTGGGGCTGATCGGCGCCTCCCGTACCGGTCGGCTCACCGCCGAGCGCCTGCAGCCCTTCGACCTCGAGGTGCTCGTGCACGATCCCTTCGTGGGGGCCGAGGAGATCGCTGCGCTCGGGGCCCGGAAGGTGGGCCTCGAGGAGATCTTCCGCGCCGGCGACGTGGTCAGCCTGCATGCCCCGGACGTCCCCTCGACCCGCGGCATGATCACCGGCGCGCACTTCGCGCTGATGCAGGACGGCAGCACCTTCATCAACACCGCACGCCCTGCGCTCGTCGACGAGGACGCACTGCGCGCGGAGCTCGTCAGCGGGCGGATCAGCGCCGTGCTCGACGTGCACGACGACCTCGCCCCCGACGACCCGCTGTGGGACGTGCCCACCGTCGAGCTCACCCCCCATATCGCCGGCTCGCAGGGCAATGAGCTGCACCGCATGGCCGAGAGCGCGCTCGGCGAGCTCCGCAGGCTCGCCCGCGGCGAGGCGCCGCACCATGCCCTGGACCGCAACCGGCTGGACATCACGGCCTGAGCACTGCGCCGCGCTCAGCGCCGGATGCCGCCCGGGTGTCTCAGCGGAATCCGTCCCAGATCGGGGAAGGGAACAGCACCTTCTCGGCCCGTGCCCATTGGGTCTCCAGATCCAGCGGCGGTTCGCGGAACATGCGGATCTGCATGCCGTCCATCGCCGCGAGCGCCAGCTCCACGAGGTCGTGGACGTCCTCGAAAGTACCCACCTGTGGGGGCAGGCGCCAGCGCGTGCCGCTGTACAGCGACCAGACTTCGGAGGGGCGCGCGGCATAGTGCTCGTGTGCCGGATGGTCCGGGAAGGTCGACTCGGCACTGAGGACCATGTGCAGCCGGATCAGGTGGGGATCCTGCGCATTGTGATGCACGAGATAGCGGAAGTAGGCAGGCAGCGAGACGCCGTCGGGGTGCACAGCCGCCGGGTCGCCCGTGGCGACGAAGTCCTCCGGATCGAAACGGCGATCGAACCGCTGGTCGACCAGCAGCTGCAGCAGGCCGTCCTTGTTCCTCACGTAGTGGAGCAGGCCGGGCTGGGTGAGGCCTACTGCATCGGCGACCTCCTGCAGGGACAGCCCGTAGAAGCCATGACGGCTCACCAGATCCGTCGCCGCCTCGACGATCTGCGCGATGCGCTCCTCCGGCGTGCGGCGAACTCGTGGCCTGGGAGTCTTCGGTGGCGTGGGCATGTGCCCAGTATCTCGCGTCCTGATCGCGCTGCACGTCCGGGCGTCCACGGCGGGTGGGCGCAATTGACATCGCGCCGTCGGGGACTTAGTTTCAGGGCGTTACCTAGTAGGCACTCGATAAGGGTGTGTGGCCGTCCGCGGGCGGTCGCTCCTGGGTCGCTGCGACGGGGCGCGATGCGCCGCGGCGACGACGCCGGACTGCTGGCTGTCCTGGACCGAAGAAGGCAGAGATGGATCATCGATCGACCACGCCGACGGCGAGCTCCGTCGTCACCGACGCCCCGTCCGGCGTCGACCCCACCGACAGCGACCCCATCGGTGCCGACCCGGCCGGTGCCGAGGTGCCGCTGGCGGCGGACGCCGCTCCGGCCGAGCTACCCCCGGAGATCGCTCCGGACACGGGCCTGCCGGTGAGCCGCGCGCGGACGATCCGTTTCGCCGCCGGCTTCCTCCTGTTCGGCACGATCTGGATGGTCGGCCTGCAGATGGTGGGCCAGGTGCTGCTGCCGCAGCGCCTGCAGGACATCGGCGTGGCCTCGCCCGAGGCGATGCTCGGCACGGCCAACGCCGCGACCGCGGTCGTCTCGCTGCTG
>DATGUQ010000079.1:0-2188 GCA_035301145.1 Brachybacterium sp. | reverse complement strand
CCTGATCGGTTTCAGCACCTCCTACGTGATCATGGGTGGGGTCGTGCTCATCGTCACCGTGCTGGCCGGGCTGCTCATGCAGGACGACCGCCGTCACGCCCTCGACGACGGCGCCGTGACGGCCCCCGAGCCGGCACGGGTCTGACACCCGGTCGGGCCCGGAACGGCGGCTCACCCCCGCCCATGGGGATCCTCCGGATCTCCCCATGGGCGGGTCCGCGCCGGCCCGGTAGCGTCGGGCGCATGGATGTCACGATCATCGGGGGCGGCATCGCCGGCCTCGCCCTCGCCCACGAGCTCGCCCCCGATCATCACGTCACCGTGCTGGAGTCCTCGCCGGGACCGCGCGGCGGCGGCTCCATGATCGACTTCTTCGGCCCCGGCTTCGTCGCCGCGGAGCGGATGGGCGTCATCGAGGAGCTCCGCAGCCGCGGCCACGCCTTCGAGGGCGTGCGCTACGGGACGCCCGACGGGCGGGAGTCCGGGCGCATCGACGCCGGCCCGCTGATCGACGCCGCCGGCGGGCGCTACTTCTCGATCCTCCGCCCCGAGGTGGAGCTCGGGCTGCTGGCCGCGCTGCCGGGAGATGTGGACCTCCGCTACGGCGCGCGGGCGGTGGGCGTGCGGGCCACCGCGCCGCAGCGGGCCGCGGTCGAGCTCGCCGACGGGACCGAGCTCGACGCCGATCTGGTGGTCGCCTGCGACGGGGTGCGCTCGCCGTTCCGCGAACACGTCGCCCCCGGTCACGGGAGGATCATCCCCATGGGGTACCGCGCGGCGAGCTACCTCTTCGAGGACCCGGGCTTCGCCCGCGAGCTCGGCGAGCGGATGCTCATGACGGACACCGTGCAGCGCACCGGCTGGCTGTACGCCGCCGACGCCTCCCGCGTGGGCGTCATGTTCACCGAACGGGTCGACCGCCGCGACGCCTCCCGGCCCACGCCGGACCCGGACCGCCTGAGGCGACGCTTCGCGGGCCTGCACCCGCAGATCGACCGGGCGCTCACCCGCGTCCCGACGTCGTTCTACGACGACCTCGTCGCCCAGAGCCATGCGCCGCGGTGGAGCCGGGGCCGGGTGGTGCTGGCGGGGGACGCCGCCCATGCGCCGTCGCTGCTGGCCGGCCAGGGCACGTCCCTCGCGATCGCCGGGGCCGAGGCGCTCGCCCGCAGCCTGCGCGCGACCGGCCCGTACGTCGAGGCAGGCCTGGCCGAGTACGAGCGGCGCTGGCGGCCCACCGCGCAGAAGGTGGCACGGTCGGGACGGCTCAGCGCCGCCGCCTTCATCCCGGCCACCACGCTCCAGCTCCGCCTCCAGCAGCTCGCCCGCCGTGCCGTGAACCTCCCCGGTGCCCGCACCGTGCTCGCCCGCCAGTTCATCGCCGCCTGAGGGGGGCCGGGGTCCCCGCACGGGGGAGGAGCGCGCCTGGCAGCAGCCGCAGGACCGACGACGGCACGGGCCGACCGCGGCGGTGCGGAGTGGCGGTGCGCGCGGCTCAGCGGGTGCCCAGCCGCTGCCGGGCCGTCCGGCCCCGGGAGCCGAGCGGGGCCGAGCCGACCGCCGTCGCCAGTCCCACCTCGGCGCCGTTGCCGTAGAACGTCTCTATCCCGTCGGCCGGGACTGCATACGTCTCGTGCCAGATCCCCACCGCGCCGGGATGCCGGCGGGCGGTCGTGTTGAACGCCTTCCAGGCGGGCAGATGGGCCCGGGTGCCGAGGCACGCGTAGTCGTAGAGGTGCTCGGTGCTGCGCCAGTACTGCACCACCCAGGGCCCCTTCGCGCCGAGCAGGGTCTCGGCGCCGAGGAAGCCGAGGTCCTCGGCCTCGCCGCGGGCGGCCTCGGCCTTGTTGCGGTGGAGCTCGGCGAGCATCCGGGGCATCGCGGCGGCGACCGGGCCCCACAGGTCCGGGCGCCACGGAGCGCGGATCGTCATCCCGATGTGGAAGACGACCAGGGAATCGATGCCGGCGTGGGTGAGGTTCGGTGGGCGGCGGGAGGCGGTGCCCGGGGTGGGGGAGCGGGTCATGGCGGAGTCACCTCGCAACTAGAAAGTGGTACTTTCTAATAATGGGTTCGCCGGGCGGCGACGTCAAGACCCCCAGGGTGCGGCTCCACGTCCCGGCGTCCCGCGCGGCGCCGAACGTAGGATCCGAGGAGACGGGCCGCCATCCGGCCCCCCGTTCCACCG
>DATGUQ010000078.1:0-11733 GCA_035301145.1 Brachybacterium sp. | reverse complement strand
CGGCGTCCTCGAGGCGGAGCACCGACGGGGCGGCGTGCAGGTGCGGGCTCAGGCCGATGTCCACCAGGTGGAGGGCTCCGGCGCGTTCGGCGCCGCCGGGCAGCAGCAGCCCGGCCTTGAACGCCCCGAAGCTGACCGTCGAGTCCGCGGCGAGCGCCTCCGGGGCGGCCCGTCCGGTGGTGGCGTCGACGAAGCTGGGCAGGTCCACCGCGATGACCGGGACACCGCTGCCGCGCACCGCGGCCAGCAGCGGTGCGAGGGCCTCCGGCACCTCGGGGCGGCCGCCCAGGCCGAGGATCGCATCCAGCACGAGCGTCGTGGTCGCGAGGCGCTCCTCGAGCATGCCGGGGGTGGTGTCGGCGAGCGCGGTGAGGGTGCCGCCCGCGGCGCGCAGGGCGGCGGCGCCCTGCGCGTGCAGGTGGTCGGCGGTGGTGATCGCGTCGGCGGCGACGCCCTCGCGGCGCAGGAGCGCGGCGGCGTGCAGCCCGTCGCCGCCGTTGGCGCCGGCGCCGGCGAGGACCAGCACCCGTGCGGCGCGACCGGCCCGCTCCCCCGCCGTGTCGCGCAGGTGCGCGGCGACGTGGTCGGCGAGCGCCCGGGCGGCGCGGAGCATGAGCGGCTCCCCCGCCTCGAGCAGGGGTGCCTCGGCCTCGCGCACCGCCTGCGCCTCGTAGCCGCGGATCATCGGGACACGCTCCCGTCGCCCGTGTGCCCGGGTGCGACGGTGCCCGGCTCGCGTTCGGCGATGACGATCGCGGTGGCGACGTCCCCGTCGTGCGAGAGGGACAGGTGCAGGTGGGCGACCCTCTGCTCCTCGGCGGCGCGGAGCGTCGCGCCGCGCAGCCGCAGGTAGGGGCGCCGCACCTGGGTGCGTTCGACGGTGACGTCCTGCCAGGAGAAGTCCCCGGGCGCCCCGAGGGCCTTGCCGACGGCCTCCTTGGCGGCGACCCGGGCGGCGCGGGAGGCGGCCGAGAGTCTGCGTTCGGCGGGGGTCAGGAGCCGGTCCAGCAGGGCCGGGGTCCGCTCCAGCATCGCACGGAGGCGGTCGATCTCGACCACGTCGATGCCGACGCCCACCACGGTGCCGTCGTCCCGCGGTGCGAACGCCCGGCCCCCGAAGCTCTCGTCGGGGCCGGGCGTCGGCGTCGCGGTCGGGAAGGTGCTCATCCCGGCAGTATCACACCCCGGGCCGCACCGGGGTGGAACGGATGGTCACTCGACGGTGACGGACTTGGCCAGATTGCGGGGCTGGTCCACGTCCAGCCCCTTCGCGGTGGCGAGCTCGCAGGAGAAGATCTGCAGCGGGATCACCGTCAGCAGCGCGGCGAACAGGGTGCGGGTGGCGGGAACCCAGATCACCTCGTCGGCGTAGGGCAGCACCGCCTCGTCCCCCTCCTCGGCGATCACCAGGGTGCGGGCTCCGCGGGCGCGCACCTCCTGGATGTTGGAGACCACCTTCGAGTGCAGCGAGTGGCGTCCGTGCGGGGAGGGGACGATGACGAACACCGGCTGCCCCTCCTCGACCAGGGCGATCGGGCCGTGCTTGAGCTCCCCGGCGGCGAAGCCCTCGGCGTGGATGTAGGCGATCTCCTTGAGCTTGAGCGCGCCCTCCATCGCGGTGGGGTAGCCGACGTGCCGGCCCAGGAACAGCACGGAGGAGACGTCCTTCATGTCCTGGGCGAGCTTCTCCACCTGCGCGGAGCTGTCCAGGACCTGTTGGATCTGGTCGGGGATCCGCTCGAGGTCCGCCATCAGGGCGGCGATCTCGTCCGGGTAGAGGTTGCCGCGCGTCTGGGCGAGGAACAGCCCCAGCAGGTAGCAGGCGGCGATCTGGCCGAGGTACGCCTTGGTGGAGGCGACCGCGATCTCGGGGCCGACGTGCAGGTACAGCGCCGCATCGGACTCGCGCGGGATGGTGGAGCCGCGGGTATTGCACAGCGCGATCACCTTCGCGCCCTGCTCGCGGGCGTGGCGCACCGCCATCAGCGTGTCCATCGTCTCCCCGGACTGCGAGATCGCGACCACCAGGGTCTTCTCCGTGACGACCGGGTCGCGGTAACGGAACTCGTGGGCGAGCTCGACCTCGGTGGGGATGCGGCACCAGTGCTCGATCGCGTACTTCGCCACGGCACCGGCGTTCGCGGCGGTGCCGCAGGCGACCACCACGATCTTGTCGATGCTGCGCAGCACCGACGGGTCGATGTCCATCTCGTCGAGCTTCAGCGAGCCGTTCTCGAGCCGGCCCAGCAGGGTGTCCGCGACGGCGCCGGCCTGCTCGTGGATCTCCTTGGCCATGAAGGAGTCGTAGCCGCCCTTCTGCGCGGCGGCGGCGTCCCACTCGATCGTGTAGCGGGTGGCGTCGGTGACCTCGGCGCCGTCGCGGTCGATGATCCGCACGTCGTCGGCGGTGACGGTGACGACCTGGTCCTGCCCGATCTCGAGGGCCTCCTTGGTGGAGTCCACGAAGGCGGCGACGTCGGAGCCGAGGAAGTTCTCGCCCTCCCCGAGGCCCACCACCAGCGGGGAGTTGCGGCGGGCGGCGACGACGGTGTCCGGGGCGTCGCGGTGGACGGCCAGGAGCGTGAAGGCGCCCTCGAGCAGAGCGGCGGTGCGGCGCATCGCCTCGGTGAGATCGCCGAACCGCTCCATCTCGCGGGCGACGAGGTGGGCGGCGGCCTCGGAGTCGGTCTCGGAGACGAAGCGGAAGCCGTCGGCCTCGAGCTCCGCGCGCAGCGTCGCGGAGTTCTCGATGATGCCGTTGTGCACCACGGCGATCTCGCTCCCGCGGCCGCCCCGGTGGGGGTGGGCGTTGGTGTCGGTGGGGCCTCCGTGCGTGGCCCAGCGGGTGTGCGCGATCGCGACCTGGCCGGTGGTCTCGGTGGCGCCGTCGAGCGCCTCGCGGAGATTGGCGAGCTTGCCGGCGCGCTTGGTGACGCGCACCGAGCCGTCATCGATCACGGCCACGCCCGCGGAGTCGTACCCGCGGTACTCGAGGCGGGCGAGGCCCTGGAGGGCCACGTCCACGGGACGGGAGGAGGGGGCCTGGGCCCGCGGGCCCGCATATCCGACGATTCCACACATGGGGCTCACGCTAACGATCGGCCGCGCTCACAGAAGCTCCCCGGCCGGATCTGCGCGAGGCCTTCCTCACCTCCGGGCCGCTCGGCGCGCGGCCCTGGCCGGAGCCGAGCGCGAGCGCTCAGAAATGCGCACGGGCGCCGTGCGCCCCATATCGCGGCGCTGCGCCCGGCGGAGGTGAACTGCTGGGACAATCGTCCCCATGAAGTCCGCGTCGACGTCGAGCACCGTCACTCCGTTCGAGGAGATCTCCCGGGAGGACTGGGCGCGGCTCTCGCAGCAGACCCCGCTTCCGCTGTCCGAGGAGGACGTGGCGAAACTGCGGGGGCTCGGCGACCGCGTGGACCTCAGCGAGGTCGACGCCGTCTACCGGCCCATCTCCCGCCTGCTGAACATCCAGGTCGCGGCCGCGCAGTCGCTGCGCAGGGCCCGGGAGAGCTTCCTGGACCAGCACCAGCACCGCACCCCGTACATCATCGGGGTGGCCGGCTCGGTCGCGGTCGGCAAGTCCACCACGGCCCGCCTGCTGCGCGAGCTGATGGCGCGCTGGCCGGACACCCCGCAGGTCCAGCTGGTGACCACCGACGGCTTCCTCCACCCCAACGCGGTGCTCGAGGCGCGCGGGATGATGCAGCGCAAGGGCTTCCCCGAGAGCTACGACCGGCGCGCCCTGCTGCGCTTCGTGGCGGATGTGAAGGCCGGGCACGAGCACGTCGAGGCGCCGGTCTACTCGCACCTGACCTACGACATCCTCGAGGACGAGCGCGTGGTGGTCGAGCAGCCGGACGTGCTGATCGTCGAGGGGCTGAACGTGCTGCAGCCGGCCCGGCCCCGCCGCGACGGCCGCCTGGGGATGGCGGTCTCGGACTTCTTCGACTTCTCCGTCTACGTCGATGCGCGGATGGAGGACGTGCAGCGCTGGTACGTGAACCGCTTCCTGCAGCTGCGGCAGACGGCGTTCTCCGACCCCCGTTCCTACTTCCGGCGCTACGCGGACCTCACCGACGAGGAGGCGGTCGAGACGGCGGTGGGCATCTGGCGTTCGATCAACGGCCCGAACCTTCGCGAGAACGTGGTGCCCACCCGGGGCCGCGCCGACCTGGTGCTGCGCAAGGACGGCCAGCACCGCGTGCACTCGGTGCTGCTGCGGAAGGTGTGAGCGGCGGGGCGGTGTCCGGGTGTCAGAGCCCGACGCGCTCGCGGACGATGACGGCGAGGCGCTCGGCGATCTCGGTGGCCTTCTCATCGGACGGCGCCTCGACCATCACGCGCACGACGGGCTCGGTCCCCGACGGGCGCAGCAGCACCCGGCCGGTCTCGCCCAGCTCGGCCTCCGCGGCCTGGACCGCCTGGGACACCCCCAGGTCGATCGTGGCCTTGGCCTTGTCGACGTCCTCGACGTTGATCAGGGCCTGCGGGAGGCGGGTCATGACGTCGGCGAGCTCGCGGGCGGTGCGGCCGGTCTCGGCCATGCGCTGCAGCAGGTGCAGGGCGGTCAGCTCGCCGTCGCCGGTGGTGGCGTGCTCGGCGATGATCACGTGGCCGGACTGCTCGCCGCCGATCGAGTAGCCGCCGAGCTCCATCTCCTCGAGCACGTAGCGGTCGCCCACGCCGGTCTGGCCGAGCACGATCCCGTGCTCCCTCATCGCGAGCTTCAGGCCGAGGTTGCTCATGACGGTCACCACCAGGGTGTCGTCGTGGAGCTTGCCGCGCTCCTTGAGGTCCACGGCGAGGATCGCCATGATCTGGTCCCCGTCGATGGTCCGTCCCTCGGCGTCGACCGCGAGGCAGCGGTCCGCATCGCCGTCGAAGGCCACGCCCACATCTGCACCGTGCTCGCGCACCGCCGCCTGCAGCGGGCCCAGATGGGTCGAGCCCACACCGTCGTTGATCAGCCCGCCGTCGCTGCGGTCGCCGATCACGTGCACGGTCGCGCCCGCCCGGCGCAGGGCCTCGGGGCCGCTGATGCTCGCCGCGCCGTTCGCGCAGTCGGCGACCACGGTGAGGCCCTCCAGGGGGCGCTCGAGCGTGGAGACCAGGTGCTCGACGTAGGCCTCGACCGCGCCCTCGTAGCGCGTGATCGTGCCGACGTCCGTGCCCTGGGGGCGGTCCCACTCCTCGCCGAGGCGGGCCTCGATCGCGTCCTCGACCTCGTCGGGCAGCTTGGTGCCGCCGCGGGCGAAGAACTTGATGCCGTTGTCGGGGGCGGGGTTGTGGGAGGCGGAGATCATCACGCCGAGATCCGCCCCGGTGGACTGCACCAGGTGGGCGAGGCCGGGGGTGGGCAGCACCTCGGCATCGAGCACGTCGACCCCGGCGGCGGCGAGCCCCGCACACACCGCGGCGGAGAGGAAGTCGCCCGACGGGCGCGTGTCGCGGGCGACGATCGCCCGGGGCCGGGTGCCGCCGAAGGCGCCCAGCGTGCCGAGCACATGGGCCGCGCCCACGGACAGCTCGACCGCGAGCTCCGCGGTGATGTCGCCGTTCGCGCGTCCGCGCACGCCGTCGGTGCCGAAGAGTCGTGCCACAGGGTTCTCCTCACGAGGATGGGTGTCCGGGGACCGTCGGGCGCTGCCGCGCGGCGGAGCCGCGGGCGACCTCCGTGCCGGTGTCCGCTGTGAGACTACCCGGTGGCGGCGGACCTCCCCGTCACGTCCCTCGTCACGGGACGGAGGCGGGGGTTATTTTGGAGGGATGCCCGATCCCGTCCTGCTCCCCCGTCTGCTGCCCTCCGCGATCAGCCATCACGTGGGCGATCGCAGCGCGAGCCGGGGCCTCGGCGCGGCCCGGGCGGGGCGTGTCGGCGATGTCACCTGGGACCCGGCCGCCTCGGTCGTGTCGGCGACCGTGACCGACGAGGACGGCACCGCGCACCACGCCGAGGTGGAGCTGGCCGAGTACGAGGAGGACTCCGTCTCGCGCCGCTTCCACACGCCGGGGCCGGGCGGGCTGTGGCGACCACGCCGCTCGGGCTGCGACTGCAGCGTCGGCGAATCCTGCGTGCACGTCGCGGCGGTCCTGTACCGCGTGAACGACCTGGGCACGCAGGCGATGCAGGAGAGCCCTCCGGCCGAGTGGCGCACCGTGCTGCGACCGCTGCTGAACTCGACCGTCGCCAGCACCGGATCCGCCTCGGCCGCGCCGCGCCCGCTCGCGCTGCGCTTCGACCTCGAGGCCGGCACCTCCGGGACCGGTGCCTCGCGCCACCACCGCGAGACCGCGACCGCCGAGCACGTGCGCGCCGGGGCGGAGCTGTGGCTGGGGATACGACCGCTGACCCGGGGCCGCAAGGGCACCTGGGTCAAGGGCGACCTGTCCTGGCGCACCTTCGAGTACCGCCTGGCCGGCAGGGACTACGACGCGACCCACGGCGAGGCCCTGACCCGGATCTTCGCCGCCGCCTCGGTCGAGCGCTCCTACTCCAGCGGCGCGATCGAACACCTGTGGCTGAACTCGATCACCTCACCGCTGCTGTGGCAGACGCTCGAGCACGCCCGCAGCGCCGGCGTGGAGTTCCTCCCCGGCGCGGGACTGTCCGCGATCGAGCTGGTCGGCGGCGGCGAGGCGACCCTGGACCTGCGAGCCTCCGACCCGTCGCAGGAGCTGCAGGTCAGGCCCCGGATCACGATCGGCGGCGACGAGGCGCCGCAGGGACGGCTGCTGGGCGCGGCAGGGGTGCTGGACATCGAGGAGCTCGCCGACGAGCAGCTGCTGGCCCGGCTCGCCCCGCTCGGCGCCGCCGTGCCGCGCGCGCTGCGCACCCTGCTGCATCGCCGGCGGCCGCTCGTGGTCCCGGCCGCGGACCGCGAGGCGTTCCTCGAGGTCGCCTACCCGCAGCTGCGCGCACTGACCACCATTACCAGCGAGGACGGCAGCATCGAGCTGCCCGCCGCCCGTCGGCCCACCCTGCACCTGGAGGCCGCGTACGCCTCCGGCGACCGGCTGTCGCTGCGCTGGTCGTGGCGCTACCACGACCCGGAACGGCAGCTGCCGATGGATCAGCGCCACGGCGCCCACCGCGACCTCGCGCACGAGGAGGCGGTGATCGCCGAGGCGATGACCCTGTGGCCGCACTCCCCCACCGACACCCCGGAGCTGCTCAGCGGCACCGACACCGCCCGCTTCACCGAGCACGTGCTCGATGATCTCGCCGCGCTGGATCACCTCGAGGTGGAGATCACCGGCACCCGGCACGCCTACCGGGAGCTGGACGGCGACCCCCGGGTACGCATCACCCAGCAGACCTCCCCCGGGAAGAACGACTGGTTCGACCTCGGCTTCGAGATCACCATCGAGGGCCGGCAGATCCCGTTCCCGAGCCTGTTCGTGGCTCTCGCGCAGGGGCGCTCGACGCTGCTCATGCCCGACCGCACCTACTTCTCCCTGGACCATCCCGCGTTCGACGGACTGCGCGAGCTGATCCGCGAGGGTGAGGCGCTCGCGGAGTGGGAGCCGGAGCAGCAGCAGATCTCCCGCTTCCAGGTGGACATGTGGGACGACCTGCAGGAGGTCGCCGACGAGACCGTCGCGGCCCGGGAATGGGACCGCACCGCGCTGTCGCTGCGTGACCTGGAGCAGACCCCGCCTCCCGCACTGCCCCGCGCCCTGCAGGCGGAGCTGCGGCCCTACCAGCTCGAGGGCTTCACCTGGCTCGCCTTCCTGTTCCGCCACGGCCTGGGCGGCGTGCTCGCCGACGACATGGGCCTGGGCAAGACCCTCCAGACCCTCGCCCTGATCGGCCACGCCCGCGAGCAGGCGCCCCAGGACCCACCGTTCCTGGTGGTCGCGCCCGCGTCGGTGCTGCCGGTGTGGCGGCACGAGGCCGAGCGCTTCACGCCCGGTCTCGATGTGCGCGTGCTGGACCGCACGGCCCGATCGCGCGGCACCGACCTGGCCTCCGCGATCCTCGGCGCCGACGTGGTGGTCACCAGCTACTCGGTGCTGCGGATCGACGAGGAGGAGTTCGCGGGATCCCGCTTCCAGGGCTTCGTGCTGGACGAGGCGCAGTTCGTGAAGAACCGCCGCTCCCGCACGCACCGAGCCGCGAAGGGCGTGCGCGCCGGCTTCCGCCTCGCGATCACCGGCACCCCGATGGAGAACTCGCTGGATGACCTGTGGGCGATCTTCGACCTGGTCTCCCCGGGCCTGCTGGGCACCGCGCTCGGGTTCCGCAAGCGGTACACCCTGCCGGTCGAGACCGGGGACCATCCCGGCCGGATGGAGCTGCTGCGCCGCCGGGTGCGGCCCTTCCTGCTGCGCCGCACCAAGGAGCTGGTCGCCGCAGAGCTGCCGGACAAGAGCGAGCAGGTGCTCACCGTGACCCTCTCGCCCGAGCATCGCGCCGTCTACGACTCGGTGCTGCAGCGGGAACGGAAGAAGGTGCTGGGCCTGATCGACACGGACTTGGACCGCAGCCGCTTCATCGTGTTCCGCTCCCTGACGCTGCTGCGGATGCTGGCGCTGGACCCGTCGCTGGTGGACGCCGAGGAGTACGCCGACGTGCCCAGCTCGAAGCTCGAGGCGCTGTTCGACCGGCTCGAGGAGGTCATCGGCGACGGCCACCGGGTGCTGCTGTTCAGCCAGTTCACCTCCTACCTGGACCGCGTCGGGGCCGAGCTGGATCGCCGCGAGGTGCGGTACGCACACCTGGACGGCTCCACCCGGGACCGCGACGCGGCGGTGACCGGGTTCCGCGAGGGCGACGCGCCGGTGTTCCTGATCTCGCTGAAGGCGGGCGGCTTCGGCCTCACCCTCACCGAGGCGGACTACGTGTTCCTGCTGGATCCGTGGTGGAACCCGGCCGCCGAGGACCAGGCCGTGGACCGCGCCCACCGCATCGGCCAGGAGCGGCAGGTGATGGTGTACCGGATGATCGCCGAGGACACCATCGAGGAGAAGGTGCTCGCCCTGCAACGCCGCAAGGCCGAGCTGTTCGACGCCCTCACCGACGGCGGCGAGGCGTTCCGCTCCGCCGTCACCGCCGAGGACCTGCGGGAGCTGCTCAGCTGAGCGCCCGGCCCGCCGTCGCGACGGCTCGTGCCCCGCTGCGGCCTCAGCGCGTCAGCGACTCGTCCTCCTGCTGGGTCTCGGGCTCGAGCATCCGCTCGACCTCGAGCTCGATCGCGCCGGTGATCGTTGCCGGCTCGACGTTGGACTCCTCGGCGACGTCGTGCAGCATCGCCGCGTGCCGGCGGGAGAAGCGCCGCTCGGGATCGGTGCGCAGCGTGAGCAGGGCGCGCATGCGGAAGCGTCGACCGGTCTCCTCCACGATGGTGCCGCGCTCCTTCAGCCACCAGGTGCACACGATGAGGATCATGGCCATGCCGACGTAGCCGATCGCCGGGTAGGCGTAGCTCATGAGGTTGCCGAAACCGGCGAAGCTCACCGCGTAGCCGAGGAGGCACGCGAGCAGGAACACGGGCCGGTAGTGCTGCGGCCGGCTCGCGGTGAGGCGGCGCCCGAGGGCGTAGAACATCCCGATCGCGGTGTTGTAGATCATCAGGAAGACGACGATCACCATGAGCAGCGAGGCGACGGGGTGGATCGAGTCGAAGATCTTCAGCATCGGCACCTCGGCGCCCTCGGTCTGCGCGCTCGAGAGGTACAGGGTCACGCAGTTCATCAGCAGCAGCACGGAGAACAGCAGCCCGCCCAGGAAGCCGCCCAGCCCGGCCTCGCGCGGATCGGGGACGGTCCCGCCGATCACGAGGCACATGGACACCCCGAGCAGCAGCGCCATGCCGGTGTAGTTCAGGCCGGACAGCCACCACGGCCGCACCGGGGAGTCGGCGAGCGTGGCGATCGACTCGAGGCCGGAGAGATCAGCGGGCAGGGTCGTGAGGGTGTGGACGAAGGCGACCACGACCGCGACGACGATCAGGGGCGTGACCGCGGAGATGATGTTCGAGACCTTGTCGACGTCGAGCAGTCCGGTGACCATCACCAGCAGCGTCATCACACCGGCGCCGAGCCAGGCGGGGATCCCGAACTGCTGGTTCAGCGTCGAGCCGGCGCCGGCGAGCATCACGAAGCCGACGGCGAACAGGGTCAGGGTGATCGAGACGTCCAGCGCCCGGGAGACGACGGGGTGGGAGACGTGCCGGAACACCATGTTGTGCTCCTCGGCGAGGAAGTAGCTGCCCAGTTGCAGGATCACCACCCCGGCGGCGACCATGAGGAGCCCGGCGAGCACGGCGCCCCAGATCCCGATCCGCCCGAAGGAGACGAAGTACTGGATCGCCTCCTGACCGGTCGCGAAGCCGGCGCCGACCAGCAGGCCGACGAATGCCAGGGAGATCTTCACCGAGCGCGCGATCGACACGCATCCTCCTTCTCATGGGGTGACCGGGCCGCCGGCGCGCTCGACCGCAGGGGGAGCAGCGCGGGCCCGGTGGGGTACTCGACGCACTGTACATCCGTCCTGGTCGGTGCTGCGCGCTCCGCTCACCGCACACCGTGCCGATGCCCCGCTCCGCCCCCCTGCCCCGATACACGACGATGCCCTCGACCCGGAGGTCGAGGGCATCGTGTGCACGGCGTGAGCAGGTGCGGAGCGCTGCTCCGCGCCGGATCAGCGCTTGGAGTACTGAGGCGCCTTGCGGGCCTTCTTCAGACCGGCCTTCTTGCGCTCGATGATGCGGTCATCGCGGCGCAGGAAGCCTGCCTTCTTGAGGGTCGCGCGGTTGGACTCCTCGTCGATCTGGTTCAGCGCGCGGGCCACGCCGAGGCGCACGGCACCGGCCTGGCCGGAGGGGCCGCCGCCGGAGAGGCGCACGACGATGTCGAAGCGGCCCTGGAGGTCGAGCGCGGTCAGCGGGTCGTTGACCTCCTGCTGGTGCAGCTTGTTCGGGAAGTAGTCCTCGAGGCTGCGGCCGTTCAGGGTCCACTGGCCGGAGCCGGGCAGCAGGCGCACGCGGGCGACGGCCCGCTTGCGGCGACCGGTGCCGTAGCCCGGCGCGATCGCGGACTGGCCGGAGCCGACGGCGACCTCGCCGGTGGACTCGGTGGTGAAGCTCGAGGGCGCCGACTCGTCGGCCACGTCCTCGAGGACCTCGGTGGTGTCGGGGGTGGTCTCAGTCACGGTTCTCCTTGGTTCTTCCGTGTGGCAGGGCGGAGTGGCGGGACACCCGCTTACTGCGCCACCTGGTCGATGGTGAACGGAACGGGCTGCTGAGCGGCGTGCGGGTGCTCGGAGCCCGAGTAGATCTTCAGCTTCTTGATCTGCTGCTCGGCGAGCTTGTTCTTGGGGAGCATGCCGCGGATGGCCTTCTCCACGGCGCGCTCGGGGTTCTTCTCGAGCAGCTCGGAGTAGGGGATGCCGCGGAGGCCACCGGGGTAGCCGGAGTGGCGGTAGGCGAGCTTCGCCTCCCGCTTGTTGCCGGTCAGCGCGACCTTGTCAGCGTTGATGATGATCACGAAGTCGCCTGCATCCACGTGGGGTGCGAAGACCGGCTTGTGCTTTCCCCGCAGGAGCTGGGCAGCCTGGGAAGCGAGCCGGCCGAGGACGACATCGTCTGCGTCGATGACGTACCAGGAACGCTCGACATCGCCGGGCTTCGGGGTGAACGTACGCACTCGTGCCTTCTTCTCTCGTCGTGGTGCCCGGGCGGCAGGACGCCGACCAGGCACGGTTCGATGGACCGTGGGCACGCTTCC
>DATGUQ010000077.1:0-4054 GCA_035301145.1 Brachybacterium sp. | reverse complement strand
CTGCGCGAACCGGATCGAGCGGAAACTCAACAAGCTCGACGGCATCACCGCGACCGTCAACTACGCCACCGAGAAAGCCAAGGTGACGGCCCCAGAGGGCTACGATCCGCAGCTGCTCGTCAGTGAAGTCGAAAAGACCGGATACACCGCCGCACTGCCCAAGCCCGCCACCCGCAAGGACTCAGCGAACACGCCTGGGGACGATCAGGAGAGCTCCGACCCGGAGCTCACCTCCCTGCGCCACCGGCTGATCGGTGCGGTCGTGCTGACCGTCCCGGTCATCGCGATGGCGATGATCCCCGCCCTTCAGTTCACCTACTGGCAGTGGCTCTCGCTGGCGCTTGCGGCCCCGGTCATCGTGTGGGGCGCCTGGCCGTTCCACAAGGCGGCCTGGACGAACCTCAAGCACGGCGCAGCCACGATGGACACGCTCATCTCGATGGGCACCTCTGCTGCCCTGCTGTGGTCCCTGTACGCACTGTTCTTCGGAACCGCCGGCACCCCAGGCATGACTCACCCCTTCGAGCTGACGATCGCGCCCTCCGACGGGGCGGCGAACATCTACCTCGAGGTCGGTGCGGGTGTCACGATGTTCATCCTGGCCGGCCGCTACTTCGAGAAGCGCTCCAAGCGCCAGGCCGGCGCCGCCTTGCGCGCCCTGCTCGAGCTCGGTGCGAAAGAAGTCTCCGTGCTGCGCGGAGGCCAGGAGCAGAAGATCGCCATCGACGATCTCGTAGAGGGTGACGATTTCATCGTCCGCCCTGGCGAGAAGATCGCCACCGACGGCACCGTCGTCTCCGACACCTCTGCGGTCGATGCCTCCATGCTCACCGGGGAGTCGGTTCCCGTCGAGGTGGGTGAGGGGGACGCCGTCACCGGTGCCACCGTCAACGCCGGCGGGCGTCTCGTGGTCCGTGCTACGCGCATCGGTTCCGACACCCAGCTGGCTCAGATGGCGAAGCTCGTCGAGGACGCCCAGACCGGCAAGGCCGAGGTCCAACGCCTGGCCGACCGCATCTCGGGGATCTTCGTGCCGATCGTCATCCTGGTCGCCGCGCTGACCCTCGGGGCGTGGCTCGGCGCCGGGTTCCCCGTCACCGCGGCCTTCACTGCAGCCGTCGCCGTGCTCGTGATCGCCTGCCCCTGCGCGCTGGGTCTGGCGACTCCGACCGCGCTATTGGTGGGCACCGGCCGCGGAGCCCAGATGGGTGTTCTGATCAAGGGACCCGAGGTGCTCGAGTCCACCCGCAAGGTCGAAACCGTGGTGCTGGACAAGACCGGTACGGTCACCACCGGCAAGATGACCCTCACCGATGTCGTCACCGATGAAGGCACCGATCGCGCCGAGCTGCTGCGACTGGCCGGCGCCGTTGAGGACTTCTCCGAGCACCCGATCGCCCAAGCGATCGCCAAGGGCGCCACCCAGGAGGTCGGCGAACTCCCGACACTGTCGGACTTCACCAACGTCGAAGGTAAGGGTGTGCGCGGCACCGTCGAAGGACGGGCTGTCGTCGTCGGCCGAGAGAGCCTCCTCGCCGAGACGCAGATGGCGCTGAGCCCCGCGGTCGCCGCTGCCAAGGCGGAGGCCGAGGAACAGGGCAAGACCGTCGTCGCCATCGGCTGGGACGGAATCGCCCGGGGAATCCTGGTGGTCGCTGACACGGTCAAGCCCACCAGCGCTGAGGCCGTCGCCGCGATGAAGGCGCTGGGTCTGACTCCGGTCCTGCTGACCGGCGATAACGAGGCCGTGGCCCGCCAGATCGCCGCCGAGGCAGGTATCGACGAGGTCATCGCCGAGGTGCTGCCGTCGGAGAAGGTCGATGTGGTCTCCCGCCTCCAGCGCGAGGGCCGCACCGTCGCGATGGTGGGCGACGGCGTCAATGACGCACCTGCCCTCGCCCAGGCCGACCTGGGACTGGCGATGGGCACCGGCACCGACGTCGCGATCGAGGCCAGCGACATCACCCTGGTGCGAGGTGACCTCCGCAGCGCCGTCGATGCCATCCGCCTGTCCCGCAAGACCCTCGGCACGATCAAGACCAACCTGTTCTGGGCGTTCGCCTACAACACGGCCGCGATCCCCATCGCCGCGCTCGGCATGCTCAACCCCATGCTGGCCGGCGCCGCGATGGCCTTTTCCAGTGTGTTCGTCGTGGGCAACAGTCTGCGCCTGCGCGGCTTCACCTCCATCGCGAAGCACTGACCCCTCCGCAAGAAACCCTATGGAAGGAACCCCATGAACGACACGACCGACCAGACCTCCAGCTGCTGCAGCCACACCTCCCACTCCTCCGTGGAGTCCGAGGGGCGCCCGAACCTGATGGGCGCCGCGGAGGACGACATGGCCACCTGTCCGGTGATGGAGGGCAGGCCCGTCGTCAAGAGCACCGCCGAGGCCGCGGGCTTGTTCCGCGACTACGAGGGCACCCGCTACTGGCTGTGCTGCGCCGGCTGCGGCCCGCTGTTCGACGCCGACCCGAAGAAGTACGTCGCCGCCTGAGGACCACCGCTCAGCGGGAGGGGGCGCACTGTCAGGCAGTGCGCCCCCTCCCCCATATAGATCGGAGCTCGGCAATGCCCGACACGACGCACGTTCTCGTCATCGGTGCAGGAGCTGCGGGGTCGGCCGCAGTCCGGGAGCTTGCTCAGCACGAGGGGATCACCACAACCGCCGATTCGGGGCTACGCGCGCCGTCTCTACCTCTCCCCTCCTTCTCACCCACGACCGAGCAGGTCGGCTCGTCGGAGTCAGCGGCCTGGATGCCGCCGCCGACGTCATGGCTCTGGTGCCGCGCCTCAACTCCTCGATCACGCCGATGCTGACAGCGGAATCCAACTCCTCGACATATACCCCCTAGGGGTATATGGTCGGGTGCATGAACGCTGGCAACCACCCACCCCGTCACGACCACGGAGGACCCGGCATGCAGCACTCTCATCCTTCTCCCACACCTCAGGGCGCCCACACCGGTATTGCTGAGCACGACGCACCCGAGGCGCATCACGACCACGGAACTCACGGAGACCACGAGGACCACTCGGGACACGAGGGCCACTCAGCGCACGGCGGTCACGCCGGTCACGGGGACCACGTCGGGCAGTTCCGGCGGCTGTTCTGGATCAACCTGATCATCGCGGTTCCGGTTGTCGTGTTCTCGCCGATGTTCGCGATGCTGCTCGGGTACAGCATTCCCGATGTCCCCGGCGCGATGGGGATCGCCCCGATCCTCGGCACCGTCATGTACGTCTGGGGCGGCCGCCCGTTCCTCACCGGCGCCGTCTCCGAGATCCGCTCGCGCCAGCCCGGGATGATGCTCCTGATCGGGCTCGCGATCACGGTCGCGTTCATCGCCTCCTGGGGGGCGACCCTCGGGATCCTCGACCGCCAGCTCGAGTTTTGGTGGGAGCTCGCCCTGCTGATCGTGATCATGCTGCTGGGCCATTGGGTCGAGATGCGCTCCCTCGCCCAGACCACCTCCGCGCTCGACTCCCTGGCCGCACTACTCCCGGACATGGCAGAACGCATCGAAGGCGACGAGCTCGTGAGCATCTCGCCCACCGAGCTGCAGCGAGGCGACCTCGTCCTCGTCCGCCCCGGGGCGAGCGTCCCGGCTGACGGCACGATCCGCGAAGGCCGCGCCGACGTGGACGAGTCCATGGTCACCGGCGAGTCCCGCCCCGTGACGCGCTCCACCGGAGACTCCGTCGTGGCGGGCACCGTCGCCACCGACTCCAGCCTCCGCATCGAAGTCACCGCCACCGGCGACGACACCGCCCTCGCCGGAATCCAGCGCCTGGTCACCGAGGCGCAGAACTCCACCTCCCGGGCACAGCGCATCGCAGACAAAGCTGCGGCGTGGCTCTTCTGGTTCGCTCTCGGCGCCGCCGTGATCACCGCGATCACCTGGTCACTGCTCGGCATGCCCGATGATGCCGTCGTTCGCACGGTGACCGTCCTGGTCATCGCCTGCCCCCACGCGCTGGGGCTCGCGATCCCGCTGGTCGTCTCGATCGCCACCGAGCGGGCCGCCCGCGGCGGCGTCCTGGTGAAGGA
>DATGUQ010000076.1:0-5102 GCA_035301145.1 Brachybacterium sp. | reverse complement strand
TACTGGGCCTCGAACCAGGGCACCAGCCTCGAGAACGACAAGGAGGTGCTCACGCCCGTCCTGGAGAAGTTCACCGAGGAGTCCGGCATCGAGGTGTCGCTCGAGGTGATCGGCTGGGCGGACCTCCAGACCCGCATCCAGACCGCGATCACCTCCGGGCAGGGCCCGGACGTGCTCAACATCGGCAACACCTGGGGCGTGAGCCTGCAGGCCACCGGCGGTCTGCTCGAACTGGGCGATGCCGAGTTCGAGGCGTTGGGCGGGCGGGACCGCTACGTCCCCGCAGCGCTGGCCACCGGCGGCGCCGAGGGCACCGACCCCAGCTCGATCCCGCTGTACGGCCTGGCCTACGGCATGTACTACAACGTCCAGATGTTCGAGGACGCCGGGATCGAGCCGCCCACCACCTGGGAGGAGATGGTCGAGGCCGCCAAGGCGCTGACCGATCCGGACGCCGACGTGTACGGCATGTCGCTGGCGGCCGGCTCCTACACGGAGAACAACCACTTCGCCTTCATCAACGCCACCCAGAACGGCGCCGCCCTCAACGACGCCGACGGGAACCCCACCTTCACCGAGGACGGCGTGGTCGACGGCATCCTGCGGTACCTGGACCTCATGCAGGAGCACAAGGTCGTCAACCCCTCCAACGCCCAGTTCGACGAGGGCACCAAGTCCGTCACCGCCTTCGCCGACAAGAAGGCGGCGATGATCATCAACCAGAACAACGCCAACGCGACCATCGAGTCCCAGGGCATGGAGCCCGAGGAGTTCAAGGCGATCCCCTTCCCGGCCCCGGCCGACGCGGTGGACGACTGCGCCTCGCACCTGGCCGGTATCAACATCGCCGCCATGGCGGATACCGACAACCGCGACGGCGCGCTGGCCTTCATGAAGTTCATGACCTCGCCGGAGATCCAGGCGGAGCTCGGCAAGCCCTTCTCCTCCCTGCCGGTGCTGGTGGACGGCGATCCCACCTTCACCGAGGACACCGAGCAGGCGGAGATGTTCATGGAGATCTACGCCGAACGCTCCGAGCCGCTGCCGCTGGTGCCGTGGGAGGACCAGTTCGAGACCACCGTGGGCCAGGCGATGAACGGGATGTTCGCGACCATCGCCACCGGCGGCACGGTCACCCGTGAGGACGTCCTCACCGCCATGCAGACGGCCCAGGACTCGATCCGCGCCTGAGAGTCCGCGGCCGACGGGACGGGAGCCGACGGGGCGGCGGACCGCCGCCTCACGCCCCGCTCCCGCCCGTCGGCCGCATCTGCCCACGCCTCCCCTGACGAAGGACCCCCATGACCCTCTCCACCCGTTCCGGGCCGGCGGCTCCCACGTCGCGCCCCGATCCCCCGGCCCCCCGACGGCGGATGCGCCGCACCTGGTTCCCGTACCTGATCCTGCTGCCCGCCGTGGTGCTGGAGGTGCTGATCCACATCATCCCGATGGTGACGGGCTTCTGGATGAGCTTCGTGGAGCTCACCAAGTTCTTCATCCGCCGGTGGACGGAGGCCCCCTTCGTGGGGTTGGAGAACTACCGGATCGCCGTCGACCTCGAGACCCCGATCGGTCAGGAGCTGCTGAGCTCCTTCCTGGTCACCGTCGCCTTCACCGCGTTGGTGGTGGGGCTGAGCTGGGGCTTCGGGATGGCGGCGGCCGTCGCCCTGCAGCGCCCCTTCCGCGGCCGCGGAGTGTTCCGCACCCTGTTCCTGGTCCCCTACGCCCTGCCGCTGTACGCCGCGGTGATCACCTGGAACTTCATGCTCCAGCGCGACACCGGGGTGATCAACCATCTCCTGGTGGACCAGCTGGGCCTGCTCGACGAGGCCCCGTTCTGGCTGATCGGCGACAACGCCTTCCTCTCCGTGGTCGTGGTGGCGGTGTGGAGGATGTGGCCCTTCGCGTTCCTGATGTTCATGGCCGGGCTGCAGTCGATCCCCGACGAGCTCTACGAGGCCAGCGCCATGGACGGCGCCACCCCGCTGCGGCAGTGGCGCGCGGTGACGCTGCCGATGCTCGCCCCGGTCAACCAGACCATGCTGCTGGTGATGTTCCTGTGGGTGTTCAACGACTTCAACACCCCGTACATCCTGTTCGGCACCGCCCAGCCCCCGGCGGGCGATCTCATCAGCTTCCACATCTACAACGCCTCGTTCCTGTCCTGGGACTTCGGCGTGGGCAGCGCCATGAGCGTGCTGCTGCTGCTGTTCCTGCTGCTCGTGTCCCTGCTGTACCTGTACTTCACCCAGTGGAGGAAGGAGTCCTCCCATGCGTGAGACCCTCGGCGAGAAGATCTTCCGCATCGTCGTGCTCGTGGGCCTGGGCCTGTTCGTGCTGCTGCCGCTGTACGTCATGATCACCACGAGCCTCAAACCGCTCGGCGATGTCCAGGCCGGGTTCTCCTGGTGGCCCAGCCGCGTCACCTTCGGCCCCTTCATCGAGATGTGGTCCACGGTGCCGCTGGCGCGGTACTTCATGAACTCCCTCGTGGTCACCTCGGTGGCGACGCTGTGCAGCGTGGTGGTGGCGATCTTCGCCGCCTACGCCGTCTCCCGCTGGCGGTTCCGCGGCCGCACCCCGTTCATGACCACCGTGCTGTCCACCCAGATGTTCCCGGGCGTGCTGTTCCTGCTGCCGCTGTACCTGATCTTCGTCAACATCGACACCGCCTTCGGCGTGCCGCTGGTGGGCACCCGCATCGGCCTGATCATCACGTACCTGACCTTCTCCCTGCCCTTCTCGATCTGGATGCTCGCCGGCTACTTCGACGGCATCCCCAGGGAGCTGGACCAGGCGGGGAAGGTGGACGGCGCCGGCAACCTCACCATCCTGCTGCGGATCATCCTGCCCGCCGCACGTCCCGGCATCGTCGCGGTCGCGATCTACGCGTTCATGACGGCCTGGGGCGAGGTGCTGTTCGCCTCCGTGCTCACCACGGAGGAGACCCGCACCCTGGCCGTGGGCCTGCGCCAGTACGCCACCCAGACCAACGTCTACTGGAACCAGATCCTGGCCGCCTCGATCGCGGTGTCGATCCCGGTGGTCGTGGGCTTCCTGATGATGCAGAAGAACTTCGTCGCCGGTCTCACCGCCGGCGCCGTGAAGTGACCCCCGTTCCCCTCCCCGAAAGGACCCCGATGGAGATCTCCGTCCAGCTGTACAGCGTGCGCGAGGCGCTCGCGGACGATGTCCAGGCCACTCTGTCCCGCCTGGTCGACCTCGGCCTGGCCCACGCCGAGCCCTACCACCTGCTGGAGTACCGCGACGAGCTGGTGCGGGCCCGCGAGCAGCTCCCGATCGCGTTCCCCAGCGCCCACCAGTCGTTCCTCGGCGAGGTGGATTTCCCGGCCGTGCTCGAGGCCGCCCAGGCCGTCGGCGTGAAGTACCTGGTGGACCCGTTCTGGAACCCCGCGGACTGGACCGACGCCGCGACGGTCCGCGCCCTGGCCGGGACGCTCAACCGGCGGGCCGAGACCGCCGCCGAGGCGGGGATCCGCGTGGGCTACCACAACCATCACTTCGAGCTCGCCGCGCAGCTGGACGGCCGCTCCGCCCTCGAGGTGTTCGCCGAGGAGCTGGATCCCCGGGTGGTCCTCGAGATCGACACCTACTGGGCCGCGGTCGGCGGCGCCGACGTGCCGCCCCTGCTCGAGCGCCTCGGCGAGCGCGTGCAGCTGGTCCACCTCAAGGACGGCGACCTGTCCGAGGACCCCGCCGCCCAGCTCCCCCTCGGCACCGGGGCGATGCCCCTGGCCGAGACACTGCGGGCCGCCGCCGACGTCGCCTACGGCGTGATCGAGTTCGACGACTACGCCGGGGACATGTTCGAGGGCATCGAGGCCTCGATCGCCCATCTGCGCTCCGCGCTCTGACCCCGCGGCCCGCCCCACCGGACCACCCCTGCCCGTGACACCGCACCCCGCGAAGGACACCTCCATGACCTCCCAGACCTCGACCGGCCCCGTCGGCGTCGGCCTCATCGGCGCCGGCACCATCTCCGCCGAGTACCTCACCCACCTCACCTCGTTCCCGGACCTCGTCGTGCACATCGTGGGCGACCTGTTCCCCGAGGCCGCCGCGGCGCGGGCGGCGGAGTTCCGCGTCCCCGCCTCCGGCACCGCCCAGGACGTGCTGGACCACCCCGACGTGGAGATCGTGGTCAACCTGACGATCCCCACCGCCCACGCCGAGGTCTCCCGCGCGATCGTCGCCGCCGGCAAGCACGTGTGGACCGAGAAGCCGATCACCACCGCCCCGGCCGACGCGAAGGCCCTGCTCGCCGCGGCCGAGGAGGCCGGGGTGCGGGTGGGCGGCGCTCCCGACACCGTGCTCGGCGCCGGCATCCAGACCGCACTGCGCACCCTGCGCGACGGGGCGATCGGCGCCCCGGCCAGCGCCCTGACCCTGTTCCAGTCCCCCGGGCCCGAGTCCTGGCACCCCAATCCCGCGTTCCTCTTCCAGGAGGGCGCGGGCCCGCTGTACGACATCGCGCCCTACTACGCGACCACCCTGGTGCTCGCCCTCGGCCCGGTGGTCTCGGTGAGCGCCGTCGGCTCGAAGGCGCGTGAGACGCGCACCATCGGCTCCGGTCCCAAGGCCGGCGAGGACTTCGACGTCACCGTGCCCACGCAGGTCGCGGCCCTGCTGCGCTTCGCCTCGGGGCAGAACGCGACCGTGCTGCTGAGCTTCGACTCCCCGCACTCGCGCACCGGCTTCGTCGAGGTGTACGGCACCGAGGCGACGCTAGCCTTCCCCGATCCGAACGTCTTCGACGGCGACTCGGCGCTGACCATCTACCGCGGACAAGACCCCTCCCCCGTGCGCGCCTCAGGCGCCACCACGGGCCGCGGGCTGGGCGTTCTCGAGATGGCCCGCGCGCTGCGCGCCGGGGTGCCGCATCGCGCCCAGGGCGAGATCGCCGCGCACGTCCTGGACATCATGGTGGGCATCGAGACCGCGATCGCCGAGAACTCGATCGTCGAGATCGACTCGCGATTCACGGAGGTCGAGCCGATGCCGGCCGATTTCGACCCCTTCGCCGAGACGCTGGCGACGGCGCCCGTCGGGACCTGAGCGGACCGGTCCCCGCCGGGGCGGGG
>DATGUQ010000075.1:0-64844 GCA_035301145.1 Brachybacterium sp. | reverse complement strand
TGGGGCGTGCGGTGCGGGTCGACCCTCTGGGGGAGACGGGGGCGGGTGGAGCGCAGCCGCCCTCCCTGCACGGCATCGCCCGGACGATCGATGCGCACGGCCGTCTGCTGGTCGACCTCGCAGGAGGCGGCCGGAGGGCCGTGGACATCGGTGACGTGAGACATCTGCGACCGAGCGGACCCGCCCGGCCGACGACAGGCGATGCGACGGGCATCGAGCAGGAGGAGCACGGCACGTGACCGGAGGCATGGAAGACCTGGAGAGCACCGCGGGGCCTGCGGGGGCCGCCCCGCGGCAGGAGCCGTCGGAGCCGCAGGAGGCCGTCCCGGTGGAGACGGCGGAGCTGCCCGACCTCTCCCAGGACGGCGAGGAGGCGGGCTCCCTCGGAGACCAGGAGATCCTCGACCTCAACCGGCGCTTCGCGGCCGTGCGCCGCAGCGTCGGTGCGCTCGAGAAGATCCTCCTGCAGGGCCCGCGCAGGTACTCCCGACGGGACCTGGCCCAGGAGCAGGACATCCCCGAGCGGCTCACCTCCGTCTACTGGCGCTCGCTCGGCTTCACCCCGGTGGACGAGGACACCGTGGTGTTCACCGACGAGGACGCCCACGCCATCGGCGACCTGGCCGCGATCGTCGAGGACGGCGTGATCAGCGAGCGCGCCTTCGCCAGCATCTCCCGCGGCATGGGCTTCCACATGGGGCGGCTGGCCATGTGGATCACCGAGGCCCTGGTGGACGAGGCGAAGTACGCCGACGGGCTCGACGACGCCCAGGCGCGCCAGCAGATGCTGGACTCGATCCCGGAGCTGCTGGAGACCTTCGAGTCGCAGGTGATGTTCACCTTCCGCCGTCAGCTCTCGGCCTATGCGGCTCGTGCCGGCAGCGAGGTGCTGCATCGCGACACGGACGAGCTGTTCCCGCTGCAGCGCGCCATCGGCTTCGCCGACCTGGTGCAGTTCACCCGGCTCGCACAGGATCTGCCCGGCACCGAGCTCGCCGACATGGTGGGCCGTTTCGAGCAGCTCAGCCGCGACGTCATCTCCGTCGGCGGCGGTCGCGTGGTCAAGACCGTCGGCGACGAGATCATGTTCCTGGCCGACACGCCGGAGGACGGCGCCCAGATCGCGGTCAGCCTCGCCGAGGCGATCACCGAGTCCCCGGAGCTCCCGCCCATCAGGGTGGGCCTGGCCTGGGGGTCGATGTTCTCCCGGTACGGGGACGTGTTCGGACCGATCGTGAACCTCGCGGCGCGGATGGAGTCCGTCGCACGTCCCGGCACGGTGCTGGTCGATGCCGAGACGTGTGACGCCGTCGAGCAGGCCCTCCCCGGCGGTTTCTCGTTCACCGAGGGGGAGGAGGTCGAGCTCCACGGGATCGGCGAGATCCGTGTCCGAGAGATGCGGAGGGACCGCTCCGTGCCCCTGGATCTGGGCCTGTGAACGCGTCCCGGGGGCTCCGGGGATGCCGCCGGGGGCGCCGCACCTGTGATGATGGGGCACGGCCCGTCGGATCCCAGTCCCGGGCAGACCCTGCCGGCATCGTCTTAGGATGGATCTCGTGACACGACTGCTTCTCGTCGAGGACGACTCCGCCATCGCTGAACCGCTCTCCCGGGCCCTGGACCGGGAGGGGTACACGGTCACGCGTGCGTCCCGCGGGATGGACGCGCTGGCGATCGCCGCCGGAGCCGACTCGATCGACCTGGTCATCCTGGATCTCGGACTGCCCGATCTGGACGGTCTCGAGGTCGCCCGGCGGCTGCGCAAGGGCGGGCTCGAGTGCCCGATCCTGATCCTCACCGCCCGGGCCGACGAGGTCGACGCGGTGGTGGGCCTGGACGCCGGCGCCGACGACTACGTCACCAAGCCCTTCCGCCTCGGCGAGCTGCAGGCCCGGATCCGTGCGCTGATGCGGCGCTCCCAGTCCACGGAGGAGTCCGGAGACAGCTATGACGTCAACGGCGTGACCCTGGACGTCTCCGCCCGCCGTGCCTACGCCGACGGGGAGGAGCTGAGCCTCTCCGCCAAGGAGTACGACCTGCTCACCGTGCTGGTGCGGGAGTCCGGCAGCGTGGTCACCCGTGACGACCTGATGCGCGAGGTGTGGGGCGCGGAGTGGTGGGGCTCCACCAAGACCCTCGACATGCACATCTCCTGGCTGCGCCGCAAGCTCGGCGACGACGCCACGGATCCCCGCCGGATCACCACGGTCAGGGGTGTGGGCTTCCGCTTCGAGACCGGCGCGGAGAGCTGACCGGTGCGGCAGCGCGTGCTGCAGGCCACCATCATCACCGTGCTGCTGGCCGTGCTCATGCTCGGCATCCCGCTGGGCTACTCCTGGCTCCAGCTCCAGCGGCAGACCCTCTCCAACCAGGCGAACATGATCCTGGACCGGGTCCGCGTCGACACCGAGACCAGGCTCCAGGAGGGCGGGGAGATCGACGAGGCGCTCCTGCAGCGCCGGGTCGACGAGCAGTCGGACCTGAACATCGCCATCTCGGTCACGTACGACGGTGTCACCTACTCCGCGGGCGACCCACCGGGCGAGGAACCGGTGCAGAAGAACACCAACGGTGCCTTCGGACAGTCCGTCTCGGTGTACATCCCCGAGTCCGACGTGCGCGCCCACACCGCGAGCGCATGGGTGCTGATCATCGTCGCCGGGTTGGCGGCGCTGTCGATCGGCGTGTCCGTGGCGCTGTGGCAGGCACAGCGCATCTCGATGCCGCTGGCCCGGCTCAGCAGGCGCGCCGAGGAGATGGGGTCGGGGCGCTCGCGCGGGCCCTGGCACCCCTCGGGCATCTCCGAGATCGACGACGTGGCCGAGGAGCTGGCCCGCTCCGGTGCGATGCTCAACGAACGGCTCGAGGCGGAGAGCCGCCTCGCCTCGGACGCCTCCCACCAGCTGCGCACCCCGCTGACCGCCCTCTCGATGCGCCTGGACGAGATCCTCGCCGTCAGCTCCGAGGAGTGGGTGCGCGAGGAGGCCCGCATCTCCCTCGAGCAGATCGATCGCCTCACCGAGGTGGTCCACGACCTCATCAACGCCCCGCGCTCCTCCCACCGGCGCACCCCCGGCGTCGTGGAGCTGCGCAGCGTGCTGACGCAGCAGAGCGAGGAGTGGTCCCCGGCCTACCGCCGGGCCGGCCGGGAGCTGCGCGTGCAGGTGCCGCGCTCCGCCGCCGTCTGGGGATCCACGGGACCGCTCACCCAGGTCATCGCGACACTCGTCGAGAACGCCCTCACCCACGGCGACGGCCGCACCACGGTCAAGGTGCGCCGCAACGACCACTCGACCGTCGTCGAGGTCGCCGACGAGGGCGGCGGGATCGACCCGGAGCTCGGGGCCCAGATCTTCGAGCGCTCCGTCTCCGGCCGCAGCTCGAGCGGCACCGGAGTCGGCCTGGCGCTCGCGCGGACCCTGGTCGAGGACGACGGCGGCCGGCTCGAGCTGCTCACCGAGCAGCCCGCGACCTTCGGCGTGTTCCTGATCTCCGCACCCGGCGAGGAGGACGGCGACGACGAGCACGAGGACCTCCGGTCCGGGCGCCCGCACCGGACAGGCCGCGAGGGCCGCGGCGGTCGCGGCGGCAGAGGGCATCGCACCGGCCGGGCCGACATGTCCCCCAGCGGCATCGCCGGGGCCCGCTCCGGGGGCGACGACCTCGACACCCTGCCGCAGGGGTCCGTGGTGCGGCGCCGCCCGCGCTCGCGCGGCTGACCTCGTACACTGGCCGCCGTGCCTGAGACACCGCCCCGCCCCGAGCAGCCCTCCGTCCCCGACGCCGATGCCGGCGCCCGCAGCGCCCGCACCGTCGGCATCATCGGAGCCGGGCAGCTGGCCCGCATGATGCTCGGCCCCGCCATCGAACTGGGCCTGACCACTCCCGTCCTGGCCACCGACCCGGCCGAGAGCGCGGCCGCCGTCGCCGCACGGGTGCAGCTGGGCCGCCACGACGACGAGCGGTCCGTGCGGGAGCTCGCCGCGGACGTCGAGGTGCTCACCTTCGACCACGAGCACGTGCCCACCGCGCTCCTCGAACGGCTCGAGCAGGAGGGTGTCGCCGCGGTGCGGCCCGGGCCCTCCGCGCTCGTGCACGCCCAGGACAAGCTGGTCATGCGCGAGCGCCTGACCGCCCTCGGCCACCCCTGCCCGCGCTGGTGGCGGATCCGCACCGCCGACGACCTCTCCGCGGCGCTCGCCGAGACCGACGGCCGGATCGTGGTCAAGACCCCGCGCGGCGGCTACGACGCCCACGGCGTGCGGATCGTGGACGGTCCCGACCAGGCGGACGACTGGCTCGCCGCGCACGGCGAGCTGCTCGCCGAGGAGCTGGTGCCCTTCACGCGCGAGCTCTCCGCCCAGGTCGCCCGCAGGCCCGGCGGAGAGGCCGTCGCCTACCCGGTGGTGCAGTCCGTGCAGAAGGACGGGGTCTGCTACGAGGTGGTCGCTCCCGCGCCCGGCCTCGACGAGGCGGCCCAGCGCCGGATCCAGGCCCTCGCCCTCGCGATCGCGGAGGATCTCGGCGTCACCGGGATGCTCGCCGTGGAGCTGTTCGAGACGGCCGGCGGCGAGGTGCTGGTCAACGAGCTCGCCATGCGCCCCCACAACACCGGGCACTGGTCCATGGACGGTGCGGTGACGGGACAGTTCGAGCAGCACCTGCGGGCCGTCGCCGACCTCCCGCTGGGCGCCACGGCGCCCCGGGGTCGGGCCGCGGTGATGGTGAACCTCCTCGGCGGCGCCGCCGACGACCTCGCCCCCGGGGCCCACGCCGCGCTCGCCGCCGATCCCGAGCTGAGGATCCACCTCTACGGCAAGGCCGTGCGCCCCGGCCGGAAGATCGGCCACGTCACCCTGGTGGGCGACGACGCCGAGGACCTGCTCGCCCGCGCGCACCGCGCCGAGCGCCTGATCATCGACGGGCCGGAGACGCCCGTCGGCCCCACCGACACCGGAGCGACCCGATGACCCCGACGACCCCGCAGCCCGCCGCCCAGAGCCCTGCCCCCGAGACCGCCCGTCCGCTGGTGGGCATCGTGATGGGGTCGGACTCCGACTACCCCGTGATGGAGGCCGCCGAGCTGGCGCTCGCCGAGTTCGGGATCGAGTGCTCCGTCGAGGTGGTCTCCGCCCACCGCATGCCGGAGGACATGGTCGCCTGGGGCCGGGGCGCCGCGGAGCGCGGGCTGCGCGTGGTGATCGCCGGAGCCGGCGGTGCCGCCCACCTGCCTGGGATGCTCGCCTCCCTCACCCCGCTCCCCGTGATCGGGGTGCCGGTGCCGCTGAAGCACCTCGACGGCATGGACTCGCTGCTCTCGATCGTGCAGATGCCGGCCGGGGTGCCGGTCGCGACCGTCTCCATCGGCGGCGCCCGCAACGCCGGGCTGCTCGCCGCACGGATCCTCGCCGCCGGCGGGGACGCCGAGGCCGAACGCCTGCGCGAGCGGATGGTCGCCTTCCAGGCGGAGCTGCGCGAGATCGCGCTGGCCAAGGGGGAGCGGCTGCGCAGCCAGCGCTGAGCGACGCGGGGCGTCGCTCCTGGCGTGACGGGACGGGGCGCGCCTGCGGCCGGTCCCCTCCTACGTCAGCTCGGCGCCGGAGGAGGCGTCGGTGCGGCCCTCGACGAAGTCGTGGTAGGCGTCGGCGACCTCGTCGACGTCGCCGTCGGCGATCAGCACGCCCTTGTCGATCCACAGCGCCCGCGTGCACATCGCCCGCACCGAGGCCAGCGAGTGCGAGACGAAGAACACCGTGCCGGCCTGCGCGCGGATCTCCTCGATCCGGGCCGTGCTCTTCTTCCGGAACGAGGCGTCGCCCGTGGCCAGGGCCTCGTCGATCATCAGGATCTCGGGGGTGCGGATCGTCGAGATCGCGAACCGCAGCCGGGAGGCCATGCCCGAGGAGTAGGAGCTCATCGGCAGGTAGAGGAAGTCGCCGAGCTCGGCGAACTCCGACACACCCGGCGTGTTCCGGCGCACCTCCTTGGCGTTCATGCCCAGGGCCAGACCGCCGATCATGATGTTCCGCTCGCCGGTCAGCCGCGGCAGCAGCGCGGCGTTCACGCCGAGCAGCTCGGGCTCCGCGGAGGTGAACACCCGGCCCGAGGTGGGCGGGAGCAGACCCGCCACGGCGCGCAGCAGGGTCGACTTCCCGGACCCGTTGGTGCCGAGGATGCCTATCGACTCGCCGTGATGCGCGACGAACGAGACGCCGCGGACCGCGGGGACCTCGGTGATCGGTCCGGTGTCGGGGCGGCCCAGGCTGATGGCCCTGTCCCACAGGGAGGTGCGCTCGCGGGTGGTGCCGCCTCGGCGGGCGCCGAAGACGCGGTAGGTGATGTGGAGGTCGTCGACCACCACGGACGGAGGGCCGAGCGGCTTACGCTCCACGCGCTCCGGGAGGTCCTCCGGGTCGATCTCGTAGTCGATGTCCTCAGTCACGTCCGTAGGTCTCCTCTGCGCGCCAGAAGTACAGGAATCCGATGGCGAAGACGACCACCGCCCAGCCGATGGCCTCGAGCCAGAGCAGCGGGGTCATCGGGATCAGCTCCTCGTTGCCGAACACGGCGCGGAACAGTTCGAGGTAGATCGCGACCGGCTGGTGGATCAGGATCGGCTTGAACCACAGGCCGTCCGGGACCATCGCCGTGATCAGGAACATCGCCCCGGAGGCGTAGCGGCCCAGCGTCAGGATGAACGGCATCGCGTTGGCGATGTCCGGCGCACGGGCCCCGACGCGTGCGAAGAACAGCGCGAGCCCGGAGGAGAAGACGGTCAGGAGCACCGCCGCGAACGGGAGCAGCAGCCACGACCAGGTGGGCACCACGGCACCCATGCCCGGCAGCAGCCCCGTCACCATCGTCACCACCATCATCGCCACCAGGATCGGGGCGAACATGACCGTCTCGGTCATCACCGTCGACAGCGGCACGACCGCGCGCGGGAACTTGTGGGACCGGATCAGCTGCAGATTGGCCGGTATCGAGTTCAGCCCCGACATGACCGAGGTCTGGAACAGCGAGTACGTGAACGTCCCGATGACGATGAACGCCGCACGGTTGTCGATGCCGGGCGCGCTGGAGTGGAAGAGGAAGCCGAAGATGATCACGTACACGCCGGCATCGAGGATCGGTCGCAGCACCGCCCAGGCCTGGCCCAGGTACGAGCCCTGGTTGCGCGAATAGGCGCGGGAGGCGGAGAGGTTCCAGATGAAGGAGCGCCGCTGCCACACCTGCGCCGCGTAGCGGCCCAACGGGGGCCGGACCCCCATCTCGACCAGTCCGGAGCGCGCTGCGAGCTGCTCGGACTCCGCGGAGGTGAGGCGCGGAGCGAGGGGTACCTGCGCCTTGTCGTCAGCCAAGTTCGTTCTCCTCAAGCCGGACGGGCCCCGCGGGCGGCGCATCCTTCGGCATCGGTATGATCGTGCATCATGACTGCCGCTCAGGAACTGCCTCCACTGGTGACGGTCATCATGCCGGTGTTCAACGGCGCGCGGACCCTGCGTCAATCGGTCCACAGCGTACTCGATCAGACCTGCCGGGACCTCGAGCTGATCGTCGTCGACGACGCGTCCACGGACGGCACCGCGGGCATCGTCGAGGAGCTCGCCGAGCAGGACGCCCGGGTGCGGCTCGTGCGCCGTGGGCGCAGCGGCGGCCCGGCAGCGGCCCGCAACTCCGGCATCGCGGCGGGAACCGGCCGCTACCTCGCCTTCTGCGATGCGGACGACCTCTGGTTGCCCGCGAAGCTGCAGCGTCAGCTCGACCTCGCCGAGGCCACCGGCGCGGCCCTCCTGTACTGCGGCTACCACCGTGTCGACGCGGCCTACGCGGGCTCCGCCGCGGACTTCCGGCCCGAGGGCCGTGTGGTGGACGTCCCTCCGCGCCTCACCCATGCCGAGCTCCTGCGCCGCAACGTGATCGGGAACCTGACCGCCGTGGTGGACACCCACCGGACCGGGCCGGTGTCGATGCCCGACATCCAGGGTGCCGAGGACTGGGCGCTGTGGCTGCGCATCCTCGGGGCGGGGGGCATCGCCGTCGGGATCGACGAGCCGCTCGCCCTGTACCGCGCCGCCCAGCCCGGATCGCACTCGGCCGATCGCTCACGGGCGGTGCGTGCGGTGTGGACGGTGCTGCGGAGGCAGGAGCGGCTGAGCGTCCCGAGCGCTGCGATGCATCTGGTCACCGGGGCCGTCGCGGCGCTGCGCAAGAACCGGATCTAGCGGATCCCGGTGGCTAGACTGCGGAATCCCGGCCCCTGGTCATCTCATGCCGTCACCCGAGGAAGGTCGTCACCTGAATGATCGTGATCTGCACCAACGAGGTCGCCGGGCCCACCGGCTATCACAAGTCCGTCATCCAGCTGGCCAACGGCCTGGGGGCGGCCGGTTACCCGGTGGCGGTGCTGGGCTTCCTGGGCAACGGGGACGTGGCGAGCCGGATGATCCCGGCGTGGCCGCTGGACCTGGAGATCCCCGCCTTCACCCTGCGCTCCCTCCCGGCGGACGGCGGCAGGCTGCTGCACCGCGACGTCCACGCGGAGCTGTCCGGGAGCCTCGGCGCCCTGCGCTACCGGTTCACGGCCAACGAGCTGGCCGCGCTGCGGGACCTCAACCGGGCGCTGACGGCCGAGGACACGCTCATCTTCACCGCGCCGGTGCAGGTCCTGGCGTTCCAGCATGCGCTGGGCGGTGAGGAGCGCCGCCCGCGGACGGTGCTCCAGATCCACGGCGACTACCTCCACCACGCCGAGCTCTGGGAGCCGCTGATGGAGACGCGCGGCATGATCGACCGCCTGCAGACCGTCGCCGACGGCCTGCGCACGCAGTTCATCCCGACCTTCGCCGACGAGGACGTCGTCTTCATCCCGAACTACCCGGGTGAGGGGCCGGGGAAGGTGCGCAGGGTCGCGCACGAGGGCGTGAACATCGCCCTGCCGGCCTCGTTCCAGCATCGCAAGAACCAGCTCGACGCCGTGCGCGCGCTGTCGAAGATCGAGGACCCCTCGGTGCGGCTGACGCTGTGGGGCAACATCAGCCCGCTGAACCCGTACTTCATCGCCGTCCAGGAGCTGATCGAGAACCTGGGACTGACCGACCGCGTGAGCATCCCCGGCTTCGGCACCGAGGAGGACGTGTACTCGACCGCGGACATCGTCCTGATGACCTCGCTGTCCGAGGGGTTCCCGTACCCGCTGCTCGAGGCGATGTACCAGGGGCGCCCCACCGTGTCCTACGACTTCGACTTCGGCCCGCGCGAGGCGATCGAGCACGGCGGCAGCGGCTACATCATCCCGCTCGGCGACGTCGACGAACTGGCCGAGCGGCTGGGCGAGCTCGCGGCGGACCCGGCCCTGCGCGAGCAGTTCGGCGCACGGGCCCGCGAGCGGTACGACGAACGGTTCGCCCCGGCGGCGGTCGCGGAGCAGTACCGGGACTTCCTCGGCCCGCACGACGCCCCGATCGATCTGACGGAGGTCTTCGCCACGGACGGGGTCGAGCCGATCGCCGCCTGGGAGATCGGCCACCGGGTGCGCCGCTCCGGGCTCCGCCGCGTCCACGAGGTCACGGTCGACTCCTCGGTCCAGCTGTACGACATCGAGGTCGACGACGGCGAGACCATCACGCATCCGCAGGTCCGGCGCGAGGACGGACGGACCGTCATCGAGTTCCCCGTCGGCGGAGCCTCCGTCGTCTCCTACAGCCCGCAGGCCGGTTCACCCGACCGGCATTACCTGGCCGGCCCCGCGGACGGTACGTCACTGCCCGTGCTGCCTCGTCTGCGCCGTGACGCGTCCTACGGGGACGCCTCCTCCGCCGGCGACGGGCTCGTCGCCGCCCGCGGCGGATCACGGCACGTCTCCTGGCACACCACGCCGGGCGCGCTCGTCGAGTTCAGCGGCGAGGCGGCCGAGGCCATCGCCTGGAAGGTGCGGCAGGTCCTGCCCGCGCCGAAGCCTCGTCGAGCCGAGGAGCGCAGCGCCTCCACGACGCAGCCCTCCGCACCCGAGGCGATGAGCCCGGCCCCCGAGCCCGCATCGGGCGCCTCATCCGTCCCGGCGGCGCCGTCCTCGCCCCAGCGCGGGCTCAGCGGCGTCGGGAAGGCCATCGGTCTGCCCGCACAGGCGATGGGTTCGGTGGGGCGCGTCGCGAGGACCTACGCCGCGACCGGGATGAAGGCCCTGGCCGACGCGGTCGCGGTCACCCCCTCGGAGGGCACCCACCGCGAGCTGCCGCGGCACCCGTGGTTCCCGGTCACCTCCGGGGTCGACAGCTTCGGCACCCCCCTCAACGCCACCGGCGGCGTCGAGGTGTCGAACGACGGCGGTGCGGGACGACCCTCCGTGACGGTGCGCGGCGAGTACGACTGGCTGCTGCTGCGGGACGGCGTCTCGCAGCGTCGGGTGACGCCGCCGTGGTCCTACGGCGAGCTGTTCGAGCGGCTGTGCGCCGCCGAGCGCGAGCACGGCCTGTTCGACATCACCACGGTCGACGGGGTGCACGTGTGGGAGCTGGGGCGCTCGGCCCTGGTGATCCAGCTGGCCGAGGCGGCAGGACTGTGGGGCGCCGCCTCCGCGGTCGGCGGTGCCGTGGACGACGTCTACACGGGCAGCAAACGGCTGACCACCGCACCGAGGGCGCGGTCGGTGGTGTTCGACTACGCGCGGCGCGGGCAGAGCGGATACCGGACCGCGCCGTTCGTGGACGACGAGACGCTGTTCGTCGTCCAGCCGGACGCCGGGGGCTACCCGGACGTCGACGAGACGAACCTGGTGTACCCGTTCGCGGAGTTCACGCAGTGGAAGAAGCACTGGCGCCGACGCTGGGCGCACCTGCGGGTGCCGGAGGTGGACGCCCGGCCGTTCGAGGCGGCGCTGTCCGAGTCCCTGGGGATCCGCGTCGACCTCGGCGACCACCTGCGCAACCGGTTGGCGAAGTTCCTGGCGGAGCGGGAGTTCTGGACCCCCGTGTTCGAGCGGGTCCAGCCGGAGGAGGTGCTGATCGCCTCGAGCCACTGGTGGGCCGGGATCTCCGCCGCCGCAGCGCGCTCCGGCGCTCGCGTCTCGGACATCCAGTACGCCCTGACCAGCAGGTACGCCCCCAGCTTCTGGTTCGGGCAGAAGCCCCATCACGGAGCCACGCGCTTCTACACCTGGTCGGACTTCTGGGCGGAGCGCACCAACGTCTACGACGAGCACGTCGTGGTCCCGCGCGACCAGCCCGAGCTCGAGGCCGCCGTCGAGGACCCGCCGAGCGACGAGCCCACCTGGGACGTCTGCGTGATCTCCCAGCCGCGGGTGCTGCGTCGGATCCTGGCGTTCGTGCAGGAGCTGGTGCGCGAGCGCCCGGACCTGCGGGTGGTGATCGCCCCGCATCCTGCGCAGCGGCAGATCATCCCGCGCGAGCTGGCGGCGGCGGGGCTGGACTCCCAGGTGGACATCGCCGCCGAGGACACCCTGACCACGATCTCGCGCTCCCGCCTCTCCGTGGGGACCTTCTCCACCTCGCTGTGGGAGTCCGCCGCCCTGGGACGACCGACCTACGTGATCGAGGTGCCGGGCCACGAGGAGACGCTGCAGGACATGGAGTCCGGCCTGTTCCGCCTGGCGCGCACGCCCCATGACCTCGTGCCGTACGAGGTCCCCGAGACGCGCCACCGCATCTTCCGCTGAGCTCGCATGGACATCCAGAACCACTACTACGGGCACAGCGCGGCACTGGCCCGGCATGCGGGGCTCGGCGCGGTCCGGCACATCGACGGGCTCCTCCAACACGGGTGGACGGTCCGTTCGCCCAGCCTCGTGCACTTCTCCGACTTCGCGCGTCTGCCGCGGACGGCACGGCGGCTGGTGTGGAGCCATTCGGCGCGCGGATGGGACCCGGCCGCCGACCCGTACGAGACCACCCCGATCGGCGCGCCCTTCCTCTACCTGAGCGCCATGACCGACGACCGGCACGTCGAGCCGCTGGGCGCCGCGGTCGCCTTCCCCGTGCACGACACCCGCCTGGTCAAGCTCGAGCAGGACGACGCCGTCCTCGCCCGGGAGCTCGCCGAACGCGACGGCCCCTCGGTGGTCTGCCTGCATCCCGAGGATCTCGACCGCCCGGAGAAGCTCCGGGTCTGGGGCGCGCACGGGCACCGCGTGGTCAGTGCCGGCGAACGCCGCGACCCGCAGTTCCTGGGCCGGATCCTGCGCCTGGTGCGCGGGGCGCGCCGCGTGGTGTCCAACCAGCTCTCGACCGCCGTCGTCTACGCCGCGGCCGAAGGCGCCCCGACCGCGATCTACGGCTCCGACCTGAGCATCGGTGCGCTCGGGACCGAGGTCTCGCAGCGCACCCGGGACCTGTGGCCGGAGTTCCACGAGGGATCCGACGACGAGACGAGACGGGACATCGCGCTCGCCGAGCTCGGCCACCAGCACCTGCTCACCCCCGAGGCCCTTCGGGCCGCTCTGGGCTGGGACCGCCGCTCGCCCGGACCGTTCCTCAGCTACTGGACGGGCGCACCGCTGAGGAAGGCCGGTGCCGTACTGGGACTGGTGCAGCGGACCGAGGGCGCCCAGGACGCCGGCTCCGGGCAGTCCCCGCTCGTGTTCCTGCGCCACCCCCTCAGCCACCTCCCGGGCGCTCTGCCACGGGTCCCGGCGAGCGGGGACCTGCTCCCGGAACCCCTCGCCCCGCGCCGCTGACGGCCGGGCCCGTCACCGGGGTGCAGCCCTCGCCCGCAGGGTGCGTGTTCCCCGCGCAGACCGAGGACGGGCCGCCGAGACGCCTCCGGTACGATCGACCCATGCTCCACAGCCAGCACGGATCCCCCAAGTCACTCCAGATCGGCGACCTGCAGGTCGGCGTGGACCACGCCCCCTTCGTCGCGGCGGAGATGTCCGGCAACCACAACGGAGACCTCGGCCGGGCGCTGGCGATCGTCGACGCGATCGCGGAGACCGGCGCCCCCGCGATCAAGCTCCAGACCTACACGGCGGACACGATCACCATCGATGCCGACGGTCCCGCCTTCCGCATCACCGACAGCCACGGGCTGTGGGGCGGCCGCAACCTCTACAGCCTCTACCAGCAGGCCCATACCCCGTGGGAGTGGCACGAGGCGATCTTCGCGCGGGCCCGGGAGCACGGCATGATCCCGTTCTCCAGCCCCTTCGACGCCACCGCCGTCGACCTCCTGGAGGACCTGGGCGCCGAGGTGTACAAGATCGCCTCGCTCGAGATCGGGGACATCCCGCTGCTGCGCACGGTCGCCCGCACCGGGAAGCCGGTGATCCTCTCCACGGGGGCCGCCGACGCCGCGGACGTGGACCTCGCCGTGGCGACCCTGCGCGCGGAGGGCAACGACCAGATCGCCGTGCTGGGCTGCACCTCCTCCTATCCCGCCACCGCAGAGGCCTCGAACCTGCGCACCATCCCGGTGCTGGCCGACACCTGGAAGGTGGTCGGCGGGCTGTCCGACCACACCAAGGGCATCGGGGTGAGCGTCGCGGCCGTGGCCTTCGGCGCCGCGATCCTGGAGAAGCACGTGACGCTGCGCCGCGCCGACGGCGGTGTCGACTCGGACTTCTCCCTCGAGCCCGAGGAGCTGAGGTCCCTGGTCGAGGAGTCCTACGCCGCATGGCTCGCGCTCGGCGAGGTGCATGTCGGCCCGACGAGGAGCGAGGCGGAGAGCCAGCGGCTGCGCCGCTCCCTGTTCGTGGTCGAGGACGTCCGCGCCGGCGACGAGATCACCGAGGCGAACGTCCGCTCGATCCGACCGGCCGGCGGGCTCGAGCCGCGCTGCCTCGACGTCGTCCTCGGGCGCACCTTCAGCCAGGACGTGAGCCGCGGGACCCCGCTCAGCTGGGATCTCGTCTGACGTACACCTCGAAGTCGCCGTCGGCGCGGTCCGGCTCGAGCACGTAGCCGGCCCCGGTGAACAGTCGCCGGGACGGGACGTTGCCGGGCAGGATCGCGGCGATGACGACCGCCCCGGGGTGACGCGCTCCGTGGACGGACTCGCCGGCCGCGAGGACCGGTCGGGAGAGCCCGTGGCCCCGGGCCTCGGGGGCGAGGGTGATCGACACCTCCCACTCGGGACCCTCCAGCGCGTCGAAGCGCACGGTGCCGACGGGTGCCCCGCCGCGCTCGATCACGTACAGCTCCCGCTCCGGGTCCTCCACGGCCCGCGCGTACCAGCCCGTGTGGCCCTCCCAGGAGACCCGGTCGGTGGACCGCGACACCGCGCGGGTCTCGGGATCGTTGCGCCAGCGCAGCAGCAGGGACGAGTCCGCGAGGGTCGCGGGCCGCGCCGTGACCGGGGCGTCCCCGTCGCCGACCCGTCGGCCGAGCGCCTCGTCCCAGGCGGCCACGATCCGCTCGGCGCCGTGGCCGTCGACCTTCTCCCGGCCCACCGGGGCCCAGGTGCGTCTCGCGCGCAGATCGGCGACCGCCCGCTCCACCTCGGCGGTCGCGGCCGACGGGTCGGCCCGCACCTGCTCGAGAGTGCCCAGCCCCCGTGCGATCCGCTCGGCGAGGGCGGCCTCGTAGCCGGCACGCTGGTTCTCCACCACGGCGACCAGCAGGCTCGGCACGCCGATGCAGGCGAGCTCCCAGGCGGTGGTGCCGGCGGCGCTGACCACGAGGTCCGCCGCGCTCGCGTGCTCGAGGAAGGCGGGGGAGGGGCCGAGCAGCTCGACGGCCTCCCCGGCCTCGGCGCGCACCGCGTCCCAGCTGTGCTCGGGCGCGATGACGCTCACGTGGGCGACCCCGTCGGCGGCGGCGCAGACGGCGGCCAGGGTCCCGGCCGCGCCGGTCGCGTCGGTGCCGCCCATGACGATCAGCACCCGTGCGCCGCGGCGCACGTCGTGGTCCTCGTCGGCCCGCCTCGACCGGGCGGCGCGCACCTCGGCGCGCATCGGGGCGTAGGCGATGCCCTGCAGCACGGTCCCGCTGCCGTCCTCAGGGCGGCCGCTCCGCTCGGCGCGGATCGTGGAATCGACGACGACGTCGGCGGGTCGACGCCCGAAGCTCCCGTCCTCCATCGAGGACAGCAGCGCGCCGGCGGCGTGCACCTGGCCCCGGGCCTCGGTGCCGATCGTGTAGTCGTCCACGTGGACGACGCTCGCCCCCTGCTCGGCGGCGAGGACCTCCAGATCCTCCGCGGCCTCGGTCACCTCGAGACCCGCCTCGGCCAGCAGGCGCTGTGCGAGCGGGGCGTCGATCGACCCGGCCATCACGACGGTGTGCCCCGCGGCCCGGGCGGCGTCCGCGACGGACAGCGCGCGCACCAGGTGCCCGATCCCGCCCTCGGCGGTCGCATCGCACCGGATGACGACGTGCGTCATCCCTCGGCCAGCGTCTTCTGCCGGACCCCGGCGTTGAGACGGACGATGTCCGGTCGCGAGCGCAGCAGCTCGACGACCTCGTGCCACGCCGGGGGGCGGTCGCCGAGCTCGGCGACGACCGCGTCCAGCATGGCGCCGTCCTCGACGGTGTCGAGAGTGACCCGCAGATCGTTCGCCGTCGGCTGCACCACCAGTCCCATCGTGCGGAATCGGCGCTCGCTGTCGTACAGGTACGAGGTCACGTGGGTGCGGTGGAAGCTCTCGGCCTCCGCGTCCGCGGTCAGCAGCGCGGCCCTCGAGGCGAGCTCGACGTCCAGTCCCCGCGGCAGGGTGCGCACCAGCGTGGTCGCGGCGTAGTCGAGGGAGCGGTCCGCGCGCCACAGCCCCACCACGGCCGAGATCAGTGCGGGATCGGCCAGCGGGCAGTCGGCGGTGAGCCGGACGACGGCATCGGCGGCGGTCGTCTCCGCGGCGAGCACGAAGCGGGAGAGCACGTCGTCCTCGCTGCCGCGCACCACGCGCACACCGAGCTCCTCGCCGAGCTCGGCGACCGCGTCGTCACCGGGGGCGGTCGAGGTCGCCACCACCACCTCGTCGACGCCCTCCGCCGCGCGGGCGGCACGGACCATCCACGCGAGCACGGGGCGCCCGGCCAGCGGCCGGAGCACCTTCCCCGGGAGGCGGGAGGAGCCCGTCCGCGCCTGGACAACAGCCACACATCGTGTATCGGTCACCGTGCCATAATGGCACGCGCAGCCCCCGGAGCGCCCCCGGCGGCGCCTCCTCCCAGTCGACGAAAGAGATCTGCATGTCGCTCCTGAACGGTGCATCCATCCTCGTGACCGGCGGGACCGGATCCTTCGGCAAGGCCTTCCTCCGGGAGGTGCTCGACAACCACGACCCGCGGCGCGTCGTCGTCTTCTCGCGGGACGAGCTGAAGCAGTACGAGGTGCGCAACCTCTTCGGGGACGATCCGCGGCTGCGTTGGTTCCTCGGCGACATCCGCGACGAGCGCCGGCTGTCCCGCGCCCTGCACGGCGTGGACTACGTCGTCCATGCCGCCGCGCTGAAGCAGGTGGACACCGCGGAGTACAACCCGTTCGAGTTCGTCAAGACCAACGTCCTGGGCAGCCAGAACGTCATCGAGGCGTCGATCGACGCCGGCGTGAAGAAGGTCGTCGCGCTCTCGACGGACAAGGCCTCGAGCCCCATCAACCTCTACGGCGCCACCAAGCTCACCGCCGACAAGCTGTTCATCACCGGCAACCACTACGCCGCGGCCTACGACACCCGGTTCGCCGTGGTGCGCTACGGCAACGTGATGGGCTCGCGCGGCTCGGTGATCCCGTTCTTCCGCCGCCTCGGCGAGGAGGGGAAGCCGCTGCCGATCACCGATCTGCACTGCACCCGCTTCTTCATCACCCTGCCGCAGGCGGTGCAGATGGTGATCGACACCTTCGAGCTGATGCAGGGCGGCGAGCTGCTGGTGCCCCGCATCCCGTCGATGAAGGTCACCGATCTCGCGCACGCCGTCGTGCCCGGCGCCGAGCTGGTCGACGTGGGGCTGCGCCCCGGCGAGAAGCTGCACGAGGAGATGATCAGCCCGGAGGAGGGGCGCCGCGCGGTCATGATCCGCGACGGGAAGTACTTCATCATCCAGCCCGACCTGGCCTCCTGGGGGTACGAGCCGCCGGCCGCCGCCGTGCCGGTCGAGCCCGGGTTCTTCTTCCGCTCCGACTCCAACGACCAGTGGTACACCCGGGAGCAGATCGCCGAGATCATCGAGGCGGGGATCTGAGGTGCTCCCCTACGGCCGTCAGGACATCGACGACAGCGATGTCGCCGCCGTCACCGAGTCGCTGCGCAGCGACTGGCTGACCACGGGCCCCGAGGTCGAGCGCTTCGAGACCGCCGTCGCCGCGCGCGCGGGCGTCGAGCACGCGGTCTCGGTCACCTCGGGGACCGCCGCGCTGCACGTCGCCTACGCCGCGGCAGGCATCGAGCCGGGCGACGAGGTGGTCACCACGCCGCTGACCTTCGTGGCCACAGCCGCCACCGCTGCGCTGCTCGGCGCGAAGATCGTGTTCGCCGATGTCGATCCCGCCACCGGCAACCTCGACCCGGCCGCTGCGGAGGCCGCAGTCACCGAGCGCACCCGAGTGGTCGCCGGCGTCGACTACGCCGGTGTGCCGGTGGACGCCCCCGCACTGCGGGATCTCGCCTCCCGCAGGGACCTGCTCTTCGTCGAGGACGCCGCCCACTCGATCGGGTCCACCCTGGACGGCGCACCGGTCGGATCGCTCGCCGACCTCACCACCTACTCGTTCTTCCCCACGAAGAACCTCACCACCGCCGAGGGCGGCGCCGTGGTCACGGCCGATCCCGAGCTCGCCGCCCGGGCCCGGGCGTTCAAGAACCACGGTCTGGTGCGCGACCGCAGCCTGCAGCGCACCCCCGACGAGGGGCCCTGGCACCAGGAGGTCCACTCCTTCGGGCTGAACTACCGGCTGCCCGACGTGCTGTGCGCCCTGGGCACCAGCCAGCTCACGCGGCTCGCGCAGTTCGTGACCCGCCGCGCGGAGATCAAGCAGGCGTACGACGAGGCGCTCGGCGACCTCGACGAGGTCGAGATCCCCGTCGCGCCGGAGGGCGCGGCGCCCGCCTGGCACCTCTACCCGCTCCGCGTCCCCGCGGACCGGCGTCGGGCGATCTTCGAGTCCCTGCGCGAGCAGGGCATCGGGGTCCAGGTCAACTACATCCCCGCCTACTGGCACCCGGTGTTCGAGGACCTCGGCTACCGGCGCGGCATGTGCCCGGTGGCGGAGGACTACTACCGCCGCGAGATCTCCCTGCCGATGTTCCCGTCCCTGACGGACGCGGACATCGAGCGGGTCGTCGAGGCGACTCGGACGGCGCTGGGGCGCTGACCGCGTCCGCCGGCTACCGTCCGGTGTCGCACTCGACCCGGATCAGCCGGGAGTGGTCGGTCTCGAACACCACGGTCCCGAGGTCGTCGCCGCCCTGGCCGATCGGGACGAACGCGGGATCGAACTGATACAGCTGCTGCTCCTGGTACACGTAGCCGATCCCCTCGTCGACCAGGGCCCGGCAGTGCTCGGGTGAGGCGCCCGCCAGCGGCACCGCCTCGATCGCGGCGCGATCCGCGTCCGTGAGCGCCATGCCCGCGACGGGCAGGCGCACGGACAGGCCGTGCAGCGCGTACATGTGGGCCGCACCGGAGTACGGGCTGGCGAGGATCGTCGTGCCGTCGTCGAGCTGCGGCGCGACCCGCGCGAACTGCGCGAGCTCGTCCGACTGGAGGAACCGGCCCCGGCCGGGGTAGTCCTCCGCGAGGTTCTTCGCGGCGTCGTCCAGGCGCGTGGGGATCGAGGAGAGCGCGGCGATCACCGCGAGCGCGATGAGGGCGACCGCTGCGCTGCGACGGCGGTGCGGGGCGCGGAGGGACGGCGAGCGCCGCAGCAGCCGCGCCCACGCCTGCAACCCCGGGACCACCAGGAGCGCCGAGAGCATCGCCAGCGGCACGGCGAGCCGGTCCTGGCCGCGGAAGTACAGCACCGACAGGTCCAGGGGCGAGTCCACGGCGGCATCGAGGTACATCACGGCGATCACCAGCCAGGCGACGGAGAGCCAGCGCTGCGGGCTGCGCAGGGTCGTCACCAGGCCCGGCCACCACAGCACGGCGATCACCGCGCCGAGAGCCATCGGCCACACGGTCAGCAGCCCCAGCCCCACCTCGCCCAGAGCCGCCCACCACGGCACCTGGAGCCCGCCGGAGAACCCGGTCACCCGCGCCCCGAGCGGCGTGTAGGTCAGCACGGCCACGGGGAACAGGGCGAGCACGGGCACGGCGACCAGCCAGGGCTGCCGCCGCCACAGGGGCATCCCGGTCACCGCCGTGACCACGGCGAGCAGGATCAGCGCGGTGACGGCGGCGTTGGGGTGCAGCAGCGCGAGCCCCACCCCGGCCAGACCGACCGTCGCGACCGCCGCGAGGATCCCCCGCCACCGCGGTGCCGCATCCGCGCCGTCCGCGGCGATCGGGGCCGAGGCGGCCGGGCCCGGAGCGACGGCCGCCTGCGGTCCCGCCGCCACCGCGCTCCACAGCGCCGCAGCAGCGGCGAGCGCCCCGGGAAGCGCTGCGAAGCCGACCAGGTTGGGCACGGGGGAGAGGTGGATCCACAGGTCCACAGGGCTCGCCGGGATCAGGGTCACGACCACCGCGACGACCGGCGGAGCCCAGCTCACCCGGGGGAACGTCACCCGGGCCAGCAGCGCCGACCCCAGCATCCAGGGCACGAGGGCGAGGGCGAGCACGGCGCCGTTGAGCACGATCGGGATGGGGACGCCGGGCACCAGAGCGGCCAGATCATGGAAGGCCGCGGGGTAGGACGTCGGTGTGTGGGCGGAGCTCGCCACGGCGTTGAGCTCGAGGCTCGAGGCGTTGCCGGTGTCGCGGATGTGCTTCAGCGCCGAGAGGTGGTACAGCGTGTCGTAGCGCTCCAGGACGGCATCGGCCCGGCCTGCACGCACTGCGATCGGCACCACGGTCACGGCGAGCGCCGCGGTGAGCAGCCCGGCCCATGCCGCGCGCGCCGTGCGGGGGAGCGCGGTCGGCGGGGGCCCGTCGAGCGCGGTCCGGGGCAGCCGCATGCCGCAGCGGGCGAGACCGAGCGCCGCCAGGACCGTGACCGCAGCGGCTGCGGTGAACGGCAGCAGCGACCAGTCGATCCCCACCAGCGGTGCGATCATCGCGGCGATGCCGGCGATCGCGGCCGAGATCGCCGGGGCGATGCCGAGGGCCAGTGCTCGCGAGCCCGCCAGGGCCCGGACCGTGAGGAACCCGGGCAGGTAGGTGGCCGTGAGGACCAGGAGGGCGGTGAGGAGCAGGAGCGCCGCGCCGGTCATCCGTCGTGCTCGGGCAGAGCGCGCTCACGGTACTGCGCGGCGGGCTCCGCCTCGTCGATCGCCAGGTGGCGGGCGAGGTGCGTGGTGCGCTTCTCCGACGCCTTGGTGCGTGCCTCCTGCAGCGCCAGGAACCCCAGCAGCACGAGGACCGTCGCGTACAGCAGCAGGTCGGCCCCGCGCCCCACGCCGACGAGGTGCGCCAGATGCGTGAGCATGGTGGGGAAGAGCACGGCGAGCACCGCGAACACGGCGAAGGCGATGATCAGCAGCCGCCGGACCGCCAGCTGCTTGGCGCCGCGCTTGACGAAGAGCCAGGCGACGATCGCCACGATCCCCGCCGCCAGCAGCAGCTGGATGATGAAGGTGCGCCCGCTCACCCCCAGTCCCGGACCGAGCGCCTCGAGGAGATTATCCATGGCCTCAGGGTATCCTCCTCGGGCGTGCCCGCATCGGCCGCGCCCCTCTGTCCCACGAGGAGAATCCATGGACCGTCCTGACCCCTCGCGCACGCCGTCCGCGCCCGGGGCCGATCGCACCTGGTTCGTGGTGCCGCTGTTCGACGAGGGCGCGGTGATCGGTGACGTCATCCGCGATCTGCGCACCCGCTACCCGCTGGTGGTGTGCGTCGACGACGGCAGCCAGGACGGCTCGGCGGCGATCGCGGAGGCCGCGGGAGCGAGCGTGGTGCGCCACCCCTTCAACCTGGGCCAGGGCGCTGCGATCAAGACCGGCATCGACTATGCGCTGCGCGATCCGCAGATGCGACAGGTGGTGACCTTCGATGCGGACGGCCAGCATCAGGTCGACGACGCGGCCGCGATGATCGCGCTGCGGGAGAGCGCGGGGGTCGATGTCGTGCTCGGCTCCCGGTTCCTGGACGCCCGGACCACCCCCGGCCTGATCAAGCGCCTCGTCCTGCGGGGAGCGGTCTGGTACTCGAACCTCACCTCCGGGGTGAAGCTCACCGACGCCCACAACGGCCTGCGGGTGCTGGGCCGCGAGGTCTGCGAGCGGATGACCATCGAGCAGAACCGGATGGCGCACGCCTCGGAGATCGTCGAGGAGATCGGCCGCCACGGGTTCACGGTCGCCGAGCATCCCGTGCACATCCTCTACACGGACTACTCGCGCTCCAAGGGGCAGTCGGTCCTGAACTCGGTGAACATCGTCATCGACATGCTCTTCCGCTGAGGCGGCGCCCGGAGCGCCCCCGGTGCCCACGTCCCCGGCGCGCGGGAGCCCACTACTCGGGGACCTCTGCGGTGCCGTCGCCGATCGAGGCGAAGAAGGCGGCGATGTCCTGGTCGTCCGTGAGGATCGCGACGCCGGAGTGGTCGGTCCGGTACTGCGGGTCCTCGATCGGGATCACGGGGGTGCTTCCGGAGCTCATCGCGCTGCGCGCGGTCAGCGCCATCCTGGCCACGTCGACGATCCCGGTGCCGTCGCTGGTGAGCAGGGCCTGTGAACCGGCGCCCGCGACGCGGACCTGCGCGAGCGGGTTCAGCATCACCGAGGGTGTGGTGACGCGGTCCATCAGGGCGCCGACGAACTGCTGCTGGCGCTCCTGGCGGCCCATGTCCGCGGTGGGGTCGAAGTAGCGGGCGCGCACGAACGCGAGCGCCTGCTCGCCGCCCACGTCGTGGCAGCCCTCGGTCATCGACAGGCCGGACCTCTCGTCGTCGACGTCCTGGTCGATGCACAGGTTCACGTGGCCCACCGAGTCCACGACGTCGGAGACGCCGTCGAAGCCGACCTCCACGTAGTGGTCCACCGTCAGGCCCGTGAACTCCTCGACGGTCTCGACCAGCAGCTCCGCGCCGCCGAAGGAGAAGGCGGCGTTGAGCTTGTAGGTGCCGTGGCCGGGGATGTCCACGAGGGTGTCGCGGGGGAGTGAGACGAGATAGCTGTTCCCGCCCGGCGCCTTGTGCAGCAGCATCATGGTGTCGGCGCGCGCGCCCTTCGTCCCGTCCTCGGCCACCGAGTCCCCCTCGCGGCGGTCGGAGCCGGCGATGAGGTAGGTGGTGCCCGGCGTGTCCTCGGCGCCGGAGAGGGCGTCGACGTGCTCGATGCGGCTGTTCGCCCACATCGTCAGTCCCGCGCCCCAGCCCAGCACGATCACGAGCACCAGCACCACGAGCGTCGCGCCCAGGCGCAGCGGGCGCGGGATCCGGGAGCGGCGCCGGGGCCGGTGCGGTCGCGGCGGGTCTCCGGGGGGCGGCCCGCCGTCGACGGGCCCGTGCGTGTAGGGGCCGGCGGCGGGCTGGGACGGCACGCCCCTGTGGGAGGCGTCGTGACGGATCCCGGGCGGCCGGGCGGGGGAATCGGGCCCCGGGGTGCGCGGCAGCGGTCGGGTGGGCGGCATGCCCGGCGTCGGCGGCCGGTCCCCCGCCCGGGCCCCGGAGCCGGGGCGGGTGCGGGGCACCGGGCGGGCGCTGCCCCCGGCACGGGCCCGATGGCCCGGCGGCCGGCGGGGGCCTCCTGCGCGCGGGGAGCGGGGCGGCGGCTGATCGCTCACAGCTGTCTCCTTCCCGGCGCTTGCCGTGCGGTCGAGGGGTGGACGCCGCGCTCCGGCGCCGCCCGCGGTCCCCGGATCGGGCCCCGGGGCGCGTGTAGCGCTCGTCAGGGTAGCCGCCGTGCGGCGCGACGCGCTGGCGCGCGGCGGCATGTCGGGTGGGGACCGGAGAACCTCCCGAGAACCTTCACACGGTGGTCATAGGGTGAGCGTCCCCGGCGTGCGCGGCTCCGTACACTGTGGGGGCGCCGTCCGTACGGCGTGGACCAGCAGCAGGAGGCGCAGTGACTCATCCCGCACCGATCGGCGAGCGGACGCCGGGCCGAGGCGACGCCCACCCCGAGGCGTCCTCCCAGCGTGTGGTGGCCGTGGTGGTGACCTACAACCGCGAGGAGCTGCTGCAGCAGTGCCTCGACGGGCTCGCCGCGCAGGAGAGGCTGCCGGACGCCGTGGTGGTGATCGACAACGCCTCGACCGACGCGAGCGGCGACGTGGCGGACGCGCACCCGCTCGCCGCGGACGTCGTCCACCTGCGGCGCAACGTCGGCGGCGCGGGAGGGTTCGCCGCCGGGATGGCCCGCGCCCTGGTGCGCCACGACGCCGACTGGGTCTGGCTGATGGACGACGACACGATCCCGCGGCCGGGGGCGCTGCGCGAGCTGCTGCGGGCCCTCGAGGCCTCGCCGGTGCGGCTCAGCGTGCTCAGCTCGCGTGCCGTGTGGACCGACGGCCGGGACCATCCGATGAACACCCAGCGCACGCGGCTGGGTGCGAGCGCCCGGGAGAAGCGTGACGCCGCGCAGGCCGGCGGTCGACCGATCCGCACCGCCAGCTACGTCTCGGCGCTGCTCAACGGGCAGGACGTGCGCCGGCTGGGGCTGCCGTACGCGGACTACTTCATCTGGTCCGACGACTTCGAGCACACCGGTCGTCTGCTCCGTCACGGACGCGGTGTGCAGGTGGCGGCGTCCGTGGTCGAGCATCGCACCGCCGCCTTCGGCAACGCCCAGTCCGGGCCGGGAGCCCGCTTCTACTACGACGTGCGGAACCGGCTGTGGGCGCTCGCGCGCACCGACTCGTTCAGTCCGCTGGAGAAGCTCGTGCACGGGGGAGCGACGGGGCTCGGCTGGCTGCGGCTGCTGCTGCGACATCGCGGAGGCCTGCTGACCGTCGGCCTGCGCGGGCTGCTCGCGGCGCTGCGGCGCGGGCCGCGGCCGTCCGACGTGGTCCTCGCGGCCGACGGCGAGGCGGCGGAGGACATCCGTGCGATCGAGCGGGTGGCCGGGCGGTGACCTCCGAGGACCACTCGAGCGCGGCGGCGCGGGGCCCCGCGTTCACGGTGCTCATGCCGCTGTGGCGGGGGGACCGGGCCGACCGGCTCGAGCTCGCCCTGCGCACCGCCGCGCTGGAGCAGGAGCTGCGACCCGACCTGCTGATCCTCACTGTGGACGGCGCCCTGCCGGCGGAGCTCGAGGCGGTCGTCGACCGCGTCGAGCAGGGGGAGTTCGGTCCGTCGCTGGTGCTGCGCCACGAGGCCCATCGAGGCGTCGCCGCGGCGCTCCAGGACGGTCTCGAGGCCAGCCCGCACGATCTCGTGGCCCGCGCGGACGCGGACGACATCTGCCGGCCCGAGCGCTTCGCGCGGCAGATCCCGCGGATGGACGAGGACGGCCTGGACCTGCTGGGCTCCTCGATGCGCGAGTTCAGCGACACGGTCCCGCCCGGGACGGGCCCCCTGCGCACCAGGCCGCTCCAGCACGAGCAGATCGTGCGCTACCTGCCCCACCACAGCCCCTTCCACCACCCCTCGGTGGTGCTGCGCCGCTCGGTGGCGCTCGCGGTGGGCGGCTATCGGGATCTCGCCCTGCTGGAGGACTACTGGCTGTGGGAGCGGATGATGCTGGGCGGCGCTCGGATGGGGAACCTGCCCGAGGTGCTGGTGGACTACCGCGTCGACGAGGCGCTGTTCGCCCGGCGGGGCGGGTGGCGCCTGTTCGCCAGCGACGTCCGGCTGCAGCGCAGGATGCTGCTGGACCGCGTCCTGACCCCAGCGGGGTTCCTGCGCAACCTCGTGCTGCGAGGCGCCTACCGCTTCGTGCCCGGCTGGGTGCGCCGGTTCGGCTACCGCCGCTTCGTGGAGCGCGGCGGGTCCGCCCGGAGCCGTGGATGAGGGCGGACACATCTCCTCCCGCGCCGTGTCCGTCCAGCCGGGCGTCCGTCCGGTTCGGTTACTGTGACCAGGTCCCCGGCGGACCGTCCGCACGCTTCGAAAGGACCACTAGTGTCGACTCCTGATCTCCTCATCGTCGGCTCCGGACTGTTCGGCCTCACCATCGCCGAACGCGCGGTCGCCGAGCACGGCGTCAAGGTGACCGTCATCGACCGTCGGCCGCACGTGGGCGGCAACGCCTACTCCGAGGCCGACGAGCAGACCGGTATCGAGGTCCACAAGTACGGCGCGCACCTGTTCCACACCTCGAACGAGCGCGTGTGGGAGTACGTGAACCGGTTCACCGAGTTCACGGGCTACCGCCACACCGTGTACACGACCCACCGGGGCGTGGTGTACCCGATGCCGATCAACCTCGGCACCATCAACCAGTTCTTCTCCGCCGCCCACACCCCCGACGAGGCGCGCGCCCTGATCGCCGAGCAGGCCGGGGAGTTCGCCGGCATGGATCCCGAGAACCTCAACGACAAGGGCATCTCGCTGATCGGGCGGCCCCTGTACGAGGCGTTCATCAAGAACTACACCGGCAAGCAGTGGCAGACGGACCCCAAGGACCTCCCCGCCTCGATCATCTCGCGCCTGCCGGTGCGGTACACGTACAACAACCGGTACTTCAACGACACCCACGAGGGCCTGCCTAAGGACGGCTACACCGCGTGGCTCGAGCGGATGGCCGACCACCCGGACATCGAGGTGAAGCTGGACACCGACTACTTCGACACCTCCCAGCCGCTGAACAAGGACGCCACCCGCGGGAACATCCCCGTGGTCTACACCGGCCCGATGGACCGCTACTTCGACTACGAGCTCGGGGAGCTGGGCTGGCGCACGATCGACCTGGAGACCGAGCACCTCGACGTCGGCGACTTCCAGGGCACCTCGGTGATGAACTACGCCGACGCCGAAGTCCCCTACACCCGCATCATCGAGCCGCGCCACTTCCATCCCGAGCGCAAGCACTACCCCTCGGACCGCACCGTCATCCAGCGCGAGTACTCCCGCTTCGCCGAGTCCGGCGACGAGCCCTACTACCCGATCAACTCCGGTCGCGACCGCGAGCGGGTGCTGGCCTACCGCGAGCTCGCCGACGCCGAGCCGCGCACCCTGTTCGGGGGCCGGCTCGGCACCTACCAGTACCTCGACATGCACATGGCCATCGGCTCCGCCCTGTCCATGGCCGACAACAAGCTGCCCGACCTGCTGCGCGCGTGACCCGAGCGCCCCGCCGCCCTGCGGGACCACCGATCACCGCCGACGAGGAGCATCATGAACGCCATCCCCGCCACTGCGACCGCCCGTGAGTCCGCGGCCCCGGGCGCGGGCGCTCCGCAGCGGCTGCTGCAGCGCCTGATCCTTCCCCACGAGTCCTCCCCGGACATCGTCCCGCTGTACATCGAGTCCGCCGATGCCCGCTCCGGCGCCACCGGCAGCGCCCTCGGACTGGGCGGCGGGACCGAGCACACCCCGCGCGCCGAGACCGAGAGCCACTCCACCCAGCGCTCCGCCCAGGCCCAGGTCGACATCAGCGAGCTCGACAAGCGGCACTCGGTGGACGTGCCGGCCCGGACCATGCGCTCCTTCGGCACCTACTTCAACGCCTTCCCCGCGAGCTACTGGCGCCGCTGGACGCCGGTGCGCGCCGTGCGGCTCACCGTCCGCACCTCGGGGACCGGGCACCTGGTGGTGATGCGCTCCACCGCGCGCGGCTCCCTGCAGCGCCAGGAGTCCCGGAACATCTCGGGCACGGGCGAGCAGGTCTTCGACCTCCCGCTGACCGCCTTCGGCGACGGCGGCTGGTACTGGTTCGACGCCTACGCCGGCGCCGAGGACCTCACCGTCCTCAGCGCCGAATGGACCGCCGACGCGGGCCTCGCCCGCACGGAGGGCAGCTTCTCGATCTCGATGACCACGATGAACAAGGTCGAGTACTGCCTCGAGAACATCCGCACCATCGCCGAGGACCCGGACCTGCGCGCGCTCCTGGACGTCATGTACGTCGTCGACCAGGGCAAGGACCGCCTGACCGACCATCCCCAGGAGCTCGCGCCGCTGCAGCAGCAGCTCGGGGCGCAGCTGCGGATCATCGAACAGGGCAACATCGGCGGCTCCGGCGGCTTCTCCCGCGGCATGTACGAGGCCGCCACCGCCGGTGCCTCCACGTACGTCATCAACTGCGACGACGACATCGTGATCGAACCCGAGTCGCTGATCCGGATGACGACGTTCGCCGACTTCGCCACCCGCCCGACCCTCGTCGGCGCCCACATGTTCGACCTCAACAACCGCTCCGTGCTGCACACCTACGGGGAGGTCGTCGATCCGTGGCGGATCCAGCCCGCCGTCGCCATCGCGGAGGGGACCACGGGGCACGACTTCGCCGCCGAGCCGCTGCGCTCGACCCCGTGGCTGCACCGCCGCGCGGACGTGGACTACAACGGCTGGTGGAGCTGCCTGATCCCCACCGAGACCGTGCGCGCCATCGGGCTCAGCCTGCCGGTGTTCATCAAGTGGGACGATGCCGAGTACGGCCTGCGGGCGAAGAAGGCCGGCTACCCGACCGTCTCCCTCCCGGGCGCCGGCGTGTGGCACATGAGCTGGGTGGACAAGGACGACCTCGTGGGGTGGCAGGCCTATTTCCACGAGCGCAACCGGATCATCACCGCGCTGCTGCACTCCCCGTACTCCCGCGGCGGCCGCGTGGTCAGGGAATCGCAGTTCATGGACGTCAAGCACCTGATCTCCATGCAGTACTTCACCGAGGCCGGCCGGCTGATGGCGCAGAAGGACGTGCTGGAGGGCCCCGATGCCCTCCACCCCTCCATCGGCACCAAGCTCCCCGAGATCCGGGCGATGGCCTCCTCCTTCGACGACGCCGCGGCGAAGAAGGACCAGGACCAGTTCCCGCCGGTCCACATCGATAAGCCCCCCAGGAAGGGTCGTCCGTTCTCGCAGCCGCGCCGGCTGATGCTCCCGGCGTGGACGGCGAAGACCCTCGCCAAGCAGCTGCTCGCCCCGCCGCAGCCGGCGTCGGAGGCGAACCCGCAGGCGTCCATCCCGCACCTCGACGCGAAGTGGTGGCGCCTGTCCGCCTACGACAGCGCGCTGGTGTCCAACGCGGAGGGGACCCAGGTCTCCTGGTACAAGCGGGATCCGCAGAAGGTGCGCGGGATGCTCGGCGAGGCGATCTCCGCCCATGTCGCGCTGCACCGCGGCTGGAACACGCTGCGCGAGCGGTACCGGGAGGCGTCCTCGCGGATCACCTCCTTCGAGGCCTGGGAGAGGACCTTCGCCGAGAACCCGGCGCCGGTCCGCGAGCAGGACCGGGCACAGGGGACCGCCGACGGAGGCAGCGCGGCGTGATGACCGGCGGTGCCGGAGGCTCGGTGCGGCTTCCCTCCCGCACGGAGCAGGCCGAGGGCTGGCGCGCCCCCGGACAGGACGCGGGCTGGCTGAACCCGATCCGGGAGCGCTTCCTGCTGCGGCTGCTGGTGCGCAAGGAGCTGCGGGTGCGCTACCGCGGCAGCGCGCTGGGCATGCTGTGGAGCTACGTGAAGCCGGCGGTGCAGTTCGTCGTCTTCTACATCGCGCTCGGCGTGTTCCTGCAGCTGCAGCGCGACACCCCCGCCTACGCGGTCTACCTGTTCAGCGGGATCGTGGTGGTGAACCTCTTCGGTGAGGTGTTCGGCAACGCCACGCGCTCGATCACCGGCAACCAGGCGCTGGTCTCCAAGATCTATCTGCCCAGCGAGCTGTTCCCGTGGGCGAGCATGATCGTGGCGCTGGTGCACTTCCTGCCGCAGCTGCTGGTGCTGGTGGTGGGCGCGCTGCTGTTCGGGTGGCTGCCCTCGCCCACCGCGCTCGTCGCCTTCGCGCTCGGGATGATGATCCTCGTGGTCTTCACGATGGGCCTGGGCATGATCACCGCGGCGCTGAACGCGGCCTTCCGCGACGTCGAGAACTTCGTGGACCTCATCGTCATGGTCGCCACCTGGCTCTCCCCGGTGCTGTACCGGATCTCGATGGTCCAGGACGCGATCGGCGGGACCCTCTGGTGGTGGCTGTACCAGCTGAACCCGCTGACCATCGTGGTGGAGCTGTTCCACGTCGCGTTCTGGCGGTACGCACCTCCCGTGGTCGAGGGGGTCCCCGGGGACCCGTCGCTGGTGAGTCCGGGCGAGCCCTTCGGGCTGTGGTGGGCGGGGCTGCTGATCGCCGCGCTGACCTTCGTGCTCGGCGCCGTCCTCTTCGAGCGCTCCAAGCGGCGCTTCGCCCAGGAACTGTGAGAGGAGAGCCGCGATGAGCCCGAACATCGAGTCCGTGCCCGACTCCGCCGCGATCCCCACAGATCGCGAGATGGTGCGCATCGAGCACGTCACCAAGCAGTTCTCGCTGCGCCACGACCATTCGCTGAAGGAGCTGGTGTTCTCGGCGCTGCAGCGCAAGAAGCTCGCCGACTCCTTCCTCGCGCTCGAGGACGTGGACCTCACCGTGCACGCGGGCGAGACCGTGGGGCTGATCGGCTTCAACGGCTCGGGCAAGTCGACGCTGCTGAAGACGATCTCCGGAGTGCTCTACCCCGACCACGGCCGGGTGCTGCTGCGAGGGCGCGTCGCCGGGCTGATCGAGGTGGGCGCCGGCTTCCACCCCGACCTCTCGGGCCGGGAGAACGTCTACCTCAACGGCGCGATCCTGGGCATGACCCGTGAGCAGATCGACGCGAGGTTCGACGAGATCGTCGCCTTCAGCGAGATCGAGGAGTTCATCGACACCGACGTGAAGTACTACAGCTCGGGCATGTTCCTGCGCCTCGCCTTCGCCGTGGCCGTGCACACCGAGCCGGACATCTTCCTGGTCGACGAGATCCTCTCGGTCGGCGACGAGCCCTTCCAGCGCAAGTGCCTCGAGCGCATCCGGGAGCTGCAGAAGGCCGGGCGCACCATGATCGTGGTCTCCCACGAGCTGGAGATGCTGGAGAAGCTCTGCACCCGCATCGTCGTGCTGCGCAAGGGCCGTGCCGTCTTCGACGGCGACCCCACCGAGGCCGTCGCGACGCTGCGCGCGGACTGACCGGGCCCGCTCGGGCGCTCAGGCGCGCCCGGTGACGCCCTCCGCCTGGGCCTGGTGCTCGGTGACCGCTGCGGCCGGGCCGACGAGCCCGCCGCCCGCCAGCAGCGCCCCGAGCACGCAGGGGAGGGCGGAGAGCCCGTCGTCGTCCACCAGCAGGCGGGGCGGAGTCCCGCCCTCCGGCCGGTCGGGGATCTCCTCGACCGCGGGGCCGCTCCACGGCGGCAGGGCGACGCCGAGCCGGTCGGAGCTGCCGCGCACCTCGACCAGCCAGTCATGGGCCAGCGGCGGCAGCTCCGCGCCGAAGCGGGGAGCGAGCGAGACCGCTTCCACGGCGAGCACCTCGTCGGCGGTCTCGGCCAGCGGGGAGCCGGGCCGGTCGGTGATCACCACCCGCGGCTCCTCGGCACCGGGCGGGGGCTCCGGAGCCGCTCCCGCCTCCCGCCCGAGCACCGTGACCCTCGCGCCCAGCGCCCAGCAGGCCACTGCGAGCGTCAGCCGCTTCCAGTGCGGGGGCAGGTCCACCACCACCTCGTCGTCGGGGTCGAGAGCGATCTCGTCGTGCAGGTGCCCGATCGCCTTGATCACCCAGTTCGCCACCACATGCCCGGACAGCTCGATGCGCGCGGCCTCCCCGTACCAGGCCAGCGCCGGGCGCGGCCCGGTGCTCTCGAGCGCGCTCAGCAGCCGCGCGGCGGTGTGCGGGGACCGGGGGGCGGCGGGGCTCATGATGGCTCCTGAGGATCGGGCACGCAGATCTCGACCGCGATCCGGGGCAGCGGCGCGCCGAGCGCCTCGGCGCCCAGCGCGGTGCGGATCCGTTCGGCGTGCGTGGCGGCGTGGACCAGCGCGGCCGGCGAGTCGTCGGCCGCCTCCACCACGATATGCGGAGCCGGTCCGTCGGGGGCGACGTCCCGCACCGTCGCGGTCGACGGCTCCCGGCCCGGGCGGGGTACGGCCGCGACCTGGAGCGCGCGAGCGATCCTCTCCGGCACCGGCTCGGGGGACATGCGTGCGATCGGCTCCTGCTCGGGGGCCAGCCCGAGAGCGACCCACACGGACTCGAGGCTGGGGCGCCGGAACCAGTCGTCCTCCCCGGTGCGCGAGAGCGCACGGGCCGGGACGTCCTGCGCGGTGGCGCCGGGCACCCCGCGCACCAGCGCGGCGGGCACCCCGCTGGACTTGCCCTTGACGAGGTCCGCGGCGGCGGCCAACTCGTCGGCCAGGTTCCGCACCGTGACGGTCAGGGGGCGGCCGTCGGCGTCCGTGCCGCCGCGCAGGTCCTGCAGGGCGGCGACGCCGGCGGCGCCGAGGGCGATGTCGCCCACACCCACCCGCCAGATGCGTGAGGACGTGTCGGTCAGCAGCACCCCGAGGTCGACGTCCAGCGCGGCGCTCAGCGCCGCCCGCAGCCCGCGCGCGCAGGCATCGGGGTCCTCGGGCAGCAGCAGCGGGCCCTCCGGGGCGTTGGAGGAGTCGACGCCCCCGGCCGCCATCACCGGGCCCGAGGGGATCTGCACCACGGAGGTCACCACGCGGGTGTGCAGCCGGCGGGCGACCGTGCGCACCGCGAGGTCCGCGACGGCCCGGTCGCGCTGCTCGGCCGGGACGCGCAGCCCCTGTGCCTTGGAGACGATCTTGGTGGACACGCACAGCACGTCGCCGTCCTGCGGTGCGAGGGGCGTCAGCGCCTCCGCCAGCAGGCCGGCCAGGTCATCGCCCTCGCGGATCTCGCCGAGGCCGGTGACGGGGAGCACGGCCAGGCCGGCGGCCGGCGTCCCGGGCGTGTCAGGGGCGGCCTGCGCAGGTGGTGGGGCAGTGGACACGGGGGCCTCCGGGGGCGCTGAGTCGGGCACGATGGGCGTGGAGACGGGCGTGATGTGCAAGGCGACGCGCCGACGCCGCTTGACGGACCGTAACTACACCGGTGTACTTTAGGCCCGACGAGCCTTCGGTGGTCAACGCATCGGTGGTCAACGCAGCAGTGGAAGGAGCGGTGGCGATGGACGAGAACCGTGTCGACGACGACGCGCGTGCAGAGCTGTCCCTGCTCGACATCGCCGGGCAGGACTCCGACGAGGCCGAGCTGACCTGGCAGGAGCGCGCGCTGTGCGCGCAGACCGATCCGGAGGCGTTCTTCCCGGAGAAGGGCGGCTCCACCCGTGAGGCCAAGAAGGTGTGCGTCTCCTGCGAGGTGCGGGCCGAGTGCCTCGAATACGCCCTCGAGAACGACGAGCGCTTCGGGATCTGGGGCGGTCTGTCCGAGCGCGAGCGTCGCAAGCTCAAGCGCCGGGTGGTCTGACATCCTTTCCCGGTGAGCGACCGTCACATCACTGCGGTCGTCCTGCTGTACGGGACGACCACGCCCTCGACCCACGAGGCGCTCCGCCGAGCGCTCGCGGCCCAGACCCACCGGCCCGACAGCGTCGTGGTCATCGCCCCCTCCGACCTCCCCGCAGAGGTGCGCGAGGCCGTCGAGGCCGATCTCGCCGCCGGGGCCGTGGACCGTATCCTGCCGGTCTCCGCCGTGCTGAGCCGGGCCGGAGCGGTCCGGGAGACGCTCGAGGCCCTCGAGAGCGGGGAGCGGACCGCCGCCGAGGTCACGCCCCCCGCGGCCGAGGAGAGGGCCGCGCCCGCCCGGTCCGGCGGTCGCCGTGCGCGCGACGTCGACAGCGCCGCCGTCGAACGGGAGCGGACCCAGCGGGCGGAGGACCTGGCCAAGGTCCCCCAGCGCCTGCGGCGGGAGCGCTACCGCTCCGGTCGACGGGTCGGCGCGGCGGACCCGGCCGGCGACGGCTCCTGGCTCTGGTTCGTGATGGACGGCGCCCCGCCCGCGCCCGACGCCCTCGTCCGCCAGCTGGAGATCGTCGAGGTCTCCCCGAACACCGCCGCGGTCGGTGCCAAACGGGTGCGGCACGCCGAGCCGGAGCTCCTCACGGACGAGATGCGGCAGCGCCTCGAGGGGGCCGATGCGCTCGTCGACGTCGGCCTCACCCTCACCCACGGCGGACGGATCATCAGCGGTGTCGACCCGGGCGAGATCGATCAGGGGCAGTCGGACTGGCGCCACGACGTGCTCGCGGTCCCGCTGCCGGGCATGCTGGTGCGGGAGCGGACGCTGCGCGAGGTCGGAGGCCTCGACCCGGACCTGCCCGCCCCCTGGGCGGAGATCGACCTGTGCCGCCGCATCTGGCGCGCCGGCGAGCGGGTCGCGGTGCAGTCCGCCGCCCGGGTCCTGCACCCGCACCCCACCAGGCCGCTGCTCGCCCGGCTCCGGGATCTGCGCACCGGCCAGCACCTGGCACTGCTCAAGCAGCGCTCGTTGCCGCACGCCCTGCTGTCCCTCCTGCTGCTCCCGCTGGTGACCGGGCTGCGGATGGCGGCCGCGCTCGCCGCCTCGGCGCCGCGCACCGCGGTGATGGAGCTGCGCGCCTCGGCGGCGGTGCTGCCGCGGGCGAGGCGCGTGCTCTCCAGGGGGCTGCGCGAGCGTCATCGCGCACGCGTCCCCCGAGGCCGACTGGCCCCGCTGTACCTGCCGCGCGGCGAAGGGATGCGGCGCTGGGCCGACGACACCTGGACCCGCGTCTTCGCCGATGACGACCGGCGACGCCAGATCCGCCGTACCACCTGGGGCGTCGCCGGGACCCGCCACGGCCTCGACGATGCGGACTACGGGCGTCACATCGTCTGGACGGCGGTGGTGGCGCTGACCGCCACGGTGGTCGGGCTGTTCGCCCTGCGCGGCCTGTTCGGCCGCGGTGAGCTCGTCGGCCCCGGCCTCCTGCCGCTTCCCGAGGGGACCGCGGACCTGTGGGACTCGGCATGGTCGAGCTGGATACCCGGCGGCCTGGGGGAGCGCGGTCCCGGGGACCCTCTCGTCCGGCTCCTCGGCCACCTGCCCCTCGGCGGCGGCCTGCTGATCGAGAGCCTCGTGCTCGCCGCCGTGCCCGCGAGCGCGCTGCTGGCGTGGTGGGCATCCGGGGCGCTCACCCGGGCGGTCGGCTCCCGCCTGGTGATCGCGAGCGTCTGGGCGCTGGCTCCGTCCCTGCTGACCGCTCTCGCCGCCGGGGCCTGGCCGCTGCTGCTGGTCCACCTGCTGCTGCCGTTGCTCGCCCTCGCGATCGGACGCTCGATCGGGCTGCCCCACAAGGTCTCCCAGGCCAGCGTGTCGGCCGCAGCGGCCGCAGGGCTGGTGCTGCTGGTGGTCGGAGCCGTGCAGCCCGTCCTGGTCCTGCTCACCGCCGCGGCGCTGGCGCTGATCACCCCCGCCGTCCCGGGACGCCGGCGCCGACTGCTGTGGGTGCTGCTGCCCTCCCTCGCCCTGCACGCCCCCTACGTCCCCACCTATCTCGGCCACCCCGAGACCCTCCTCGCCGTCGCAGGGGTGCCGCCCGCCGCCACCACCGCGACGACCACGGACCTGCTCACCCTGTGGCCGGTCGCCCCCGGTGTGCAGGAGGCGCTCCTCCCGCTGGTCGGCGCGACAGCGGCCGCGCTGCTGCCGCTGCTGCCCGTCGCGCCCGTGGTGCCCGCCGCCCTGGCCGCCCCGCTCCTGCCCGGCGCCGCCGGTCGCGTGGGCCGGTTCGGCGTGCTGCTGGCCGCTCTCGGGATGCTCGCGGTGCTGCTGAGCCTGCGCACCCCGGTGGCGGTCGCGGACGGCGAGCTCGTCGGCCCCGCCGTCCACGCCCTGCTCAGCGCCGTCCTGCTCGCGCTGGCCGTGGGCGCCGCCGCGACCTTCGACGCCCTCGCCCGGCGCGAGGAGGGCGACGGGCGAGGGCGACGGCTCCTCACCGGCGTGCTCGGTGTGCTCGTCGCCGCGGCCTGCCTGGTCTCGGTGACCGGCTGGACGCTGCTGCTGCCCGACCAGCTCCAGGTGGAGCGGGTCGAGGCCGGCGACGTCCCCGCCGCCGCCGCGGACCAGGGCCTCACCGCGGCCCGCTCACGGGTGCTGATGCTCACCGAGCTGCCGGACGGCTCGGCCGAGGCTCGGCTGATCGTCCACGGCGGCGACTCCGTGGTCCAGCATGCCGCGATCGCGGACGCCCGGGACGTGGACACCGTCGCCGCGGGCGAGCCGGTCGACGCCGATCCTGCCTCCACGGCGCTGCGGGAGGGCGTGGCCGGCGTGCTCTCCTCCGCCGTCGGCGGGGACGACGATGAGCGCGCGACCGTCTCGGACCTCGCCGTCTCCTACGTGGTGGTGCGCGGCGACCTCGACCAGCAGGACGAGCTGATGGGCGTCCTCGACAGCTCGACGGAGCTGGAGAAGGTCACCGAAGGGACCCGCGGCGGGATGTGGCGCGTCATCGACGCGGCGCCACGAGCGGTCGTCCGCGGCGGTGACACGCCGATCCCGCTGGACAGCGCCGCCGTCGACGCCGAGGGCACGGTGCCCGCCGACGACGCCGCGCGCACCGTGGTCCTCGCCGAGCGCTTCGACACCGGGTGGCGCGCGACCCTCGACGGCGACGAGCTCGCACCCGTCGAGGTGGACGGCTGGGCCCAGGGGTTCGAGCTGCCGCCCGGCGCGGCGGGTGAGATCGACGTGCACCGCGACCAGCCGCTGCGGCTGCTCTGGCAGGTGCTGCTGTATGCCGGGGTCGCGCTGACCGCTCTGATCTCGATCCCGTGGCGGATCCGCTCCCGTTCGGTGGAGGAGATGTATGGCTGACCGCACCGTCCCCGAGGGCCCCCGTGACCGGCACCCGGAGCGCCCGGAACGCCGCAGCGGTCGACGATCCCTGCTGGCGCTGGCCGCACTCGCGCCGCTCGCGATCTCGGTCGGCGCCGTGGCCACGACCGCGCCGTCCTCGCCCCGGAAGGTCGAGCACGCCACCGCGCAGTCGGAGCCGGGGGCGAGCACCCGCTGGTGCTACGGGCCGCTCGTGCTGCCCGAGGGCGCTCTCGAGTCCGGGCCGGACGCCGATCTCGCCGTCACCCCGCCCAGCCCCGCCGTCTCGCTGCGCGCGGTGTCCGTCGAGCCCGAGTCCTCGCTGCTGTTCGGACGCGTCAGCGCATCGAGCACGCTCCAGGAGGACGACGGCTCGGTCCGCGCCCCGTCCATCACGGCGGAGAAGGCCGACGGCACCGTGATCAGGGACGAGCCCGCCTCCCAGGACCTCGGGTTCTCCGTCCTGGGCGCGTCGGCCGTCGAGGGGACGCCCCACGTGACCACCGCGACCTCGGACGGCGGCCGGCCCGTGGCCGATGTCATCCAGGCCACCCTCACCCCTTCCGGCGACTATCGCTCCTACGCGCTGACCCGCTGCGGCGAACCGGTCACCGAGGCGTCCTTCCTCGGGGTCTCCACGGCGAAGGGCGACAGCTCCGTGCTGGTGCTGCGCAACCCGACCGAGCGACCGGCCACCGCCTCGGTGCAGCTGTGGACCCAGGACGGCCCGGCCGCGATGGAGGGCCGCAGCCAGGTGGTGGTCGCACCCGGCGAGGAGCAGCGGGTCCTGCTGGAGTCGGTGGCCCCGGGCGAGGACGCGCTCGGCGTGGGCGTCTCCGTGCTCGGAGCACCGCTGTCCATGCACGTCCAGTCCACCGAACGCGACGGCCTCACCCCGGGCGGCGCCGAGATCCTCTCCCCGCTGCCCGCCGCCGACACCGAGCTGGTCATGCCCGGGGTCGACGTCGCCGGCGCCGCACCCACCCTGGTGCTCGCCAACCCGCAGGGCAGCAGCACCACCGCCTCCGTCGAGGTGGTCGGACCGGACGGTCCCGTCGCGGCGGCGGCACGGGACGAGGTCGACGTGCCCGCAGGCACCGTGGTGAGCATCCCCGTGGAGGGCGTGGCGGACGGCACCTACGCCGTGCGCGTCCGCTCCGAGGGCCCGATCACGGCCGTCACCCGCAGCGAGCTCACCGGGGCCGACCTGCCCGGGGACACCGTCGGCGCGCCCGTCGACTTCACCCTCGTCCCCCCGGCGCCGGAGATCGGCTCCCACGCCATGAGCAGCCTGCCCGCGCAGGGCTCGGCCGGACGGCTGACGCTGATCGGTTCGGCGCCGTCCGCGGCCACGGTGATCCCGATGGCGGCCGACGGGTCCGCGGGAGAACCGCTGACGGTCGACGTCCCCGCGGACGCGACGGTCTCGCTGACCTCCGAGCAGCTGCAGATCGGTCAGGAGCGCGCCGCCGGGATCACGATCGTGCCCGAGGTGCCCGGTGCCGTGCACGCCGGCTGGACCCAGCGGGAGAGCGACGGCAGCGATGCCGTGCTGCTCTCGTCCCTCCCGATCCTGTCGGCACGGGGCGGTCAGGACGCCGTCACGGTGCGGCTCGCGCCCTGACCCACCGGGACGGGGAGAGCCTCAGGCGGCCCAGGCCTCGGGATCCACGTCCTCGGGCGCGATGCCGAGCAACGAGCCGATCTGCTCCGACAGCACCTGCCTCACCAGCGTCTCCAGCTCGGTCTCGTCCTCGCAGCGGGTCTGCAGCGGGCGCCGGTAGACGATCACCCGCGCTGGATGCTCGCGCGAGGGCGGGATCACGCGGCCCAGGATCACGCTCGGCTCCTCCCAGGGAGCCGGATCCGCCGACGGCACCTCCTCCACCAGCACCTGCAGGTGCGCGAGACGCCGGGGGAACCGTTCGGCGAGAGCGGCGCCGGCATCGGCCACCAGGTCGTCGAAGCGCTCCCGCCGACTGCGGTATCCGGGCAGGTGCGGGGGGATCAGGTCCCAGCGGCGGCCCCGCCCCCGACGGTCTCGGCGCCGCGGGCCCTGGCGGGGACCGGGTGCTCCGGGGCGCAGGGGCTGGACGTCCATGGATGCACTCTACCGGCCCCGGCGCGACGGACGGACCGGCGGCGGAGAGAGCGGGGAGGGTCGCAGGGCGTGCCGTCGAACGGCCTCCGCCGCGCCTGCGTAGACTGCAGGGCGTGCCTGCTCGAGAATGCTCCCGGACCGCCTGTTCCAGGCCTGCTGTCAGCTCACTGACCTTCGTGTACGAGGATTCCACGGCGGTGCTCGGGCCGCTGTCGCGCCTCAGCGAGCCGCATGCCTACGACCTCTGCCGGGAGCACGCCTCCCGGATGACGCCTCCGCGCGGGTGGGAGCTGCTCCGGGTGCCGGGCGGCGAGGAGGCCAGCGACGACCTGGTCGCCCTGGCCGATGCCGTGACCCGGCAGCCGGCGCCCGAGCAGGTGACCGGCCCGCCGACAGCTGCGGTCCGCTCCGCCCGCGCGCCGCGCCCGCCGGGGCAGGCGGAGAAGCCCTCCGCCCGCCACCTCCACGTCGTCAGGAGCCCCCATGACTGAGCCGCGCCCGTCGCAGGCCCGTCCCGGTCCGGCCGCGGGCCCCGGTGCCGGCGGCGCGGACCTGTCCGGCATCGTCCTGGCCAACGACGTGCGGGGACGCGCGGGGGAGACCCTCACCGCCGAGATCGCCCGCGCCTTCGGCGCCGCCTTCGCCGATCACCTGGACGCCCCCGCGATGATCGTCGCGCACGACATGCGCCTGAGCTCCCCGGAGCTGTCGCAAGCCGTGATCGACGGGGCGGTGCGCCGGGGAGCGGTCGTCGCGGATGCGGGGCTGTCCTCGACCGATCAGCTCTACTGCGCCTCCGGCCTGCACCACGCCGCCGGCGTCATGGTCACCGCCTCCCACAACCCGGGCGAGGACAACGGCTTCAAGCTCTGCCTGCCCGGCGCCCGCCCGATCGGCCGCGACAGCGGCCTCGAGGAGATCCGCCGGGCCGCCGAGGCCTACCTCGACGCCGGGGAGATCCCCGAGCGCGGCGAGGGCCGTGCCGAGGGGATCGACACCCTCGAGGACTACGCCGCCGCGCTGCACGCCCTGGTGCAGCTGCCCTCCGAGCGACGGGTGCGCGTGGTCGTCGACGCGGGCAACGGGATGGCAGGGCACACCGCGCCCGCCGTCCTCGGTGCGCTGGACCAGGTCGAGCTCATCGGTGTGCACTTCGCGCTCGACGGCGCCTTCCCGAACCATCCGCCCGATCCGCTGCGTCCGGAGAACCTCCGCGACCTGGAGACGGCCGTGCTGCGCGAGGGCGCCGACCTGGGCCTCGCCTTCGACGGCGATGCCGACCGGTGCGTGGTGCTCGACGAGCGGGGGATCCCGGTCCCGCCCTCGGCGATCACCGCCCTCATCGCGCGGCGCGAGATCGCACGCGCCCGCGACGCCGGGGAGGAGCGGCCGGCCGTGATCGCGAACCTGGTCTCCTCCCGCCACGTCGCCGAGACGGTGCGCGCGGCCGGTGGCGAGCACGTGCGTACGCCCGTCGGCCATGCCGTGATCAAGACGATGATGGCCCAGCACGACGCCGTCTTCGGCGGGGAGCACTCCGCCCACTTCTACTTCCGGGACTTCCACTCCGCCGATTCCGGGATGCTCGCTGCGCTCCACGTGCTGGCCGCCCTCACCGAGACCGAGGGCACGGTGTCCGAACTGGTCGAGGCCGATACCCCGTACGTCGCCAGCGGCGAGATCAACTGCCACGCCGCGGACGCCGCAGCCGCTCGCGAGCGGGTGCGCGCGCACGTCGTCGGCCGGCCGGGCGTACGGACCGACGACCTCGACGGTCTGACCGTGGAGCACTGGGACGAGGGCCTCCCGCGCGAGGACCGCTGGTGGTTCTCGCTGCGCTCCTCGCACACCGAGTCGCTGCTGCGCCTGAACGTCGAGGCGGAGCAGGAGGGGACGATGCGCCGCCTCCGCGACGAGGTGCTCGCGCTCGTGCAGGCCGACGACGGAGGACCCGGCGCACCTCCGGCGAGAGCTGCGGCGGCCGCGGCGGCGACCGCGCCGCCCGAGGGAGACCCGCCGACGGCACGCGCCACCGCATTGCCCGCCGGCGCCAGCGGCGCGGACGTGCCGGGGTGGGTGCGTTCGATCCTGCGGTGCCCGGACTGCGGCGGCGAGCTGCGGGACGTCGAGCGGGCGCTGCAGTGCACGGGCTGCGGCCGCGTCCACCCGGTCGAGGGCGGCATCCCGGTGCTCATCGCCGGTCGGGCGGAGGCACCGGCCGCGCAGTGAGCCCTGTGCGGGGGACGCCGCGCGGGTCAGGCGGTGAACGGCACCGCTCGCACCTCGTCCGAGAGCTCGCGCTGCCGCTGCTGACCGCGGCGCAGCCGCACCTCGTCCCGCCGGGACCGCTCGGCGATCACCGCGGTGAGGAAGGCCTCCGGGTCCGTGCCCGGCGGAGGGGCCGGAGCCACATGGGGCAGGGTGCGGCGCAGCAGGTCGCGGGACAGCTGACGCCGGGACTCGGCGTTGATCGTCGTGGCACGGGGAAGGAACGAGCGGATGTCCTGCATGAGGGTCAGCGGCAGGCGGCCGACGTCCGCGCCCTGCGCCCAGTCCTGCAGCGCCGCCGGGATCTCGAGCCGGTCGGGCGACAGGGTGCGCATGCGCTCCTGGATCACCATCGTCCCGGCCAGCAGGTCGCCGACCCGACGGGACCTGCGATCGATCACGGAGCAGGTCAGCGCCACGGCGCCGGAGGTCGACCAGATCTCGAACATCGCCATCACGGCACGGATCAGGCTCTGGCGCACGTGCACCGGCCCGCCGTCGTCCCGCACCACCCGGGTGCCCATCGTCAGGCGACCCACGGACCGGCCGCGCAGCAGCAGCTCGCACAGCACCGGATAGCCCACATAGGCCAGCACGGACATGCCCAGGATCCCCGCGGTGACGAAGCCGTCGTCCAGCTCCGCACGGGCCGCCGCCCACACCAGCCCGATCGTGCCGCCGACCAGCAGCACGAGCTGGAGCGCGCCGTCGATCACGGCGGAGAGCATGCGCACGGCGAAGGAGGCGGTGCGCAGGTCCAGCATCACCGCGTCCCCGGTGACCAGCGCATCCCGCGCGCCGGGGGAGGAGGCCGCAGGGGCCGCACCGATCGTTGCCATGGCCCCATCCTGACACTGCGCCGGCACGGTCGTGAGCGTCGACCGTCGGCTTCCGTCCCCGTCGGGTCCGACTTTCGTCGGCGGTCCCGTGCGGCGGCGGACCCTACCCTGAGGAGGTGGACACCGACGCCTTCATCGCCGTGCACCGACCGCAGTGGGACCGCCTGCGGGAGCTGACCCGCAGCCGCACCCTCGACGCGGACGGCATCGACGAGCTGCTCTCCCTGTACCAGGAGACCTCCACCCATCTGTCCACGATCCGCTCCACCAACCCGGACCCGGCCCTCGTCTCCCGGCTCTCGCTGCTCGTGCACCAGGCGCGGCTGCGGATCACCGGTGCCCGGACCCCGCTGTGGAAGCATGCCCGCACCTTCTTCTGGGAGGACCTGCCGGCGGCGCTGTACGAATCGCGCTGGACGGTGGCCCTGGCCACGGGGATCTTCCTGCTCGCGGCCGTGACCAGCGGGGTCTACTTCGGGCTGGACGCGACGGCCCGGGAGCTGGTGATCCCCGAGGCGCAGCAGCGAATGCTGGTCCAGCACGAGTTCGTCAACTACTACTTCGAGGGGGAGGCCTCGGGCTTCGCCGCCAACGTGTGGACCAACAACGCCTGGATCACCGTGCAGGCGGTCGTCTTCGGCGTCACCGGGTTCTGGCCGGTGGTGATGCTGGTCCAGAACGGGCTGAACATCGGGCTCTCCGCCGGGGTGATGGGCGCCCACGGGGGCCTGGGCACCTTCTTCGTCTACATCCTCCCGCACGGCCTGCTCGAGATCACCTCGGTGCTGGTGGGCGCCGGGGCGGGGCTGCGCACCTTCTGGGCCTGGGTGCGGCCCGGCCCGCTGCCCCGCCTCTGGGCGCTGTCCCATGCGGCCCGGTCGCTGGTCACGGTCGCGATCGGTCTCGTGCCGGTGCTGCTGATCTCCGGGTTCGTCGAGGCGTTCGTGACTCCCAGCTCCCTGCCGCCGGCAGTGCGGATCGGACTCGGGACCGCGGTCTGGCTCGCGTTCCTGGTGTTCATGCTCGGCCGCGGCCGCCAGGTCCATCGCGCTGGCGTCACCGGTGACCTCTCCGAGGAGCTGGTCGGGGCGCGGGTCGCCACCGCGGGCTGAGCGCCGCGACGCCCCTCCTCCTGTCCGCAGCGCTCTCCCTCTCCGGGCCGGCCCCGGGCATACACTCGCGGGCATGCAGCGCAGCAGCTCCGATCGTGACTTCGCCGGCTACAACGCCGCGCAGGCACAGCGAGCCGTGCGTCCGCTCGCGATCGCCGCGGTCGAGGCCGCCGGCCACGGCCGCCAGGGCGCCGGTCACGGCCGCAAGGGCGCGCGGCAGCCGGAGCCGGGTCGGCCGATCGCGATCGAGCTGGGCTGCGGGAGTGGGATCGAGGCCCGCCATCTCGCGGAGAACGGATTCACCGTCCATGCCTACGACGTGGACCCGAGCGTGGCGCCGGCCCTGGCGGAGCTGGCCGCGGTGCTGCCGGTGCATCCCGAGATCCGTGACCTCACCGAGGTCGAGGCACTGCCCGGCGCCGATCTGATCCTCGCCTGCGCCTCCCTGCCCTTCGTCCGCCGGGACGCCTTCGACCGGCTCTGGGCAGCGATGCGGGAGGCGCTGCGTGCGCAGGGTGTCCTCGCCGTGGACCTGTTCGGGGAGCACGACGACTGGGCGGAGACCGACAGCACCTTCCTCTCCCGGGACGAGGTCGGCGCGCTGCTCGAGGGGTACGAGGTGCTCGAGTCGACGGAGAAGGAGCGCGACGGCCGATCCTTCAGCGGCCCGAAGCACTGGCACACGTTCCGCATCCTGGCCCGGCGGCTCTGACGCCGCCCCCGCCGGGGCTCACAGCTTCCCGGCCGCCTTGAGCGCGAGGTAGGTGTCCGCCAGCGCCTGCGGGGCCCGATCCGGTGGTGCATCGACCACATGGGCGCCCACCCGCTCGAGCGCGCGGGAGACCCCGGCCCGCTCGGCACGTGCCCGCTCCGCCGCGGCCGCCCGGTACACCGACTCCAGGTCGCCGCGAGCGGCGGCGAGCTCCTCGAGGGCGGGATCGGCGACGGAGGCGACCACCAGGGGGTGGTCCTTGGCCAGACGGGCCGCGACCGGCAGCAGACCGCCGTGGACGGCGGCGGCCTCGACCGGGGTGATCAGCACGACCAGGGCACCGCGCCGGGCGCGCTCGCCGATCGTGCGGGCGGCGAGCTCCCAGTCCGTCTCCACCAGGGCCGGGTCCACCGCCGCCGTCGCGGAGACCATGTCGTGCAGCACCGTGGTGCGGGTCGAGCCGATCACCGACAGGTGCGGGACGCGGTCCACACAGACCAGATCGACCCGGTCCCCGGCCTGCACGGCCAGCGCCGTCAGCAGCAGCGCCGCATCGAACGCGGCGTCGAGCCGGGTCGCCTCGCCCAGCCGACCGGCCGAGCTGCGGGAGGTGTCCACGACCAGGAGCACGTGCCGGTCCCGCTCGGGACGCCAGGTGCGCACCACGACGCTGCGCCGGCGGGCCGTGGCGCGCCAGTCGATCGAGCGCACGTCGTCGCCGTCGACGAAGTCGCGCAGCGAGTCGAACTCGGTGCCCTGGCCGCGCTGATGGACGGCGGCGAGCCCTTCGATCTCCCGCAGCCGCTGCACGCGCGAGGGCAGGTGGCGCCGGGCGCCGAAGGGGTGCAGGGCCAGCAACCGCCCGGGGGCCTCGGCCCGTGCGGTGCGCCGGGCCAGGCCGAGCGGCCCGCGGGAGGCGATCAGCAGGGTGCGGGAGCGGTGCTCGCCGCGACGGGTCGGGGTGAACGACTGCGGGACCGCCCGCCGCTCCCGGGCGGGCACGGTCAGGGCGGAGCGCTGCGCCGCCAGGCCGGCGGTCGGGTTCCAGGCGTCGCGCACCTCGAGGGAGCCGGTCCGAGCGGTGGGATTGGTCAGCAGCAGCCGGCCGGTGACGGTGTTGCCCAACCGCACCTGGGACGGGGCCTGCCTGCGCACCTGGAACCGGCGGGGATCGGGGGCGCGCAGCGCATCGGCGAGGACCACCGCCGCCCAGGCCGCCGCGAGGACCCCGAGCACCCACCACCGGGGCCAGAGCACGATCACGGGCAGCGCGAGCAGCGCGACCAGGGCCGCGCGGGGGGTGAGCGAGATCCTCATCGACAGGCCTCAGCGGGGGACCGGCACGGAGGCGAGCGTCGCCGCGAGCACCGCCTCGACCTGGGTGCCCTCGAGCTCCGCCTCGGTGGTCAGGCGCACTCGGTGGGAGAGGGTGGCGGGAGCCATGGTCTTGACGTCGTCGGGGGTGATGAAGTCGCGCCCGGTGAGGTAGGCCCAGGCCCGGGAGGTGCGCAGCAGGGCGATCGCCCCGCGCGGGGAGACGCCGAGGGCGAAGCTCGGGGAGCGTCGCGTCGCCCGGCACACGTCGACGATGTACTGCACCACCGGATCCTCCGCCACCACGCGGGCGACGTCCTCCTGGGCGCGGTGCAGGGAGGGGATGTCCGCCACGGCGCGCAGACCCATCGCCGCCAGGTCGCCGGTGTCGAAACCGCCCGCGTGACGGCGCAGCACGTCCACCTCGACCTCCCGATCCGGCAGCGGCATCACGGCCTTGAGCAGGAACCGGTCCAGCTGCGCCTCGGGCAGGGTGTACGTGCCGTCGAACTCGATCGGGTTCTGGGTGGCGATCACCAGGAACGGGTCGGGCAGCGGTCGGCTCGCACCGTCGACGGTCACCTGCCGCTCCTCCATCGCCTCCAGCAGCGCCGACTGGGTCTTCGGGGGCGTGCGGTTGATCTCGTCGGCCAGCAGCAGGTTCGTGAACACCGGACCCTCGCGGAAGACGAGGTCGCTGGTGGTGTTGTCGTAGATCAGGGAGCCGGTGATGTCGCCGGGCATCATGTCCGGCGTGAACTGCACGCGCCGCATGCGCACGTCCAGGGCGGCGGCCAGGGACCGCACCAGCAGCGTCTTGGCGACGCCCGGCACGCCTTCGAGGAGCACGTGGCCGCGGCACAGCAGCGCCACCACCAGGCTGGTCACGGCGGCGTCCTGGCCGACGACGCCCTTGTGGATCTCCGTCGACAGCCGCTGCAGCTGGGCGCGGATGTCCTGGTCGACCTCAGGGCCGGTGCCCGTCGGGGCACCGGTCGGCTCGGGGGGCGGGACGGTGCCCGGGGTGGTGTCGGTCATCGATCGATCTCCTTCTCGAGACGGTCCAGCTCGTGCGCGAGGCGGACGAGGTCCTGGTCGCTGGTGACGGGGGTGGGGCCGAGCAGGCGGCGCAGCTGTTCCTCCGAGTGGTCCACGTGCGAGCGGAGCGTCGCGATCAGGCCGTCCAGGGAGGATTCGTGACGCAGCCCGAGCCGATCGGCCAGGCGGGAGGAGGTGGCGGCGCGCAGGGCGAGGGCGGCGTCGTCGCGGGCGCCGGCCCGCTGGAGCAGCTGGGCGCGTCCCAGCACCAGCTCCTGGGGGCGCACCGTGACCGGCAGCGGCTCGACCACCACCGGCCCGAACCGGCGGCCGAGCGCCACCAGCGCGACGATCCCGACCAGCACCAGCCACAGCAGCAGCGGGCCCGCCCAATCCGGCAGGTATCCCAGCGGTGTCTGCGAGGAGCTGCCCATCGGATCGTTCGCGGAGGGGACGTACCAGCTGAGCTCGCCGTCCGCGGACAGCAGGTTCAACGCCAGGGCCGCGTTGTCGGCGCGTGCGATCCCGTCGTTCGTCAGCAGGTCCGCGCTGCCCAGCACGGTCAGTCCGTCCTGCTCCGCGACCAGGGCGCCGCCCTCGGCGGTGAAGCAGCTCTGGGCCCCACCGCCCGTGCGGTACAGGGAGGCCGCCCCGCGGATGCCGTCGTCCGCGGAGGGCAGCTCGAGCGCCCGTGCCCGGTGGGCGAGGGCCTCGCAGCCGGCACCGGCCTCGATCCGGCCGCCGTCGCGCAGCGCGCCCGAGGGCGCGATCTCGGAGGTCAGGTAGGACAGGGTCACGAAGTCGGGGTGGACGAGCACCAGGCGCGCCCCGCTCTCCTCCCGGGCCTCGGCCAGGGCGGTCAGCTGGTCGGCGCCCAGCTCGTCGGGCGCGGTGACCAGCACGGTGCGCCCCTCCCGCAGGGCGTCGGCGGCGTCGGCGGTGTGCCGGTCCACGTCGACGTCCGCCCCGAGGTCCTCCAGCACCTGCACCACCGCTTTCGAGCCCTGCCCGGTGGGGGCGTCCGGCTCGAGGGGGCCGTCCCGGTACAGGCCCCGTGCGACGGAGGCGAGCAGCGCCGCGACCATCGCCACCACGACGAGCGCGATCAGCAGGGGACGACGACGCTCCGCGGACGAGCCCGATGATCTGGACGAGCCGGACGGCGGCGCGGCGCCGGGGCTCGCCGGGGTGGTCGTGCCCGCGGCCGGGGCGGGGCCGAGGCTCATGAGCCCGCCCCGCTGCTCACGGCACGCGCGCCCCCGTCCTCCATGTCCGACAGGTCGGGGGTGGACTCGGCGATGTACTCCGCCAGGCGCAGCAGATCATCGGCCTGCTTGGCGGTGGCCGGGCGGTGGGAGTACGCGGCGGTGTCGAAGGCGTCGGCGCCGCGCAGCAGACGGCCGCGCAGCTCGGGGAAGGACCGCGCCGCCTGGTCCGCGGCCTCGTGGGCGGTCATCCCGGCGCTCACCTCGAGCAGAGTGCGCTCCTCGAGATCGCGCACCAGGGCGCGCAGTGCCAGCACGGTGCCGTCATCGGTGCGACCGGCTGCGCCGGCCTCCCGTGCCTCGCGCCGCAGCTGGGCGGCGCTGACCACCGGATCGGCGTCGAGGTGCGCGGTGACCGAGAGGGCGTGGCTGCGACGGATCAGACCGGTGCGACGCAGCACCAGGAAGACCGCGACCGCCAGGACGAGCACGAGCAGCACGGCGAGGCCGGCCTGCGCGGTGGAGGAGCCGTCGATGCCGTCGAGCACCTCCAGCAGCCAGCGCTCGAGGGCGCCGAGCAGCCACTGGATGAACCCGGGGGAGTCGTCGTACTCCGACTTCGAGAGCTCCTCGAGCAGCCGGGCGCGGGCCTCGTCGGGGTCCAGCTGCGGCGGCGCGGCCGGGATCATCGCGCGCCCTCGCCGTCCCAGGACTCGCGCGCCCGGCGGAGCAGCTCGACGTCCCACGCCTCGTGCCGCATCCGGCTGTCGGCGTAGATGGCCACGAAGCCGGCCGAGAGGTAGGGCGCCAGCAGGAACGTCGCGGCGTAGCTGCCCGCCATCGAGATGATCGTCAGCAGGATCATCCCCACCACGAGCCCTTCGAAGGACGTGGCGAGCAGGACGGCCAGGTAGATGATGACGCCGAGGGTGCCGAAGACGCCCGCGATCACCTGCGTCGCGATGAAGTAGACCAGGTACAGCAGCACGGCGGTGCCGAGCACGCGCCACAGCCGCCGCCCGCGGGTGAGGACCAGGCTGCGCCGGAGCGCGCCGAGGACCCCGGCGTCCTCCAGCACCAGCGCCGGGATGGCGAGCACGGTGCGCGCCCAGATCCAGAAGATGGCCAGGATCCCGAGCACGACGCCGAGCACGAGCGGCACGATCGTCAGCCAGGACGCCTCCTGGATCAGCAGCAGCGGCAGCGCGCCCAGTGCGCCGAGCACGGCGAGGGCCACCGTGCTCAGCAGGCCGATCAGGAGGCTCACTGCGATGGCGGCCGCGCCGCGGCGGCGCATGGTCTCCCACATCTGCGCGCCGGAGACGCGGCGGCCGGTGGCCTCGCCGAGCGCGACCCGGGTCAGGGCCACCGTGACCAGCGAGGAGGCCAGCATGGTGATGATCATCGTCGCGGCGGTGGACAGGAGCATCAGCACCACGTCCCGCACCGAGGTGAACGCCTCGGCGGTCTCCGCGGCCTCCGGGCTCGTCATCGCGGCCTGCATCTCGCCGAACATCGGGACCATGCTCGCCCCCGAGAAGACGGTGAGCGCGACGAACGCGATGCCGTAGACGACGGCGGCGACGCCCAGCACCGACCGGGCTCGCAGACGATAGATCCGCACCGCCGCGCCGAGCACCTCGCCCAGCCCCAGCGGACGCAGCGGGAACAGCGGCACGGACTGCGACAGCTCGCGGCGCGGCCCCGCGGCGCGCTGCCCGTCGGCGTCGCCGGACGGCGGAGCGGGCGGGGCACCGTCCGGACCCGACGACGAGGACGGCTCCTCGCCGACCGTCGATCCGGGGGCCATCCACGGCGTGCTCATCGGTCCTCCTGCGGGTCGTGTCGCTCGCACCGTCCCGTCCCGTGCCGGGGCGAGGGCGGTGCTCCTGGGACGACACTACGGAGTGAGGAGCCCTGCGCCGATCCGACGAACGTCGAAGACCCTGCATCTTCCGGACACCCCTGCGCAGGTCGCCTCCTCGGTCCCGGCCCTGTGCGGTGGCACAATGAGCCTCATGACGACGCCTTCACGGATACTCGTGGTCGATGACGATCAGGCGATCGCCGAGATGGTCGGCATCGTTCTGCGCGGCAAGGGCTACGAGGTCGCGACCTCGCCCGACGGCGCCTCGGCGCTGGAGACCTTCCCGCGCCTGCGGCCCGATCTGGTGCTGCTGGATCTCATGTTGCCCGGGATGGACGGGATCGAGGTGTGCCGCCGACTGCGCCGCGAGTCCGGCGTGCCGATCATCATGCTCACGGCCCGCACCGACACCGCCGACGTCGTCGAGGGGCTCGAGGCCGGAGCCGACGACTACCTGACCAAGCCCTTCGAGCCGGAGGAGCTGGTGGCACGGATCAAGGCACGGGTGCGCCGCGTCGAGGAGCCCACCACCGAGAAGCTCACCATCGGCGACCTGACCATCGACGTCGACGGTCACGAGGTGCGCCGGGGCGAGGAGCTGATCTCGCTGACGCCCCTCGAGTTCGACCTGCTCACGCAGCTCGCCCGCAAGCCGTGGCAGGTGTTCACCCGCGACGTGCTGCTGCGAGACGTGTGGGGCTACCGCCACAGCGCCGACACCCGCCTGGTCAACGTGCACGTCCAGCGGCTGCGCTCGAAGATCGAGCACGACCCGGAGAACCCGGAGATCGTCGTGACCGTCCGCGGCGTCGGCTATCGCGCCGGTGGCGGCTCCTGAGGACCCGGCGGATCCCGCGAGCGGCGGCGCGACCGTGAGCACCGCGCACGACGGTGAGGAAGCCGCCCGCAGCGAGGTGCGCGCGGCGCCCGGCATCGACCCGCGCAGCTGGCCCCTCGCCCTCCGGGTGGTGCTGGTGACCACGCTGCTGTCGATCGTCGCCCTGCTCACCGTCGGCGCGTACCTGTCCTCGGTGATCGCCGACGGCCTGTACGAGCAGCGCCGTGACCGCGTGCTCGAGGAGACCCTCGAGGTCCGCGCCGATCTCACCGACAGCCTCTCCCAGGTCTCCGGGGCCACCAGCACCCAGCAGCAGGATGCGAGCCGCGCCTTCGTCCAGACCACGGGCGGCCAGGGCGGGGAGGACCGACGCGAGGTGGTGCTGGTCCCGGTGGAGACGGCGGGGACCGTCTTCCCGGTGGCGTCCTCCCCTGACGGCAGCCTCTTCGACGAGATCGACGACGAGCTCGCGGCGGAGGTCGCCGAGCATCCGGACTCGATCTCCTGGCGCTCCATCGGCCGGGAGGACGAGTCCGGCAGGATCCACCCGGCGCTGCTGGTGGGCACCCGGGTGGTCGTCCCCGGGGCCGGCTCGTACGACCTCTACCTCATCTACTCCCTCGAGGAGGAGCAGGACACGCTCGCCTTCGTGCAGCGGGTCATCCTCGGCGGGGGCGCGGTGCTGCTGGCCCTGATCGTGGGCATCGCGATCGTCGTCGCACGCATGGTCACCACCCCGCTGAGGAAGGCGGCGCTCGCCGCTGAGCGGATGGCGGCAGGCGATCTCACCAGCCGTGTCGAGGTCGCGGGCGCCGACGAGCTGGCGCGGGTGGGGGAGTCGTTCAACGACATGGCCCGCAGCCTCGAGCAGAAGGTCGATGACCTCACCGAGCTCTCCCACGTCCAGCAGCGGTTCGTCTCCGACGTCTCGCACGAGCTGCGCACGCCGCTGACCACGATCCGGATGGCGTCCTCCGTGCTGGAGGCGCACAGCGGGGAGCTGCCCGGTGAGCTGCGGCGCACCGCCGAGCTGCTCTCGGCGCAGGTGCAGCGCTTCGAGGTGCTGCTCGCGGACCTGCTGGAGATCTCCCGGTTCGACGCCGGGGCGGCGGAGCTCGAGGCGCGTCGCGAGGACATCGATGAGCTCGTCGAGCAGGCGCTCGAGGACGTCCGCCCGCTGGCGGCCGACCGCGGCTGCCAGCTGGACGTGCACCTGGCCGGCACCGATGTCGGCGCAGTGGTGGATGCGCGTCGCATCGACCGGATCCTGCGCAATCTGCTCACCAACGCGATCGAGCACGGCGCCGGCCACCCCGTGCTCGTCCAGACCGCCTCCGACGCGGACTCGGTGGCGGTCGTCGTCCAGGATCACGGCCACGGCATGTCCCCCGAGGACGCGCAGCGGGTCTTCGACCGGTTCTGGCGCGCGGACCCGTCCCGGGCCCGCACCATCGGGGGCACCGGACTGGGGCTGTCGATCTCCGCCGAGGACGCCCGCCTGCACGAGGGCTGGCTGCAGGCCTGGGGCCAGGTGGGCGAGGGCGCCGTGTTCCGCCTGACCATCCCACGACGGCCCGGGCACGTCCTGGTCCGCTCCCCGCTGCCACTGGAGCGTTCCTTCGACCGGGCCGAGGCGGTCGCCGCCGTCTCCCCGACCCCCACGGGGGAGATCCGCGTGGGGCCCGAGGTGCTCCCGGACCTCGACGAGAACCCGGAGGATCCCGCCCCCGGGAGCGGCGGCGCGGAAGGAGAGCGATGAGACCCGCACGACGACACGTGCTGCGGGCGGCCGGGGCCGCCGCGGTGCTCGGCCTGGGGGCGGCGTGCGCGCGCATCCCCACCACCTCTCCCATCTCCACCCGGACCCTGACCGGTCAGACCCAGCCCGGTGCCCCCTACGTGCAGGCCCTGCCGCCGGCGCCCGGAGCGACCCCGGAGGAGGTCGTCGCAGGCTTCGTGCAGGCAGGCGTCGGCTCCGAGGAGGACTTCGCCGTGGCCCGCGACTACCTCACCGCCGAGGCGGCCGCGTCCTGGGACCCCGAGGCCCTGATCACCATCTACTCCGGCAGTCAGGAGCTGAAGGTCACCGAGGCCGGTGAGGGGCGGCTCGGGATCGTCCTGCAGGCGGTCGCGCTCCTGGACGAGCACGGCGTGAAGAGCCTGCTGTCCGGCCCCACGTCCCGCGAGATCGAGGTCGCGATCGAGGAGGTCGACGGTCAGTGGCGCCTGAGCGAGGTGCCGGACGGGATCTACCTGTCCGAGGCGGCTTTCGAGACGCTGTACGGCCCGGCCCGGCTCTACTTCCTCGACGCCCGCGAGCGGCACCTGGTGCCCGACCACCGGTGGTTCCCGCTCCGGCGCGGCGCCTCCGCGGTTCTCGAGGCGCTGGTCGAGGGTCCTTCGGCCTTCCTCGAGGAGGCGGTCGTCAACCGCGTGCCGCCGAGCTCCGACATCTTCGAGGCGTCCTCCACGACGGGGATGGACGGCAGCGCGCAGATCACGGTGCCGGCCGCGATCGCGGGCATGGCCGCCGGGCCCCGCGGGCTCGCCCTGTCCCAGCTGGAGGCCTCGCTGCAGTCCCTGCGCTCCCTGACCGGGGTCCGGCTGGTGATGGACGGGCAGGACGTGGTCCTCGACGAGCAGGAGCGGGCCGAGCGGGCCCTGCCGGGTCACCGGCCGATCGCCGCAGGCTCCACCGGGGTCATCTCGCTGGCCGATCCCGGTGCCGCGACGCCCGCCCCGCAGGTGGTGCCGGCGTTCTCCGAGATCGAGCTCTCCTCCCCGGTGATCGGCCAGAACGGCGTGCTCGCCGCAGCTCTCGGCCCGGAGGAGTCGAGCGTCCTGATCGCCACGACGGACGACTCGCTGCCGCTGCGGGAAGCCGCGACCGGCGGCTCCTTCGTCCCGCCACGGGTGGACGATGCGGGCTTCGTGTGGACCTCGCCCCGGTCCAATCCCGGGGCCCTGCTGGCGCTGTCCGGGGTCGGGCCGGACCTCGATGCGAAGGTCGACGCACCCTGGCTGACCGGCCGCGAGATCCGCGCGCTGGACATCGCCGCAGATGCGACCAGGATGATCGTGCTGTCCTCGGACACCGCCGGCGCGCGCGTGGACCTCTGCGCCGTGGTGCGGGACTCGGCGGGGGCCCCCGCCTCCCTCACCGCGCCCCGGCCCCTGCGTACGTTCCTCGACGACATCACCCAGATCGTCTGGTACGACGAGGTCGCCCTGCTGATGCTCGGCACGGAGCCCACCGCCGAGGAGCGGAGGGCGCAGATCGTCGACTTCTCCAGCGGCCGGGAGCTGCTGCCCGCCCTCCCATCCGGCACCGACCGCATCGCCGGATCCGTGGTGGCCGAGGCGATCTGGGTCGGCACCGTCGACGACGAACTGCTGCGCAGCGACCGGGAGGAGTGGGCGCCCGTCGATCAGGCGGGCCACGACCCCTCCTTCTACTGACCCGTCGAGCGTCTCCTGCTGACCCGGAGCGCGGGACCGGTCCTCCCCAGCCCCGGGTCCTCCACCGGTCCCGGCACCCGGCACACGGCATCCTCGGGACGTGCTGGGATCGGGCCATGGCGCACGACGACGGACGGGGCTCGGTTCTGCAGGAGGTGATCGCCCAGACCTGCGCGCTGGTCGCGCCGCGCCACTGCCCCTGCGGCGAGGAGGGCACCTGGCTGTGCGGTCGCTGCGCCGCACTGCTGGAGGCACCGCCCCGTCGGGTCGAGAGCAGCTGCGACGCCCTGCAGGTGCTCACCGCGGCGCGGGTCCGGGCCCAGCACCGCGACGGACGGCTCCTGCCGGCCGGGGTGGACCACAGCCCGCTGCTGCCGGTGCTCGCGCTCGGTGAGTACGGCGGAGACCTGCAGCGTCTCGTGCTGGCCTGGAAGAACGGCGGCATGCTGCACCTGGGCGCGCGGATCGCCCCGGCGCTCGTCCCGGCCGTCACCCGCCTCGCCGCGGGCGGCGGCGTCACCGACCCCGCACTGGTCCCGGTGCCGTCCCGGCGCGGTGCGCGGCTGCGCCGCGGCGAGGACCACACCGCCGAGCTCGTGCGGGCCGTCGCTCGCGCGGGGGCGGGGCACCCGCTGCTGCTGCGCGCCCGGCCCACGACCACCCAGGACGGGCAGGGCGCCCGGCAGCGGAGGACCCGGCGCATCCGGCTCGAGGGCCGCCGGGCCCGCACCGCCGGGAGGCGTGCGCAGCCCGTGGTCATCGTCGACGACGTGGTCACCACCGGGGCCACCCTGCGCGGGATGCACGAGGCGCTCACCGCCGCCGGCATGGAGGTCCTCGGTGCGGTGGTCGTCGCGGCGGCGCGGGTGCCGGCCCCGACCGTCGGGCCCGGCTCCTCCGGGTGAGGCCGGAGCAGCACCGGATCGGAACCCTCCGGGGGACGGACGGGCAGAAAACTTCCAGCGAATCGTGGCATGCTGTGTGCCACTCGCCACATCGGGGCGGGACCCCCTTCCACAGGAGGTGCGACACCCAGCCGAAGAGCCATCGCGGCCGGGCTCAGAGCGGCCGCATCCTGATAGGAGGAGAACCCACTCATGGAGATCAACGTCGTCGGACGTCACATGGACGTCCCGGACCGATTCCGTCGCCATCTCACCGACAAGCTCGACAAGGTCACCCAGCTCGCTCCCGCGACCCTCCGCGTGGACGTCGAGATCTCGCAGGAGAAGAACCCCAGGCAGGCCGAGTTCAGCGACCGGGTCGAGCTCACCGTGCACGAGAAGGGCTCCGTGATCCGCTCCGAGGCGCGGGCGGACGATCTCTACGGGGCACTGGACATCGCCTACGGCAAACTCCTCGAACGCCTCCGGCGCGCCCGCGACCGCCGCAAGGACCACCGGCGCGGACGCAACCGTGCTCATCAGGGGACGGGCGCGAGCCTGCGCACGATGCCCGCGGACCAGGATCTGCCCGCCGCTCTGCAGGAGCCCCGGCCGGAGACCGCACAGGAGCCGGTGGAGGCCTCTGAGGGGGACGAGGTCGACCTGGCCGACGCCGGCAGCCCGGTGGTGATCCGGAGGAAGAAGCATCCCGCCACGCCGATGAGCGTCGACGACGCCCTGAACCGGATGGAGCTCGTGGGCCACGACTTCTACCTCTTCGTCGACTCCGAGTCGGGCACCCCGAAGGTGGTCTACCGCCGCAAGGGATGGAACTACGGCGTCATCGAGCTCGAGTCCGAGCTGTCCGCCTGATCCCCCTCACCGACCGGGGCGGGAGGAGCGCATCGGCCTCCTCCCGCCCTCGTCGTGCCACGACCGGGCCGGGCACGACGCCGCGGAGCTCGATGACGAGCCCGGCACCGGGGAGTGCACGCGTGACGATGCGCGCAGGTGGTCACCAACGGGGACGGTGACGCTTACGATGGGGCAGGCACCAACCGCCCGAGGGCGGAGAAGCGATCTACGGGAGCACGAGTGGTCAACCTCTTCGACAAGATCCTGCGCGCCGGCGAAGGCCGGGAGCTGCGCAGGCTCGAAGCCATCGCCCGGCGAGTGGGGGAGGCAGAGGACGTCTTCACGGATCTCACCGACGACGAGCTGCGCGCCGAGACCGACCACTTCAAGGAGCGGCTCGAGGACGGCGAGACCCTCGACGACATCCTGGTCGAGGCCTTCGCGGCGGTGCGGGAGGCGGCACAGCGCACCCTGGGCCAGCGCCCCTACGACGTGCAGGTCATGGGCGGCACGGCGCTGCACCGAGGCCGGATCGCCGAGATGAAGACCGGCGAGGGCAAGACCCTCGTCGCGACGCTGCCCGCCTACCTCAACGCGCTCGCCGGCAAGGGCGTGCACATCGTCACCGTCAACGACTACCTCGCCGGCTACCAGAGCGATCTGATGGGCCGCGTGTTCCGCTTCCTGGGTCTGACTACGGGCGTCATCAAATCGGGGATGACCCCGGCGGAGCGCCGGGAGCAGTACGCCGCGGATATCACCTACGGCACGAACAACGAGTTCGGATTCGACTACCTGCGCGACAACATGTCGCTCAAGCCCGAGGAGCGCGTCCAGCGCGGCCATTTCTTCGCGATCGTCGACGAGGTGGACTCGATCCTCATCGACGAGGCGCGCACGCCGCTGATCATCTCCGGTCCCGGCTCCGGCGATGCCAACAAGTGGTTCAGCGAGTTCGCGAAGGTCGTGGAGCTCCTGCGCAAGGACCGCGACTACGAGGTCGACGAGAAGAAGCGGACTGTCGGCGTGCTCGAGGCCGGCATCGACAAGGTCGAGGACCACCTCGGCATCGACAACCTCTACGAATCGCTGAACACGCCGCTGATCGGCTTCCTCAACAACGCCATCAAGGCGAAGGAGCTGTTCAAGCGCGACAAGGACTACGTGGTCCTCAACGGCGAGGTGATGATCGTCGACGAGCACACCGGCCGCATCCTCGCCGGCCGCCGCTACAACGAGGGCATGCACCAGGCGATCGAGGCCAAGGAGGGGGTGAAGATCAAGGCGGAGAACCAGACCCTCGCCACGATCACCCTCCAGAACTACTTCAAGCTCTACGAGAAGCTCTCCGGCATGACCGGCACCGCCGAGACCGAGGCCGCCGAGTTCATGAACACCTATCACCTGGGCGTCGTGCCGATCCCCACGCACCGCCCGATGCAGCGCGAGGACCAGCCGGACCGCATCTATCGCACCGAGAAGGCGAAGTTCGACGCGGTCGTCGAAGACATCGTCGAGCGCTACGAGGCGGGGCAGCCCGTGCTGGTCGGCACCACCAGCGTCGAGAAGTCCGAGTACCTGGGCAAGCTGCTGACCGCGCAGGGCGTGGAGCATGAGGTGCTCAACGCCAAGAACCACGCCGGGGAGGCCGCGATCGTGGCGATGGCCGGTGCCAAGGGGGCGGTCACCGTCGCCACCAACATGGCCGGTCGCGGCACCGACATCATGCTCGGCGGCAACGTCGAGTTCATGGCGCACGCCGAGCTCGAGAAGCGCGGTCTGGATCCCGAGGAGGACCAGGAGGCCTACGAGGCCGCCTGGGACGAGGAGCTCGAGCGCGCCAAGCAGGCCGTCGCCGAGCAGCACGACGAGGTGGTCGAGCTGGGCGGCCTGTACGTGCTGGGCACCGAACGGCACGAGTCGCGCCGCATCGACAACCAGCTGCGCGGCCGCTCCGGCCGCCAGGGCGACCCGGGAGAATCCCGCTTCTACCTCTCGCTCCAGGACGACCTGATGCGCCTGTTCAACTCGGGTGCGGCGGAGTCGCTGCTGGCCCGCGGCGGGGTCGACGAGTCGATCCCGCTGACGGGCCGCATGGTCACCGGCGCGATCCAGCGCGCGCAGAACTCGATCGAGTCGCGCAACGCCGAAATCCGCAAGAACGTGCTGAAGTACGACGACGTCCTGACCAAGCAGCGCAAGAAGTTCTACGAGGAGCGTGCCCGGATCCTCGAGGGCGAGGAGCTCGATGAGCACATCCAGCGCTTCATCGAGGAGGTCATCGGCGGAACGGTCGATGCGCACACCAAGGGCAAGCCCGCCGAGGACGTCGACCTCGACGAGCTCTGGGGTGCCCTGCGCCCGGCATACCCCATCTCGCTGACCCCGGACGAGCTCATCGAGGAGGTGGGCGGCAAGGAGAACCTCGAGGGCGGTGTCCTGAAGACGGAGATCCTCGCCGACGCCGAGGTCGCCTACGAGAAGCGCCGTGAGGAGCTGGGCGAGGAGGGGATGCGCCAGCTGCAGCGTCGCGTCCTGCTGTCGGTGCTGGACCGCCGCTGGCGCGAGCACCTCTACGAGATGGATTACCTCAAGGAGGGCATCGGTCTGCGGGCGATGGCCCAGCGTGATCCGCTCATCGAGTACGAACGCGAGGGCCACCTCATGTTCAACGACATGATGGCCGGGGTGAAGGAGGACGTGGTCGGCTACGTCTACCACCTCGAGGTCCAGGTCGAGAAGGCCGAGCCGGTGGTGCCCAAGGCCGTCAGCGATCTGCTGCGCAGCGCGAACGGTCTCGCCCGTGGCGCGGCCGGTGCGGCCGCCGCGCTCCAGGAGGCCGACGACGGCAGCGCCGAGGGCGCTCAGTCCGCGGCCGTGAGCGACGCCGAGGACGCCGACGCGAAGACCGACACCGAGACGGAGTCCGCCGAGACGGAGGACGATCCCGGGCGGGACGCCGATCCGCTCGCCGAGGAGAACTCGGTGGTGCTGCGCGCCAAGGGGCTGGACGACGGCCCCGCCGAGCGGCAGCTGCGGTACACCTCCGCGGAGGGCAGCGGTGTCCAGGACGCCTCGACGATGTCACGGGCGCAGCGCCGCCATCACGCCCGTCACCATCGGGGCGGAGCCGCTGAGGGTGCGGCGCACGACAAGGTGCAGGACAAGCCCGAGGGCGCGCCCCAGGGCGCCGGGCCGAACCGCGCCCAGCGGCGGAAGAAGCGCCGCAAGCGCTGAGTCAGCCGATCTCCAGCACGGTCACGCGCCATCCGGTGTGGCGCAGCTCCCAGCGCATCGCGAGGAACCGTGCACGGTCCGGCTCGCGCAGGACGCAGCTGGCCTCGACCGTGTGATCGTTGACCACGCACTGGCGCACGCCGGTCACCATCAGCTGGCGCGGCGGCGCGTACCCGGTGGTCGCGCGCAGCCGCCGGGTGAGCGCCGCACGCCGCGCGAGCTGCTGAGCGACCTCAGGGGTGATCACCCGCGACAGGGAGTTCTCCGGACGCATGTCGCGGATGATCTCGACGGCGCGCCGGGCGACGGGCGCGATCAGCGGTCCGACCGCTCGCGGATCGTCCGGAGCCGGAGCGGCGGTGCGGGTGTCCGGATGTGCGGGGCGCTGGTCGGTGGTGGTCATGACACGTCCTGGGTGGTCAGATCGGTGGGGACGGTGAGCTGCTGACCGGGGCGGAGCTGATCGGGGTCGTCGCCGATCACGTCCCGGTTGGTGTCGTGCAGGAGCGGCCAGGCGGCCGCGATCTGCGCGGGGTCCGACGCTCCCGGCCCGAGCAGATCGTCCGAGATGCTCCACAGGCTGTCGCCCGGGTGGACGACGACGGTGCGAGTCGATGCGGGGGCGGGGCCGCTCGTGCCGGCGCCGGTGTCGCGGCGGTCCGCGCCGCCGGGGTCCGTGGCTGGAGGGGCGGGATCGTTGCCGGTGGACGGTGCGGAGCCGTCGCCCCAGCCCAGCGGAGGAAGGGGAGCGCCGGTGCCCGAGCTGCCCGCGCCCGGGTCGCTGCGGGACGGGGCTGCGGCTTCCGGCGTGGGATCCGTCGGAGGCACTTCCGCCCAGAGCTGCTCGACAGCCTGGGCGGACGAGCCGTCGGCCGCATCGGGATCCGTGCCGAAGTGGTGCTCGCTGGCGATCCCGGGGGCGAGCGTGAGAGCGGTGGTGGCGGTCGCGATCGCAGCGCCGTTCGCAAGGCGTCGAGCCACGCGGGGTGCGAGGACCCGCAGCGCACCGAGCAGCGCCGTGCCGGTGCGGCTGGCCGGACCGGCCAGCAGGATCGCGGCCGCCAGGCCCCAGACCGCTGCGAGGTAGAGGCAGAGGAGCGCACCGAGACCCGCGAGAGCCAGCAGCACCCAGATGACCAGTGTCTCGCCGCCGTGGGCCGTCTGCGCCAGTCCGTGGAGCGATCGCGCCGAGGCGCCCATGGCGACGGCACCGCACACCGCGGTCGCTGCCCCCAGCAGGCTCGTTCCGGGCCGGCTGACGGCCGGGGTCGACGTGTCGTCATCGCGCATGGATCCTCCTGGGGACTGTGCTCTGCCCGCGCAGCTGTCGTGACCATGCGTTCAGATGCAGTTTGATCGAGTTTGATGTGACTCAGTCACTGTAGAGGCAAAGTAGTCGTCTGTGATCTGTTTCGCAATGGGAGTACGGGGGCGTGTGGACTCCGCAGGGCTGGGGAGGGAAAGTGCTGCCCGAGCCCGTCCCGCGGCCCGGCGCCTACAGTGGCGCCATGAGATTCGAGCGGATCTTCGAGGACCTCGAGGGCCAGTTCGCGCACCATCAGCAGGAAGAGGCGCGGGCGGTCTCCGAGGATCTCACCCGTGCCGAACAGGCTCAGCTGACGCTCGCCGACCGTCTCCGAGGGGCCGAGGGGCGCCGACTGACGCTGCACCTCGGCGGCGCGGTGCGCGTGAGCGGTGTGGTCCGGGAGGTGGGGGACCAGTGGGTCGCGCTCGTCGCGGACAGCGGCGGGCGCAGTGCGGTGGTGCCTCTGGCGGCGGTGGTCATGCTCGAGGGGCTGCCGTCGCGGGCCCGGCTCGCCGAGGACTCCGCGAGCTCCGCGAGGGGGCTCGGGTCGGTGCTGCGCGAGATCGCCAGAGATCGCAGCATGGTGCACCTGGAGACCGCCGGCGGTGCCGTCACCGGGCGGATCGCCGCAGTCGGCGCCGATGCGCTGGACATCCGTTCCCTGCCGACGGGGGAGCGGACGGCTTCACCGGGGTCGGAGCGGCTCACCGTGGCGTTCTCCGCGCTGAGGCTGGTTCAGCTGCGCTGAACCGTCGGGGAGCCGCACGGACCGGTGCGCAGCCGGTGCCGTCAGGAGTCGCCGCGTGCCTTCGCGCGCTCCTGCCGGCGCTCCTCCTCGAGATAGCTGGCCGTGGCCCTGTAGCTGCGCTGGATGTAGGACTCGATCTCCGTGGTCTCGACCCGCCACTGGCCGCGGCCGCCGATCTTGATCGCCCGCAGCTCGCCGGACCGCACCAGGGCATAGGCCTGGGAGGCGGAGATGGAGAGCATCTCGGCGACATCGCTGAGCGGTACGAAACGTGGCGGCATCGACGGTCCTTCCGGTCGTTCACACCTGAGGGGAGGCTGCTGACAGTGTCTCATCCCCGTGCGCGACCGGGGTCGGTGCTGTGGACGGCGGCGCCGGCCTCTACGTCGCGGCGCGTCGGAGTTCTCCACAATTCCGCGTCCGGCCCCCGCGGGCACTCCGGCTGACGTAGCCTCCCGTCAGACACGGACAGCATCGGTCGAGGCGACGGGGAGGAGCCTGCAGTGGGGGCGACGGCAGGGATGATGAGGCTGCGCACGCCGCGATGGAAGGACCCACGGCTGATCGTCGGCATCGTCCTCGTCGTGGCGAGCGTGCTGATGGGCGCGGTGCTGGTCTCGCGGCTGTCCGAGACCACTCCGGTGCTCGTGGCCCGCTCGGCGATCGTCCCCGGCGAGCCGATCACGGCCGAGGACCTGACGACGGTCGAGCTGCGGCTCGGCGAGCAGACCGACCACTACGTCGGCACCCTCGAGGCGATCCCGGAGGGGACCGTGGCGCTGCGCACGATCCGGGCCGGCGAGCTGGTGCCGATGTCGGCGATCGGCCAGGCGGGGGAGGTGCCGCTGCGCCCCGTCGTGATACCGGTCGACGCGTCCGTGGCGGAGTCCGTCGTCCCGGGGGCGACGGTGGAGCTGTGGCACACCGCTCCGGCCGTCGAGGAGGGGGCTGAGGCGGAGGCGCGCCTGCTGGTGCCGGACGCCGTGGTGCGCCGCGTCGACGAAGGGAGCTCACTGGGCATGCGGGAGATGTCGGTCGAGGTGCTCGTGCCCAGCGACAGCCTCGACGAGGTGCTCGAGGTGCTCTCTCAGGACGAGCGCCTGGACGTCATCGGCGTCCCCGGGGCTCATGAGGTGGCTCCGTGATCGACATCGTCCTGTGCGCCTCGGGCAGCGACGAGGTGCGCATCGTCCACGACCTCGCGACGGAGCGGCACGGGGTCGCGAGAGTGGTGCGCCGCTGCGCCGACCTCGCCGAGACCCTCGCGGTCACCGCCGCCGGCATCGGGGACGTGGTCCTCATCGACATGACGGTCCGGGGCCTGGGGCGCGACGTGCTCTCGGTGATGCTCCGCGATGCCGCGGTGGTGGGGATGCGCCCGGCCGACGCCGCCGACACCACGGCGCTCGGTCTGCGCCACATGGTGCCCGCCGACGCACCGGTCGAGGAGATCCTCGCCGCGATCGAGACGGCGGTGCGCGGGGAGCAGGAGGACTCCGAGGCCTGGGTCCAGGAAGCCACGACCGCGGATCCTCCCGGTACCGCAGGCCGCCTGGTCGCCGTGTGGGGGCCGATGGGTGCCCCCGGCCGTTCGACGGTCGCGGTGAATCTCGCGGCCGAGGCCGCAGCGGCCGGCCGGGAGACGACCCTGGTCGACGCCGACACCTACGGGCCCTCCCAGAGTCAGCTGCTGGGGGTGCTCGACGAGGCGCCCGGACTGGTCGCCGCCGCACGGGCCTACGACCGTGACACCCTGGACCAGGAGACCCTGGACTCTCTCCTGCCGCAGGTCCAGCCGAGGCTGCGCCTGCTCAGTGGGATCGGTGTGCCCGCGCGCTGGGGCGAGCTGCGCCGCACCGCGCTCGACGGGGTCTGGGGAGCGCTCGCGCGCCGCGGGGAACTGGTCATCGCCGATGTCGCTGCGGTGCTGGAGGAGGACGAGGAGCTCAGCTACGACACCTCTGCACCGCAGCGGAATGCCGCGGCGCTCAGCGCGATCGAGGCGGCGGACGCGGTGATCGCCGTGGTCTCCTCCGATCCGGTGAGCATCACGCGGCTCCTGCGCGACCAGGCCCGGCTCGAGGAGCTCGGCGTGACGGAGCTCCACGTGGTGGTCAACCGCGTGGGCGCGCCTGTGCCGGGGGACCGGCTGCGGGAGCTGATCGGCACGCGGATGCCGGTGCGCTCGCTGAGCCTGCTCCCGGACGATCCCGTCGCGTGCCGCACCGCCGTCTGGGACGGGGCCCTGCTGTCCGAGTCCGCCCCGCGCTCTGCGCTGCGCCGCGGCCTGCGCGATCTCGCCGGCTCGAACGCGGTCCAGGGCGAGGGACGCGCCGGGGTCCCGGCACCGCAGGCTGCGGAGCCGGTGAGAGGATGACCCCATGAGGATCTATCTCCCCCTGCTCGCACAGGAGCGACCGGTGCTCCGGGAGGGCCGGGCATTCATCGATCTCGAGCCGGGCCGGGCGGCCTGGGCGGTCACCTCTGAGGCGAGCGCGGACCGTCCCGGACAGGATGAGGAGGACCTCGAGTACGAGGCGCTGCAGGACGCGGTGCACGTCGCCTTCACCGCCGCCGAGCGCTCCGAGCGGGTGCTCGTGATCGCTGCGGACGCCCCCGACGACGTCATCGACGCGGCGACCGAGGAGGGCGGCGCCTTCGGCATCCGGATGCGGCAGCGGCGCTCCGCGAGGATCGCCAGCTTCCATGTCTCCGAACAGGACGCGGCGGAGGCGGAGGCCGATGACACGGACCCTGCGCTGCTGTGGTTCGACGCCGGCGAGGGAGAGGACGCACTCGCGTTCCTGGACATCGGCGCGACCACCTGACCTCGGGGCGAGGGGCAGCCGCCTCCGCCCCGCCGCCCCTGGGTGGTAGGCGGGGTCAGCCCGCGTGCTCCTCCATGTAGGTGCGCGCGGAGCGCTCCTCGGCGCGCAGGACGGTGGAGACGTAGGGCATGGCGGCCTTCTCCAGTCGCGCTCCCAGCAGCGGGATCTTCGCGACCAGATCGCCGTCGATCTCGACGCTGCAGCTGTCCTCCCCGCCCGGGCGCAGCCGCAGCGAGCCGGTGAGCCCGGCCGGGGTGCCGGCGACCTCGAGCGTCATCGTGCCCTGGCGTCCGCCGTCGGCCTCCGGCGCCGACCAGCTCTGCGTCTCGTGGATCGTCACCGAGGAGCCGACGAAGGGCCGCACCATGTCCGGCACCCGGTCCGTGGGCATCGACAGCTCGGTACGCACCGTGAAGGATCCGGCAGGAGACCCCTCGACCGAGGACCCGGCCCGGGCGGCCCCGAGCGTCGAGCGCCGGATCGCGGTGTACTCCGGATCGGCGTACATCACCATCGCTCCGGCTGCCGACAACGGGAGGGTCAACGTCTCGCGAAGCTTCATCCTGGTCCTTCCTGGGAACTGTTGCGCGCTCAGCCTAGAGCAGAGGGGCAGCCCGGAGCCCATGACGGTGGGACGGTCGCGGGCCATTCCTGCCCGGCCCCTATCCTGTGTGCATGCCGAGCCTGTCCAAGTTCCTCGCCGACAACCGAGCCCTCTCCGAGAAGGAGGCCGACTGGTTGCAGCACCTGATCGGTGACTGGAACCTGCTGTCCGATCTGCTGCGCGCCGACCTCGTGCTGTGGATCCAGGAGGAACAGGGCCCCCTGGCCGTGGCGCACTGCCGCCCCGCCACCGGCTCCACCGTCTACTACGAGGACCCGGTGGGCAGCCCCAGCGACGACGGGGAGGAGAGCGCCGAGATCACCCGGCTGCTGGCCGGGGGAGAGCCGCACCACCGGCCCACCGCGATCGAGCGCGAGGGACGCACCGCGACCGGGCTGCTGGTCCCCGTGCGCAAGGAGGGCCGCACCCTCGCCGTGCTGGCGGCGGAGAGCCCGGTCGACGACGCCCGGACCTCCCACAACGAGACCCAGAAGCGCCGTCTCGGCGAGCGCCTGCTGCGCATGCTGGAGACAGGCGCGTTCCCCATCGCCGGAGCACCGATCCCGCCCCGCCGCGGCGCGCCGCGGGTGGGGGACGGCGTGGTCGAGCTCGACGAGGCAGGCGTGGTGCAGTGGATCTCGCCGAATGCCATCTCGGCCTTCCACCGCTTCGGCATCGAGGGGGACATGGTGGGCGTCACGCTCGCCGAGCTGTCCACCGAGGTGCTGCAGTCCCGCAGCACGGTCGACGAATCGCTGCCCCTGGTGCTGATGGGTCGGGCGGCCTGGCGTTCGGACATGCAGGCCCGGGGCGGCACGCTGTCGCTGCGGGCGGTCCCGCTGACGGAGCAGGGAGCCCGCACCGGTGCGGTGATCCTGGTGCGCGACGTGACCGAGCTGCGGCGCCGGGAGCGGGAGCTGATCACCAAGGACGCGACGATCCGCGAGGTCCACCACCGGGTCAAGAACAACCTGCAGACGGTCGCGGCGCTGCTGCGCATGCAGTCGCGGCGGATGAAGACGGACGAGGCGCGCGAGGCGCTCGCCGAGGCGATGCGCCGGGTCTCGACGATCGCGCTGGTGCACGAGTCGCTGCTGCAGGGCTCCCAGGAGGCGGTCCACTTCGACGAGGTCATCGACCGCTGCCTGCGGCTCGCGGTCGATGCGGCGAGCGCGACCGTCCACCGGGCGGGGACCCCGCAGCTGGCCGATGCCCAGGTCGAGGTGCGCACCGAGAAGATCGGGCGGGTCGGATCGATCCGGGCCGAGGAGGCGACGCCGCTGGCGCTCGTGGTCACGGAGCTGGCGACCAATGCGGTGGAGCACGGCCTGTCCGAGACCGGCGGCACGCTCACCATCCGCAGCGAGCGCACCGGCTCCCACCTGGTCATCTCCATCGAGGACGACGGCAGGGGGATGGGCGCGGCCAAGCCGACCGGGCTGGGCACCAATATCGCGCTGACTCTGGTGCAGGGGCAGCTGGGCGGGACGCTGGACTGGGAGAACCTCGACGGGGGGACGCGGGCCGTGGTCGAGGTCTACCTGGACCCGCTCACGGTCTGAACCCGATTCGTCGAACGAGGCCCCGGAGGTGGGCCTGCGGCGCCGCAGTGTCGCGTCGCCGCAGGGAGGGAGTCAGCCGGCGCGGCGGGCGCGGGCGTTGCGGCGCTTGAGGGAGCGGCGCTCGTCCTCGGACAGACCGCCCCAGACCCCGGAGTCCTGACCGGACTCGAGAGCGAACTTGAGGCACGCGGTCATGACGTCGCACTTCTGGCACACCGCCTTCGCCTCCTGGATCTGCGTGATCGCCGGTCCGGTGTTCCCGATCGGGAAGAACAGCTCGGGATCATGGTTGAGGCACTCGGCACGGTGGCGCCAGTCCATCGTCACTCT
>DATGUQ010000074.1:0-4065 GCA_035301145.1 Brachybacterium sp. | reverse complement strand
CCAGCTGAAGCGGCTCGGCCTCACCCCGATCCTGCTCACCGGCGACAACCGGGCCGCCGCCGAGCAGATCGCCGCCGAGGTGGGGATCGACGAGGTCATCGCCGAGGTGCTCCCCCAGGACAAGATCGACGTGGTCTCCCGCCTGCAGGGCGAGGGCAGAGCGGTGGCGATGGTGGGCGACGGGGTGAACGACGCCGCCGCGCTCGCCCAGGCCGACCTGGGACTCGCCATGGGGACCGGCACGGACGTCGCCATCGAGGCCTCCGATCTCACGCTCGTGCGCGGCGACCTGCGCAGCGCGGCCGACGCGATCCGGCTGTCGCGCCGGACCCTCGGTACGATCAAGGGCAACCTGTTCTGGGCCTTCGCCTACAACATCGCGGCGATCCCGCTGGCGGCGCTGGGCCTGCTGAACCCGATGCTGGCAGGGGCGGCCATGGCCTTCTCGAGCGTGTTCGTGGTCGGCAACAGCCTCCGCCTGCGCTCGTTCCGCAGCCGCGCCCTCGACGCCCCGAGGCCCGCCGCGCACTGACCGCGCCCCGTCCGCACCCGATCTCGCACCTTCCCGGAGGAGACCCATGACCACCGCAGATGCCTCACCCACCGACAGCTCCGCGACCGCCGGGGACATCACCGAGGAGCACCACCACGGCTACATCTCCGACAAGGCCCGCTACCTCGCACGGCTCAAGCGGATCGAGGGCCAGGCGCGCGGGCTGCACCGGATGGTGGACGAGGAGAAGTACTGCATCGACATCCTCACCCAGATCAGCGCCCTGAAGAGGGCCCTGGACGGAGTCGCGACGGGTCTCCTCGACGATCACCTCCAGCACTGCGTGCTCGACGCCGCCCGCGCCGGCGGCGAGGAGGGTGCGGCGAAGCTCGAGGAGGCCTCCGCGGCCATCGCGCGTCTCGTCCGCTCCTGAGCATCCGGCCTGTTCAGGCAGGACCGTACCTGGAAGGCTCGGCCCCGGTGGAGTACAGTCGCTGACCACCGGGCCGGGTGCCGCCCAGCCGGTCGCCCAGCTGGGCAGGCGCCGTTTCGGTGGCCGTGACCGGATCGCCGCGACGACGAGGAGTCACACGATGGACGAGTCCGACCAGAGGCGTCGGCCGGTTGCCGCTCCGCCCGGTGGACGGGACACGCTCGCGGGCCGCAGCCCCGCGCCCTCCCGGGCCCCCGCCGACGTGGAGCCGCCCGCTGCACCGCACGGTCGCCGCGAGGAGATCCTCGACGGTGCCGCGGAGATGTTCGCCGAGCACGGATACCACGGCTCCAGCCTGCGTGACATCTCCCGCCACATCGGCATCTCCCACTCCGGCATGCTGCACCACTTCGAGTCGAAGGACGCCCTGCTCGACGGAGTGATCGATCGACTCGAGGATCACGCGCAGACCGCCCTGGACCGGGTTCCCCAGCTGCGCGAGGATCGGCGGGCGCTGTTGCGTGGGCTGGCCGACATCTGGCATCCGGCCTCCCTCCCGATCCGACTGCTGGCGACGCTCGATGCCGAATCGGTGAGCGAGGAGCTCCACGGCCGGTACCGGATGGCACGTCTGCGGAAGGTCCACGAGCACGTCCTGGAGAGCTGCTTCGAGGGCCTCGCCGAGCAGGGGCTGCTGCGGGAGGATGCGGAGCCCGCCTTCGCCGGCCGCGCACTGCTGGCCGTGGTGCTGAACCTCGCGGTGCGCGAGAAGACCGTCCGCCCCCTCCAGCACCGCCGCCACGACGACGCCCCGCTGGGCGACCTGGCCATGCAGGTCGACGCGTTCCTCGTGGAGGAGGAGCACCCCGACCCCGCCCGGTGACACCGCAGCACCGAACGGGCGGTGCCCGGTCCCCGGTCGCGGACCTCAGCCGGGCGCGGACGCCCCCGCCCGCTCCGGTGGCGCGCCGGCATCCCAGTGCGTGAGCACGTCGTCGGCCTCCGCCAGCGACGCCTGGCGATCTCCGACCAGCAGGCTGAGGACGGTCTCCATGTGGTGCTCCCGCTCGTCCGCCACGGCGTCGGTGACGACCGTCGCCCGCACATTGTGGGCGTAGGCGTCCCGCGCCGTCTCGGCGATGCAGGCGTGGGTGGAGACCCCGGCGATCACCACCCTCCCGACGTGCAGGTTCCGCAACCTCAGCGGCAGATCGGTGCCGAGCCAGGCGCTGTCGCGGGTCTTCTCCAGGCGGGTCATCCCGGTGGTGTCGAGCTCCGCCACGGTCGCTGTGCCGGCATCGCCGTGGAAGAGGTACCCCTGGTCGTCGTCGAGCATGCTCAGCGTCCAGGTGGAGCGGTCCCGGCTGTGCTCGGTCGTGATCAGGAAGATCGGCACGCCGTGCCGGCGCGCCCCGTCGGCGAGGCGGCGCACCGCGGCGAGCACTGCGCCCCGGGACGCCGCCATCGCCGGGTTCTCGAAGAACGCCTCCTGCAGATCGATCAGCAGCAGGGCGGTGCCGTCCTCGCTCACGGAGTGGGGCTCCCTCCCGTGACGGCGAGGGTCTCCCCCAGCACGTAGCTGGACTCCGACGAGGTGAGGAAGACGTACGCCGGGGCCAGCTCGGTGGGCTGGCCCGCCCGGCCCAGCGGCGTGCTCCTGCCGAACTCGGGCAGCGCTTCCTTCGGCTGGCCGTCGGAGACCTGCAGCGGGGTCCAGATCGGTCCGGGGGCGACGGCGTTGACCCGGATGCCGCGCGGGGCGAGCTGCTGGGCGAGACCCTTGGTGAAGGTGTTGATCGCGGCCTTGGTCGAGGCGTAGTCCACGAGCGTGGGTGAGGGCTGGTAGGCCTGGATCGAGGTGGTGTTGACGATCGTCGAGCCCGCGGGGAGATGCGCCAGGGCGGCCTTCGTCAGGCGGAACATCGCGTGGATGTTCACCGCGAAGGTCTCCTCCCACTGCTGGTCCTCGATCTCCTCGAGGCTCTCGACCGCGATCTGACGGCCGGCGTTGTTCACCAGGGCGTCGAGTCCGCCGAGCCCCTCGACCGCGTCCTCGACCACTCGGCGGCAGGTGTCTGCGTCGGCGAGATCGCCGGGCAGCAGCACCGCGGTGCGGCCCTCGGCCCGGATCACCTCGGCGACGTGCTGGGCGTCCCGCTCCTCCTGCGGGAGATGGTTCAGCGCGACGTCGGCGCCCTCGCGGGCGAAGGCGATCGCGACCGCCGCACCGATGCCGGAATCGGCGCCGGTGATCAGTGCGCGGCGGCCCTCCAGGCGTCCGGTGCCGCGGTAGGAGTCCTCGCCACGGTCCGTGCCGGGGATCAGCTCGGCGTCGAGCCCCGGCTCCGGCTGGTCCTGCTTCGGGGGCGTGATGTCGGGGAAACGGGTGACGGGGTCGGTGAAGGTGAGCTGATCGGTCATGGGTCCCTCCTCGCGAGCGACTGATCGGTGTGCGGTTCTCGGGGTGCGTGCGACGACGGCTCAGGGGACGCTGGGCGTCGCCGGGGCGGTGGGGTCCAGGACGACCTTGATGCAGCCGTCGTGCTTGCGCTGGAACATGTCGAACGCCGTCGCGGCGTCCTCGAGGGGCATCCGATGGGTGACCAGATCGCCGACACCGAGCGGGTCGGCAGCATCCTCGACCAGCGGCAGCAGGTCCTCGGTCCAGCGGCGCACGTTGCACTGACCCATCCGCATCTGGATCTGCTTGTCGAACATCGTCAGCAGCGGCATCGGGCTGACCGCGCCGCCGTAGACGCCGGACAGCGAGACGGTCCCGCCGCGCCGCACCAGGTCGATGCTGGTGTGCAGGGCGGCCAGCCGGTCCACGCCGGCGTTCTCCATGAAGGGACGGGCCACGACGTCCGGGAGCTTGCCGGCGATGGTCTGGGCGAGCCCGGCGACCGGGCTGCCCTAGGCCTCCATGCCGACCGCGTCCACGACCGCGTCGGGACCGCGGCCCTGGGTCAGCTCGCGGATCTCGCCCACGACGTCGTCGGTCTGGTCGAAGACCTCGACGCCGTGGCGCTCGGCCATCGCGCGCCGCTCCGGCACCGGGTCGATGCCGAAGACCCGCGCCCCCAGGTGGCGCCCGATGCGGGCGGCGAGCTGCCCGACCGGTCCGAGCCCGACCACGGTG
>DATGUQ010000073.1:0-18667 GCA_035301145.1 Brachybacterium sp. | reverse complement strand
CACGTACCAGTTGGTGAGCATGTCGAGGTAGTCCTGGATCAGCTCGGCGGCGTCCGCGATCGCGAGCTCGGTCATCGACTCCCTCACCTCCCGCACCAGGTCGCCGGTGCGGGCCAGCAGGTAGCGGTCCATGACGTCGGTCGAGTCGTACCGGGTGCGGCCCCGGTATCCCGTCGGCCGGCCGGAGGTGTCCTTCTCCCCCGCGGCGTTGGCGTACAGCCCCAGGAAGTACCAGACGTTCCACAGCGGCAGCACGACGTGGCGCGTGGCGTCGCGGATCTTCGGCTCGTCGACCACGAGGTTGCCGCCACGCAGGATCGGCGAGGCCATGAGGAACCAGCGCATCGCGTCGGAGCCGTACCTGTCGAACATCTCGCGCACGTCGGGGTAGTTGCGCAGCGACTTGGACATCTTCTGCCCGTCCTCGCCGAGCACGATGCCGTGGCAGATCACCGAGGTGAACGCGGGGCGGTCGAACAGGGCGGTGGACAGCACGTGCATGACGTAGAACCAGCCGCGGGTCTGACCGATGTACTCGACGATGAAGTCCGCCGGGTTGTGGGACTCGAACCACTCGGTGTTCTCGAAGGGGTAGTGCACCTGCGCGTACGGCATCGAGCCGGAGTCGAACCAGACGTCGAAGACCTCCTCGACGCGGCGCATCGTGGACCGGCCCGTCGGGTCGTCGGGATTCGGACGGGTCAGCTCGTCGATGTAGGGCCGGTGGAGGTTCACCTCGCCGTGCTCGTCGCGCGGGAGGGTGCCGAAGGCCTCCTCGAGCTCGGCGAGCGAGCCGTACACCTCGATGCGGGGGTGGTTCGGATCGTCGCTCTTCCACACCGGGATCGGGGAGCCCCAGTAGCGGTTGCGGGAGATGGCCCAGTCCCGGGCGCCCTCGAGCCAGCGACCGAACTGGCCGTCCTTGACGTTGCCGGGCACCCAGTCGATCTGCTCGTTCAGCTCGAGCATCCGCTCGCGCTGATCGGCGACCTTCACGTACCAGGAGGAGACGGCCTTGTAGATCAGGGGGTTCCGGCAGCGCCAGCAGTGCGGATAGGAGTGCACGTAGCTGGCCTCGCGCAGCAGCCGGCCCGAGCGCTGGAGGTTGCGGATGATCGGGCGGTTCGCCTCGAACACCTGCACCCCGGCGATCTCGTCGAGCTCGGTGCTGGCGAAGTAGTCCAGGAACTGGGCGCCCTCGTCCACGGAGACGATGACGGGGATCCCGTACTCGGCGTTGACCTGCTGGTCCGCCTCACCATAGGCGGTGGCCTGGTGGACCACGCCGGTGCCGTCGTCGGTGGAGACGTAGTCGGCGACGGTGACGATCCATGCGTTCTCGGTGCCCCACTTCGCGCGGTCGGCGGAGTAGACCGTCCACAGCGGCCGGTAGGCCACGTGCTCGAGCTCGCGACCGGCGAAGGTGCGCTCCTCGCGGGCGGCGAGGGCCTCCTCGGCGCTCTCGTAGCCGAGCTCCTTCGCGTAGCCGCCCAGCAGCGCCGACGCCATCAGGTAGCGACCCTCGCCCGCAGCGGTGCCGTCGGCGGCGCCGAGCGGCCCGGCGGGGACCACCGCGTACTCGAGCTCGGGCCCGACGGCGAGGGAGAAGTTGGTGGGCAGCGTCCAGGGGGTCGTGGTCCAGGCGAGTGCCTTCACACCCTCGAGCCCGAGCTCGGCGGCCCTCTCACCGGTGAACGGGAAGGTGACGGTGACGGTCTGGTCCTGGCGCTCCTGGTAGACGTCGTCGTCCATGCGCAGCTCGTGCGCGGACAGCGGAGTCTGGTCCTTCCAGCAGTAGGGCAGGACGTAGTAGCCCTCGTAGGCGCGGCCCTTGTCGTACAGGGTCTTGAACGCCCACAGCACCGACTCCATGAAGGTGACGTCGAGGGTCTTGTAGTCGTTGTCGAAGTCGACCCAGCGGGCCTGGCGGGTGACGTAGTCCTCCCACTCCTTCGTGTACTTCAGCACCGAGGCCTGCGCGGCGTTGTTGAACTCCTTGAGCCCCATCGCCTCGATCTCGGACTTCTCGGTCATCCCGAGCTCGCGCATCGCCTCGAGCTCGGCGGGCAGCCCGTGGGTGTCCCAGCCGAATCGGCGCTCGACCTTGTCCCCGCACATGGTGCGGAAGCGCGGCACGACGTCCTTGACGAAGCCGGTGAGCAGGTGGCCGTAGTGGGGCAGGCCGTTGGCGAAGGGCGGCCCGTCGTAGAAGACGAACTCCTCGGCGCCGTCGCGCTGCGCGATCGAGGCGCGGAAGGTGTCGTCGGCGCGCCAGAACTCCTGGATCGAGTTCTCGAGCGCGGGCAGGTTCGGCGAGGGGACGAGGGAGTCTCCGGTGACCGGATAGACCATGAGGACGGACCTCCGAGGAAGGACGGGGACGGCGAAAGGACGGCATACGCTCCGAGGACGCTTCCCGGCCCGGAAGCCGGTGGCGCGGTACCACCTCGGTTGATGCCTCGCGCCGACGGATGCGACGCAGGGCCTCCCCTTGTTCCTCAGCTGTCACGGGCTGGTCCCGGCGGGTTCTACTGGGCCCGTGCCCGCGAGCGGGTGGTGGGCGGTTCTTCCCGCGGCTCTCCGGTGATGGCCGGGTCGATGCCGATGGCGGCCAGTGTACGCGGCCGCCGCTCGCGCAGGGATCAGGCCCGGGACGGGATCACAGGGAGTCCCGCTGTGACGTCCAGCACCTGCACAGGAGACGACGTTCCAATGGTCCCGGAGGCCCTGGGGCCGCCGCCGTCGGCGTCGGGACCCACCTCCACCCCCGACGCAGGAGGACGACGCATGGACGAGGACACCCCATCCCGGCGCAGCCGCGCCACGGCCGGAGCGTCCGCGCTCGGGGCCACGGCGCTGCTCGTGCTCAGCTTCGGCCCCTCGGCGCTCGCGCTGTCGCCCGCGTCCCCGGTGCCGCAGTCGTTGCGCGCACCGACCTCGGCCACGGCCCCGGCCGCCCCCACCGCCTCCGCACCCACCGCGGCCGCCGTCTCCGGCTCCGCGGCGCCGACCCCGTCAGCGCTCTCGCGGGACGGGAGCGAGGAGCAGGAGGACGACTGACAGCCCCGGCAGGCGGGCGGGGCCCGTTCTCGGCAGGTCGGCGCAGGCCCCGTTGCGTGCAGGTCTCGGCTCGTCCCGGCCGCGGCTGTGAGCACGTGGTGACGAGGGAAGAGTCACCTCATCGGGGCGCATCGGGCGTGGAAGACTGAGACCACGAGGTCGGCGCCCGGATCCTTCGGGCTGACGTTGCCAAAGGAGCGAGGATGTCGCTGTTCGGGGAGCCCTTCACCGCGAAGTGCCTGAAGTCGGGGATCACGGTCGAGGTGGGCGAGGGTCAATCCCTCCTCGAGGCGCTGCTGGACGCGGACATCCCCATGGACTACTCGTGCGAGGGCGGGGTGTGCGGCACCTGCGTGGCCCCGCTGGTCTCCGGCGAGGTCGAGCACATGGACGAGTTCCTCATGGACGACGAGCGCGCCGATCAGATCATCACCTGCGTCTCACGCGGCGAGGGCGAGATCGAGATCGACGTCTGAGACGCCCGCCGGGGGCGCCTGCACCGGATCGGTGCCTCACAGGCGCGGGCCCGCGAGGATCCAGGTGAGCGCCACCAGCGCGATCAGCGCTGCGGCGCTGCCGATCGCGAGCGGGAGCCCGAGGCTCGGGCCGGTCACCAGGAGGGTCAGCACCCCCACGGCCGCGACGGCGAGCAGGAGCGAGAAGAGCACCGGCCGACCGGCGGCGGGCTTGGCGGACCGCGACCGCGGCGGGGTCATCTCCGGATGCGTCGTCGCCATGGTGACGTCCTCTCCGACCTGCCGGGCAGGTGCGCGCTGAGCCGATGAGCACGCCCGGTCCGTTCCTGCGGCGTGCCCGATGCTCCGATCCTCTCCCAGGACGGGCTCCGCTCACATCCCGCGCAGGGTGGAGATCTCACTCATCCTTTGGTCGTACCCGGCAGCGACCGGCACTGCACGGTCGCGCGGCCGCGCCTCAGATCCCCTGGTGCCGGGCGACGCGGTGGGCCGCCGCCTGGGCGAGCGGGCGCACGGTGACCAGGTCGAGGTTCACGTGGTGCGGGGCGCCCAGGGCGTAGGAGATGACGTCGGCGCAGTCCTCGGCGGTCAGCGGCCGCTCGACCCCGTCGTAGACGGCGTCGGCCGCCTCCTGGTCGCCGAGGCGGACGAGGGAGAACTCCTCGGTGCGGACCATGCCGGGGGCGATCTCGATGACCCGGACCTTCTCGCCGTTGAGCTCCAGGCGGAGGGTGCGAGCGAGCATGTGCTCGCCGGCCTTCGCGGCGTTGTATCCGGAGCCGCCGGGATACGCCTCGTGGGCGGCGACGGAGGTCACGAAGAGCACGTCGCCGCGCCCGCTGCGGCGCAGGGCGGGCAGCAGCGCCCTGGTCACGCGCAGGGCGCCGAGCACGTTGGTCTCGTACATCCGCTGCCACCTGCCGAGGTCCGCCTCGGCGACCGGATCGACGCCGAGGGCACCGCCGGCGACGTGGACGACGGCGTTGAGCTCCTCGCCGAACAGCTCGTGCGTCCGCTCGGCGAGCGCGGCGACGGATGCATCGTCGGTGACGTCCACGCCGAGGGTCGCGCAGCCGGTCTCCTCGGCGAGCGCGTGCAGTCGGTCCTCGCGCCGGGCGACGGCGAGGACCTGCCAGCCGTCGGCGACCAGGCGCCGGGCGGTGGCGCGGCCGATGCCGGACGAGGCCCCGGTGACGACGGCGGTGAGAGGTGTGGAGGGATCGGTGGCTTCCTGGGTGCTCGGGGAGGTCATGGCCTCACAGTACGCGGAGCACGTTCCGGGGTGCACCACTGCGGCGGGCGCCGGAGCCGCCGCGCCCTTGTGGTCCTCCGCACAGGTGGCTAGGCTCGCGCGGGTGTCAACGTACCGGTCGGTCGCCGCAGCGGCGTTCCGCCAGTACTCGACCTACCGGATGGCGACCGCCGCCGGGGTCTTCACCAACGTCGTCTTCGGCTTCATCCGCGCCTCGATCCTCTTCGCCGCGATCGGCGGTTCTGGCGGCGAGCTCTCCGGCTACACCATCGCGCAGGCTGCGACCTACGTGTGGCTCGGCCAGGCGCTGCTGGCCCCGATCGAGGCCTTCGGCACCCGCGAGGTGTCCCAGCGGGTGCACCAGGGGGACATCGCGATCGATCTGCTGCGCCCCGTCTCCTTCCTGGGCCTTCACTACGCCCAGAAGCTCGGCCGCTCCGGGTTCCTGCTGCTGGGCCGCGGCATCCCACCGCTGCTGGTGGGAGCGGTGGTCACCGGGCTCGCCCTGCCCGAGGATCCCTTCTCCTACCTGCTCGGAGCCGTCTCGGTGCTGCTGGCGATCACGGTCGCGTTCCTGGCGGACATGCTGGTGAACCTGGCCGCGTTCTGGCTGGTCGAGACGCGCGGCCTGACCATCGTGTACACCGCGGTGATGAACCTGCTGTCGGGTTTCCTCATCCCGATCCTGTGGTTCCCGGACTGGCTGCTCGCGATCGCTCGGGCGACCCCGTTCCCCTCGATGATCCAGACCCCCATCGACACGCTCTCCGGTCGCCTCTCCCCCGCGGAGGCGCTGCCGCTGGTCGGTGTCCAGATCGGCTGGGTGCTGGTGCTGGCGCTGGCGGCCCAGACGGTCCTGCGGGCCGGGGTGCGGAGCGTGGAGGTGCAGGGTGGCTGAGCTCTCCCGCCGCGGCCCGCGGCCCGACCCCGCCGATCGTCCGGTCTCCACCGCGCGCATGGTCGCGACCCTCTACTGGTCCCGGATCCGATCGCAGGCCTCGTTCCGCGCCAGCTTCCTCGCCGATGTCACGGGGCAGGTGCTGATCGTGAGCACGGAGTTCCTCGAGCTGTGGGTGATCCTCTCCCAGGTCAGCACCTTCGGCGGGATGAGCCTGGTGCAGGTCGCCGTGGTCTACGGTCTCGGCGCACTGGCCTTCGGTCTCGCCGACCTCCTCTTCGGGGAGATCGACGGGCTGTCCGCCCACATCCGCTCCGGGAAGCTCGAGACGCTGCTGATCCGCCCGGTGCCCGTGCTGCTGCAGATCTCCAGCCTGGACCTGTCGCTGCGGCGGATCGGACGCATCGCGGTGGGCCTGGGGATGTACGTGACCGCTCTGGTCCTCGCCGGATTCTCGCCGACGGCGACGACCCTGCTGCTGGCCGTGCTGGCGCCGCTGGCCGGCGCGCTGGTGTTCGGCGCGCTGCTGACGATGGCCGGTGCCTTGCAGTTCTGGCTCATCGACGGCCGCGAGTTCGCCAACGCCTTCACCTACGGCGGCAACTACGTGGCCACCACCCCCGGCGCCGTGTTCGCCCTGCCGATGCGCGCCTTCTTCACGTTCGTGATCCCGGCGACGCTGATCGCCTACGCCCCCACCCTCGCGCTGCTGCACCTGCCCGGCCCCGCGCTGATCCCCGCCTGGGCCGGCTGGATGGGCCTGCCCGCCGCGCTCCTGGCCTGGAGCGCGGCCGGCCTGCTCTGGCGCGCGGGGGTCCGCAGATACACAGGAGCCGGTGGATGAGCATCTCCCAGACCCCCCGACCACCCGAGGACCGCCGTGCGGAGGGGACCGCCTCCCCCGGCCCCGCCGTCGTGCTGGAGTCCCTGCGCCGCGACTACGTGGTGCGCGCCGCCGCGCCCGGCTCCCGCCGGCGCCGCCGACGGCTCGTGCGCGCGGTCGACGACGTCTCGCTGCGGATCGATCGCGGCGAGACGGTGGGGTTCGTCGGCGCCAACGGCGCGGGCAAGTCCACGACGATCAAGATGATGACCGGGATCCTGCAGCCGACCCGCGGTTCCGTGCGGGTGCTGGGCCGGGACCCGGTGCCCGAGCGGCGCCACCTGGCCCGTGAGATCGGGGTGGTCTTCGGCCAGCGCTCGCAGCTGTGGTGGGACCTGCCGCTGCGGGACAGCTACCGGATCCTGGGCGCCATGCACCGCCTCACCGAGAGGCGCCGCGAGGCCCGGCTGGAGCGGCTGGTCGAGGGTCTGGACCTCGGCGGTTTCCTCGACCGCCCGGTGCGGCAGCTGTCCCTGGGCCAGCGCATGCGCGGTGAGGTCGCCGCAGCGCTGCTGCACTCCCCCGCGCTGGTGGTCCTCGACGAGCCCACGATCGGGCTGGACATGGTCTCCAAGGAAGGGCTGCGGCGCTTCCTGCGCGAGGACCGCGCGGAACGCGGCACCACTCTCTTCCTCACCACCCATGACATGGGGGACGTGGAGCGGCTCTGCGACCGGATCGTGGTGGTCAACTCCGGCACCGTCGCCTACGACGGCCCCCTGGCCTCGTTCCGTCGGCGGCTGGGCGCTCCGCGCGAGCTGATCGTCGACCTCGCCGCGCCGGCGACGTCCCTGGACCTGCCGGCCGCCGCCACCGCCGTCGCGGTGGAGGCCGACGGGATCCGGCACCGGATCAGCTTCTCGGGATCTGAGCTGACCGTGCCGGCGCTGCTGACCGCCATCGGTCGCCAGGCCGAGGTGCGCGACCTCTCCCTGACCGAACCGGCGATCGAGGACCTGGTGCGCCGGATCTACGCCCGGGACGGCATACCCTGAGAGCATCCGCCGCCGAGGACCCGTTGCCAGCACCTGCGAAGGAGGACCATGGCCCGCTCGTACGCCACCGTCGGACAGATGCTGACCTACGCGATGGACCGCTCCGTGCAGTCAGCCGGCCTCGAGGGCTGGACCTCCCACCCCGACCGGGCCGACGTCGTCCTGCGGCACATGCTCGAGTTCGTGCTGATGGCGCCGCGCAGCCGCAGCGCCTTCCTGCGCACGGCGGCCCGCACCGAGCACGCCACCGGCAGCATCGTCGCCGCACCCCGCCTGCGCCGCAACGCGCCCGATCTGGTCGCCGAGATGTTCCCCTCCTCGACCGACGACGGGGCCCGACTCGGGATCGCGCTGCGCACCGGAGGATCGTTCGACGCCTCCCGTCTGGAGAAGCTGCGCGCCGCACTCGGCAGCTCGCCGCATCACCTGCTGGTCGCGATCTCCCGCCGCTCCGACCTGCAGGGCTCCGAGGAGGACCTGCCGGACGGCGTGGTCACCCTCAGCTGGGGCCGGCTGAGCCGGCGCATGGCGAAGGCCGATCAGGGCCACGCCGCCCTGTGGGAGACGATCGGCGAGATCGGCGAGAACTCCGGCCGCCCGGTCGTGCAGTTCCCCGTCGAGGCGAAGAAGCTGCTGACCAAGCGCCGGGTCGCCGAGGAGTTCCGCGCCCATCTGGACGTGCTGCACCAGGCCGGCCGCACCCTGCTGGGCTCCAGCGCGCACTTCTCGACCCGACGCGGGCAGGCTGCCGCCCACCTGCAGGTCGGCGTGGGGCTGCAGCGCACCGGCCTCGAGTTCGGCGAGGTCGAGCAGGGCACCCCGGTCCACCTCACGCGCACCGGCCAGGAGCCGACCCCGCTGGGCATCGGGCGGCTCGATGATCCCGAGCACCGCGCCGCCGCCCGGGAATACCTGGAGAGCCTCGCCGCTCGCCCGTCATGGCGCGAGGAGACCCGGCCGCCGCAACCGGCCCAGGAGCTGATCGGCACCCCCGCCTCCCCCGAGGTGGAGGGGGCTCGGCTGCTGCTGTGGGGGCTGTTCAACCCGATGCTGCTGCGCGACCGCGGCTTCGACCTCGCCGCGGCCCGCCGACAGCCCGCCCTGACCACCACGACCCTGGGGCTGCGGCTGCACCAGCGCGGCGACGACAGCGGCACGACGTACCGGATCTGGATCGGCGGCGAGCGCGAGTGGAGCCATCTGATCCCGAAGGTGACCCGCGAGGCGTCGGAGGACCGCGAGGAGGAGACCTATGCGGTCGCCCCGCGCAAGAGCCAGTCCACCGCGGACTTCGTCTGGGAGGTCCACCGTGCGCTGCGCTCTCTGACCATCGCCTGAACCGCACCGCCCTGCATCACACCTCTGCGACCCCTCCGCTGCGGGACAATGGACGGCATGGACGAGCGCAGCGACAGCACGATCAGGCACGGCGAGTACAAGGTCCGCGGCGGGAAGCTGGTCTCGGTCGACGTGACCGTCGTCGACGAGCGGATCGCGACCGCGCACGTGTTCGGGGACTTCTTCCTCGAACCGGACGACGCCCTCGAGGACCTGAACGCGGCCCTGGTGGGCATGCCCACCACGGCGACCACCGCCGAGCTCGCCTCCGCCCTGACGACCCAGCTGGCCGCGCGGCCGGACCCGGTGCAGCTGATCGGGTTCGACGAGGAGGCCGTCGCGATCGCGACGCGGCGCGCCCTCGGCCACGCCACCAGCTGGAGCGACCTGACCTTCGACGTGATCGGCCCCCAGGTGCTGCCCCCGGTGCTGCACGTGGCCCTCGACGAGGTGCTGCCCCTCGAGGTGGTCGCCGGTCGCCGCAACCCGCACTTCCGGATCTGGGACTGGGACTCCCCGCTGGTGGTGATCGGCTCCTACCAGTCGCTGCGCAACGAGATCGATGCCGAGGGCGCGGCGGCGCACGGCATCGGTGTGGTGCGGCGCGTGACCGGCGGCGGGGCGATGTTCATGGAGCAGGGCAACTGCATCACCTACTCGCTGGTGGTGCCGACGTCCCTGGTGGAGGGGCTCAGCTTCGAGCAGTCCTACGCCTACCTCGACGACTGGGTGATGGGCGCGCTCGCGGAGATCGGGGTCAGGGCCCGCTACGTGCCGCTGAACGACATCGCCTCCGAACAGGGCAAGATCGGCGGCGCCGCCCAGCGCCGCTTCGCCGGCGGCGTGCTGCTGCACCACGTGACGATGGCCTACGACATCGACGCGGACAAGATGGGCGAGGTGCTGCGGATCGGCAAGGAGAAGCTCTCCGACAAGGGCACCCGCAGCGCGGACAAGCGGGTGGACCCGATGCGCTCGCAGACCGGCCTCGCCCGTGAGCAGATCATCGACGGCTTCCTCGAGTACTTCCGCGCCCGCTACGACACGGTCGACTCGACGTACACCGAGGCCGAGCTCGCCCGGGCCCGTGAGTTGGTGGAGACGAAGTTCGGCACGGAGGAGTGGACGGCCCGGGTGCCGTGAGGGGCGGCGGCTCCGCGGGGCGCCGGGCGCGGGAGGTGCGGGGTGCGGGGCGCGGGCCGGGGCACGGCGGTACGGGCCGGGGTACGGGCCGGGGCACGGCGGTACGGGCCGGGGCACGGCGGCGTGGCCGTGTCGCCGACGGGCTCATAGCGGCACGAGGTGGTGTATGTGCCAGCTGCTGCTGCCATGCGCCCGTCCACGACAAGGGCCGCCGGGCAGCTGACGTGTCCGGGCGGCTCCGGTGCGCGAGGGCGCTCACACTGTCGCCGCCTGCGTTGCACGCGGGCGCAGACCTGGGACAATGTCCCCCATGACCGATACCGCACCGCGCCCTGATCCCACCATCCCCGACCGCCCCTCCCTCGAGGGCCTGGAGGAGAAGTGGGACGGCGTATGGAGCGAGCAGGACCTCTACGCCTTCGACCCCGAGACCACTCGCGACCAGGTCTTCAGCGTCGACACCCCGCCGCCCACGGCCTCGGGCTCGCTGCACGTCGGCCACGTGTTCGGCTACTCGCAGGCGGACATGATCGTGCGCTACCAGCGCATGCGCGGCAAGAACGTGTTCTACCCGCTGGGTTGGGACGACAACGGCCTGCCCACCGAGCGCCGCGCCCAGAACTACTACGGCGTGCGCTGCGATCCCTCGCTGCCCTACGACCCGGACTTCACGCCTCCGCAGGAGGGCGGCTCCAACAAGTCCTCGAAGGCGGCGAACCAGCTGCCGATCTCGCGTCGCAACTTCATCGAGCTGTGCGAGCAGCTGACCGCGCTGGACGAGAGGTCCTTCGAGGAGGTCTTCCGCACCCTCGGCCTCTCGGTCGACTGGGACCACAGCTACCAGACGATCAACGCCGCCTCCCGGGCCACCTCCCAGCGCGCGTTCCTCGAGAACCTGCAGCAGGGCCAGGCCTACCAGTCCGAGGCCCCGACCATGTGGGACGTCACCTACCGCACCGCGGTGGCGCAGGCCGAGCAGGAGGACCGCGAGCGCGAGGGCGCCTACCACCGCATCGGCTTCCACCGCACCGACGGCTCCGGTGACAGGGTGTTCATCGAGACCACCCGTCCCGAGCTGCTTCCCGCATGTGTGGCGCTCGTGGCCCATCCGGACGACGAGCGGTACCGGAGCCTGTTCGGCTCCACCGTCACCTCGCCCCTGTTCGGGGTCGAGGTGCCCGTGGTGGCGCACCCGCTCGCCGAGCCCGACAAGGGCGCCGGCATCGCGATGATCTGCACCTTCGGCGACTCGAACGACGTCACCTGGTGGCGCGAGCTCTCGCTGCCCACCCGCTCCGTGATCGGCCGCGACGGCCGCTTCCTGCCCGAGGCGCCGTGGATCAGCACCGAGGAGGGGCGGGCCCGCTACGCGGAGCTCGCCGGGCTGACCGTGTTCAGCGCGCAGAAGCGCGTGGTGGAGATGGTCACCGAGTCCGGGGACCTGGTCGGCGAGCCCGAGAGGATCACCCACCCGGTGAAGTTCTACGAGAACGGCGACAAGCCGCTCGAGTTCGTCACCTCCCGCCAGTGGTACCTCACCAACGGCGGCCGCGACACCTCCGAGGGCGGTCTGCGCGACGAGCTGATCGCCCGCGGCGCCGAGCTGACCTGGCACCCGCCCTACATGGAGTCCCGCTACCGCAACTGGGTGGAGGGTCTGACCGGTGACTGGCTGATCTCGCGTCAGCGCTTCTACGGCGTGCCCTTCCCGGTCTGGTACGCGGTCGGCGCCGACGGCGAGACCGATTTCGACACGGTGCTCACCCCGCCGCTGGAGGCGCTCCCGATCGACCCCACGATCGATGTGCCGGACGGCTTCACCGAGGACCAGCGTGACCAGCCGGGCGGGTTCACCGCCGATCCCGACATCCTCGACACCTGGGCCACCTCCTCCCTGACCCCGCAGCTCGCCGGGGGGTGGAACGCCGGCGCGGAGTCCGACGGGCTGTTCGGCAAGGTGTACCCCATGGACCTGCGCCCCCAGGGCCACGACATCATCCGCACCTGGCTGTTCTCCACGATCGTGCGCTCCCACCTGCAGCAGGACTCGCTGCCGTGGAAGCACGCCTCGATCAACGGCTGGATCCTGGACCCGGACCGCAAGAAGATGTCCAAGTCCAAGGGCAACGTGGTCACCCCTCTGGGGCTGCTCCAGCAGCACGGCTCGGACGGGGTGCGCTACTGGGCCGGCCGCGCCCGCCAGGGCGTGGACACCGCCTTCGACGAGGGGCAGATGAAGATCGGTCGCCGCCTGGCGATCAAGATCCTCAACGCCTCGAAGTTCGCGCTCGGCTTCGGCGAGGCTCCCGCCGATCCCGCCGGTCGCCTGGCCGCGGATCCGTCGGTGGTCACCGATCCTCTGGACCGTGCGCTGCTGGCGCAGCTGGCCGAGGTCGTCGAGCAGGCCACCTCCGCCTTCGACGAGCTGGACTACGCGCGCAGCCTCGAGGTCGTCGAACCGTTCTTCTGGGCGTTCTGCGACGACTACATCGAGCTGGCCAAGGAGCGCGCCCACGGCAACTCCCCCACCGGCGAGGCGGGGGCCGCCTCGGCCCGTGCCGCGCTGGCGATCGCGCTCGAGGTGCTGCTGCGCCTGTTCGCGCCCGTGGTGGTGTTCGCGACCGAGGAGGTGTGGTCGTGGTGGCGCGGCGGCTCCGTGCACACCCAGCCGTGGCCCGTCTCCGCGCCGCTGCGCGAGGCCGCCCAGGGCCAGGACGCCGCCTTGGTGGACTCGGTCGCGCAGGCGGCGATCGTGCTGCGCCGCATCAAGTCCGACGCGAAGGTCTCGCAGAAGACCCCGCTCCTCGCCGTCACCGTCGAGGCGCCGCAGGCCCAACTGGCACACCTGGAGGCCGCCGCCGCGGATCTGACGGCACTGGGCCGGATCGAGAAGCTCGAGCTGGCCGCCGGCCCGGGCGAGGAGATCCTCGCCCGGGACGTCGAGCTCGGCGAGCCGCCCGTCAAGCAGCCGCGTTCCAAGGGCTGAGCCCACCACACCACGCGGAGGGATAGAGATGGGATCCACCACTGTCCGTGCAGGGTCGAGCTCCGGACTGATGTGGGCCGGTGCCGTGCTCGTGTTCATCGGGTTCTTCACGGCGCTGTACTCCGTGGCGCTGCTGGTGCGCAGCGAGGTCGTGAGCGCCGTGCTGGTGGTGCTCCTCGGGCTCCTGGTGATCGCCGCCGGGATCACGCTGTTCCTGCTGGCGCGACGCGCCTGCGCGCGGCTCGACGACCGCGGGGTGTCCTGGTCCACGATGTTCGGGGCCCGCGGCTTCGTGCCGTGGGAGCAGGTGCACCGAGTGGTCGTCCCGCAGATGCATGAGCCGGGCGAGGCCGTGCTGCTGTGGCTCCGGGACGGCACCGTGGTGCCGGTCGCCTCGCTGCGCAAGACGCAGGGCGTGGACGACAACACCGGCCCGCACCTGTGGTACCAGCGGGCCGGTGACGCCGTGATCCGGGCCCACCAGCAGTGGCTCGCTCAGCACGCCCCAGGGCGTCGCTGAACGGTGGCGCCGCGTCCGGTCCGTCGGCAGCAGGCGGGGTGGCGGGACGGATCAGTCGAACGGGTTGATGGCGCTGACGGCGTCGCCCACTGCGCTGGTGCCGCTGTCCCAGGCACCCTGCACGTCGTCGATCGCATCGTCGACGTTGTAGTCACCGGGGGTGATCGATTCGACGATCGCATTGGGGCTGACGGAGATCGTGCCGCCGCCTCCCACGCCGAGCACCTCGGCGAACCTCCCGCCGGCGCTGACCGAGATCTCATCGGTCGACAGGGTGTAGCCGCCGCTGGCGTCGACCCCTGCACCCGCCGTCCCGCTGACGCCTCCGGAGACGGAGAACCAGCCATGGGGGCCGTTCACCTCGAAGTCCTGCTTGACCTCTGCGCCGACGAAGGCACCGCCGCTGAATCCACCGCTGATGCCGTTGATCTCGCCGTCGTCGTTGCGGGTGACGTTGTTGTGCGCCGTGAGGTGGGCATCCGCACCGACCCAGTAGCTCTGGGTGGTCCCGACCGAGGCCCCGGACTCGTGGGTGAGAGCGGCCGAGAGCTCGCCGTAGGCTCCAGATCCTGCACGGGCGCCCAGGCTGTAGCCGTCGGGGCCGATGGTGCCGCCCGCCTCCGCGTAGGCTTCCACGCCGACGTTCCCGGAGGCGTCGATCCCGAAACCGCCGGGGAGGTTCAGGTGCTCGTCGATCCCTGCCTCGAGGCTGCCCCGGGCGCCGAGGGATCCGGTCATGTTGCCGTACGGATCAGTGCTGCCCTGCATGCCGACGCTGTAGTCCGCGCCGGCGTGGACGTCCAGGTAGCCGGCCTCGTTCTCGATCTCGCGACCCGGCAGCAGATCCTGCTGCCAGTTGAAGGCGTCTCCCAGCTGCTCGTCCCCGTACCGGGTGCCGCGGCTGCCGTAGCCATCGCCCCCGTAGAAGCCCTGCGGGCCGCTGCCGCCGTTGCCGGAGAACCACTCGCCGAAGCTCGGACCGCCGGGCATGCCGGGCAGGATCGGGAAGCCTGGACCTGCCGGGAGGCCGGGCATGCCGGGTCCGATCGGGAGGCCGGGGATCGGGAAGGGCAGCGGCATCACCGGCCCGGCGAAGGGGAACGGTCCGTCCAGCAGGTCGCGGAGGGTGTCGAGGAGGCCACCGCCGCCGTCGCCGGAGGAGGCCTCGTCCTGCTCCTCGGCGTGCTGCTCGAGCTCGTGGGCGAGCCGCTCGAGAAGATCCGCAGCGCTGCGGCCCGTCGCCTCGGCGTCGCTGTGCCACCGCTCGCGGAACGCGTCGGCGTCCGGTCCCTGCCACTCGACGGAGGCGACGAGGGGCCCGGCCGTCGCGAGCAGTTCCGCGAGACGCTGCGCACCTCCGGTGCAGGCGGTGGACTGCTCCCGCATCTGCTCGGTGTCGCCGCCGTAGAACCCGCTCATCGTCTCTCCCCTGATCCGTCCCGTGTCGTTCCCGTGCCCCGCCGGGCCACAGGCCGACGCGCATCCTCGAGACTAGACGCTGCCGGGGATGCTGCCCATGGGGACAACTCCCCACGCGCTCGGGCCTCGAGGCTCTGCCCCGGCACAGGGTGGAGGGCCTGCTGCGTCCCACCGAAGCGCTCTCAGCGCACCACCTCGCGGTGCCCGGCGTCCACGCGACGGGTCCAGCCACGGGCGTCGAGGTGCTCGAGCAGCGGGATCGCGACGCGGCGGGTGGTGCCCAGCGCCTGACGGGCCCGGCTGGTGGTGAAGGGCTGCTCGAGCCGGGCCAGCTCCCGCATCGCGAGCGCGGGCGCGCTCGGCAGGAGCACCACCTCCTCGGGCAGGCGCAGCAGCCGCCCCTGTGCGGCGGCGGCCGCGAGCTCGCGCGCACCGAGGCCGAGGGTCGTGAGGTCCTCGGCCTCCGGGGCGCGGAACGGTGCCTCGGACAGCGTCTGCTCGAGGTGGGCGACGCCCGTCTCGGCGGCGCCGAGCCCTGCGGCGGCGGACGGGTCCCTCACCCGGCCGGCCACGAGCGTGAGGCCTGCGGCGGCCACGACCACGTCGAGCAGGCCCGGGGCGCGGAGCCCCAGTGCGTCCGAGGCGGCCTTGCGCGGCAGACCGGCCCAGAGCGGATCGGCGCGCTGCGCCCGGGCGACGAGCGCAGTCAGCTCCTCGCGCCAGGCCGCGAGCGCCGCGGCGTCGACGAGGTGGTCGCCGTGCCGCTCCACCCCGGCGGGCAGCTCCTGCGGCACCGCGAGGCCCCAGCGGCGCAGCATCTGCTCCGGCACGGCGCCGCGGCGCGCGACCTCCGCGGCGAGGTCCCCACCCTCGGGCATCGCCGCGAGCACGCCCTGGCGTCGGCGGCCGTCGCCGCGTCGCACCAGGGCGGGCGGGTCGACATCGAGGGCACGCGCCCCGGTGCGCACGGCGTGGCCCCCGCTGCCGCGCAGCACGAGCGTATCCCCGACGGCGAGCGGCAACGGGCGCTCGAGCGTGAGCCGGGCATGGTCCGCGCCGAAGGGCCGCACGCGGGCGAGCACCGCGGCGGTGCCCACATGGGCGATCAGCTCGCTCGGGGCGTCGCCGAGGTCCGCGCCGGTGGTACGGCGCACGTCGACCTGGGCGGTGAGATGCCACGCCCCGGGGCTCAGCAGCGCGTCGCCGCGACCGACCTGCTCCGCCTCGACGCCGCGGAGGTTCACGGCGGCACGGCTGACGGGCCCGAGCTCGTCGAGCTCCCCGCCGCGGGACTGCAGCCCGCGGACCTGCACCTCAGTCCCGTCGGCACTGCTGTTGCCGCTGCCGTGCGTGCCGATCAGCACGAGCCGGTCCTCGCGGCGCAGGGTGCCGGCGGCGAGGGTGCCGGTGACGACGGTTCCGGTGCCGGCGACGGTGAAGGCGCGGTCCACCCACAGCCGCACCCGCTCGTCGGCATCGGGGCGGCGCACGGCGGTGACGAGCTCGCCGAGCTGTGCGCGCAGCGTGTCCATCCCCTGCCCGGTCACGGCGGAGACCGCGAGGGCAGGGGCGTCGGCGAGTCCGGTACCGGCGAGCTCTCTCCGGGCCTGGGCGGTGACCTCCGGGACCCGCTCGGGGGCGAGATCGGCGCGGGTCACCACGAGCAGACCCTGGTCGATGCCGAGCGCGGCGACCGCGTCGCGGTGGTCGGAGGACTGTGCCTGCCAGCCCTCGTCGGCCGCGACGACGAAGCACACGATCGGGGCCGGTCCGAGCCCGGTGAGCGTGTTGCCGAGGAAGCGTTCGTGCCCGGGCACGTCGACGAAGGAGACCTCCTGCCCCGAGGGAAGCGCGGTCCAGGCGAAGCCGAGATCGATGGTCAGCCCGCGCCGCCGCTCCTCCACCCATCGATCCGGCTCGATCCCGGTGAGGGCGCGGACCAGTGTGGACTTGCCGTGGTCGACGTGCCCGGCGGTGGCGATGACCTGCATCAGCGCACGGTCCCCTCGGCGCCGGGCGATCGACGCTGCTCCCGGGCCGCGGCGACGGCCGCGACGAGCCCGTCCTCCTGCTCCGCGGGAATGCAGCGCAGGTCCAGGAGGCAGGCGCCGCCCTGGACGGTGCCGACCACGGCCGGGTCCCCGGTGCGCAGCGGCGCGGCGAGCTCCTGCTCGAGCGCGATCGCCCAGCCGGGCACCGGCACGCCCGCCCCTCCCCCGCCGCCGACGCGGCCGTCGTGCGCGACTGTGCGTCCGCCGAGCCGGGCGGCGAGGGCGTCGGTCCGTGCCCGCAGAGCCTCCGAAGAGGTGCGCAGCGCGGCGAGGACGGGCGGAACGGGACCATCGAGGGTCGCCTCGATCGCGGCGAGCGCGAGCTTGTCGGCGCGGACCGCGCGGGCCAGCGGATGGCGGGCCAGGCGCTCGAGGATCTCTGCCCGGCCCAGCAGGATGCCGGCCTGGGGCCCGCCGAGGAGCTTGTCGCCGCTGGTGATGACCACGTCGGCGCCGGCCTCGAGCGCGGAGGCGGCATCGGGCTCCGCGGGCAGGACGGGCTCCGGTCGCAGCAGTCCCGAGCCGAGATCGGCGATCAGCGGAAGGTCGTGCTCGTGCGCGATCCCGGCGAGCTCGTCGATCGGGACCTCGCTGGTGAAGCCCTCGATGCGGTAGTTGCTGGTGTGGACCTTGAGGATCGCGCCGGCGCCCGCGTCCGCGCACGCCTCGCGGTAGTCGCTGCCGTGGGTGCGGTTGGTGGTGCCGACCTCGCGCACCCGCGCGCCGGCGGAGGCGACCAGCTCGGCGAGACGGAACCCCGCACCGATCTCGACGAGCTCGCCCCGGCTCCACAGCACGTCCCGTCCCGCGGCGAGCGCGGTGGTGGCCAGCAGCAGCGCGGCCGCGCCGTTGTTGACCACGAGGGCGTCCTCCGCGGCGGGGCAGGCCGCCAGCAGCGCGGCCCGCGCCCCGGCGCCGCGACGGGAGCGGGTCCCGGAGCCGAGGTCGAACTCGACGTCGGTGTACCCGGCCGCGTCCTGCAGCGCCTCGCGGGCAGCGGCCGACAGCGGTGCACGGCCGAGGTTGGTGTGGACGATGACTCCGGTCGCGTTCAGCACCGGGCGCAGGGAGGAGGCGCCCCGCTGCTCGAGCATCTCGAGCACGACGCGCTCCACCTGCTCGGGGCCGATCTCCCCGGCACGGGCCCTCTCCTGCGCGGCGCGGACCAGGTCGCGCACCGCCCGGTCGCCCCGCGCCGCGACGGCCACGGCGACCTCGGGGCGGGCCAGGAGCCCATCGGTGCGGGGGATGCGCCGGCGCGGGTCCTCGACTCTCGGGCCGGCGCCCTTCCCGGCTGAGCCGGGGCGGCGCTCGGAGGGGACGGTGTCGGGCTCGGGCACGGTGTCCTCCTCGGCGCTCGGGCGGACCCGGCGCGCGGCCGGGGACGAGTGGCGGAGGCGGACGGGAATCGAACCCGCCAGACCGAGATGCTCGGTCTCACCGGTTTTGAAGACCGGGGCGCCCACCAGGACGCGGACGCCTCCACTGAAGAATCCTATCGTGCTCGGCCACCTCGGCGAGTCCACCTCTCGTCATCCGGTGACGGGCTCTCACCCGGGGTGTTAATCTCACGATATGGCTGACAATCATGACCGTCTGACGTCCTTCGCTCACGGTGGAGGGTGCGCCTGCAAGATTCCGCCCGG
>DATGUQ010000072.1:0-2926 GCA_035301145.1 Brachybacterium sp. | reverse complement strand
GAGATCTGCTCCACCCGGTCGGCGGTGACCAGGGTGTAGACCAGGATCGGGATCCCGCGCAGCTTGAGCAGCTGCTTGGGCGAGTCGGCGCCGGTGCGGCTGCCTATCCCTCCGTTGAGGAGGATCAATGAGTACATAGGGGTGCCCTTCGTGTCGGTCGGCGGGTCGTCCCGGGCGAGGCGCAGGGACGCCCCGTGTCGATCGAGTTCCACGTGACCTCATCGTGATGTCACGCGGTGTTCACTGTACAAGTCGGAGCAGTCGGAAGGGCGCACCCACGGCGTCGACGGGAGGTCGCCGGCGGCATCGCCGGGGAGAGCGCCGTCCTCAGGCCGGATCCGCGGCGTCGGGTCCCTCCTGCTCCCGGATCCGGGCCCACAGCTCGTCCCGTCGAGCGGACAGCCGCCGGCACGCTTCGAGGAAGCGCTCGAGGGAGGCTCCGGGCGTGATGTCCCCGAGGTAGTACTCGATCAGCTCGCGGCGCTCCTCCCGGAGCAGGTCGTGCTCGATCAGCTCGCGGGCGAGCCCCCCGACGCCCGGCGCCTCCTCGACCGACAGGCGCGGGGACATGCTCAGCAGCGCGGTCGCCGCATCCCGTGAGTGCGGGTCCGCGGGGCGGGTGATGATCAGCGGCCGGCCCGTGGCCAGCCAGTCCCCGGCGACGGCGGAGACGTCGCAGAGCATGAGGTCCGCGTCGACGAAGTCCTGCTGCAGCGACCGCTCCGTGCTGACCACGCCGCCGGAGGCGGACACCAGCTCGCGCAGCTGCTGATCGGCCTCCCCGAGCTCCGCCACGCGCACCCCCGTCAACGGGTGCGGGCGGTAGATCACGCCGAGCCCGGCCTCGACCAGGGAGCGCACGGCCGCGGCGCCGTGGGTGCGCAGCGAGCTGTATGCGGCGGAGGCCTGGCCGCCCTCCCACGTCGGTGCGTACAGCACGGTGGGCCCCTCGACGGTGCGCACGGGGGTCTCGGTCCGGTCGGTGTCGAGCGAGGGCCTGCCCACCGGGATGCAGCGGGCCGGGGCGTCGAACAGCGTCGTGTACCGCGCGAGCCGGTCGATCGCCGCCTGCCCGGCGACGAAGGAGTAGTCGTAGGCCTTGATCTGGTTGGAGACCGAGACCACCTTGTCGGAGTCGCCGTGCAGCAGGGAGACGTGGATCGCCGACCGGGACCGCAGCGCCGCGGTGTTGAGCGGGTTGTAGTTCACGTACAGCACCAGTTTGGTGCCGCTGCGCAGGATGATCGCATCCAGGGTGGCGTCAAGCGCGATGGTGACCACTCGCATCGACACCTCCGCCCGCACCGCGGCCGCGGTGCGGGAATCCATGCACACGATGGTCACGCCCTGGGCGCGGTGCAGCTCCTCGAGCGGTCCGTACCAGCTGCGCAGCTGGTAGAGGCTGTCCGTCGTGTCCGGGAAGTAGACGATCACCTCGCCGTCCAGGGTCGCGTCCGCCAGCGCGGCGTCGTCGCCGAGACCGTCCGGCATGCCGCCGGGCAGCAGCCGGAAGCGGCGCAGGACCTTGCCGCCGACGCTGCGCACCGTGCGCCTGAGCGCGTTCCCGCGTGCGGGCATGGTCACGTCCTCTCGGTGGATGCCGCCGTGAACAGGGCGGTCCAGGAGTCGGGGGTGGTGTGTCGCGGCAGCTCGGCGCGGTACCGGCGGATCAGGGACCGCCACCGCACGGCGAGGCCGAGGTGGGAGCGCAGCGACCGGCGCAGGGCGCGGCGCATGTCGGAACCGCGCACGACGAAGGCGGACACCGTCGTGCCGTCGTCATCGGCGACGAGGACGGCATCGGCCCCCAGCGTCGTGCGCCAGTGGACGTCGTCGGCGTGCACGGCGAGGATCGCCCGGGGCGGACGGTCCGGCGTGACGAGCCGGCGCACCGCGCGCAGCACCGCCGCGGGCAGGGCCATCGGCGACCCCCGGGTCGCCGAGGTCTCCGGCGGGAGGTCGTGATCGCGGTGCCAGGCGCGCACGATCCGCTCCCCGTCGTCACGGGCTCGCTGCAGATCCCTGCCCATCCACGCATCGGGCCCGGCGCGCATCGCGTCGATCGCGTCCTCCCACAGCTCGGCGGTCAGCAGATGGCCGGACAGCACGTGCTTGACCTGGTGCAGCAGCGAGGAGGCGATCACCCCGCGGCCCGCCCCGTAGGCGGCGGCGATCGCGAGCCGATTGCGGTGCAGCACCCGGGCCGTCCAGGTCATCTGCGTCCGGAAGGCCGTCCACGGGGGATGGTGGACCGACGTCCCGGGCAGCACCGCGTGGTCGAAGCCCTGCCGGGTCGCACGCAGGCCGTACTCGGCGTCGTCCCACTTCAGGAACAGGGGAGCGGGGAGGCCGAGCCGCTGGGCGGTCCCCGGGGGGAAGAGGGTGCCCCACCAGCCGGTGTAGTTCACGCGGCTCCGCGGGTCCAGGAAGGTCCACTCCGCCGGGGTGGTGCCGGCGAGGTCCACGGCGCCGTGCATCCGATCGGCGGCCCGCCACTGGAACGCACGGTCGCCGACCCTCTCGGCATGGGCGAGCAGCCGCGTGGGCCGTTCGGAGGAGAACAGCGGCGTGCCGAGGATCGTCGGCCGGGGGGCCAGCGCCTGGTACGTCACCATCCGGCGGAGGGACTCCTCGGACAGCACGGCGTCGTCGTCGGAGAGCAGCACCGCCGCGGCCGGGTCGTCGGCCGCCTCGAGCATGCCGCGGGCGTACCCGCCGGACCCTCCCAGGTTCGGCTGGGTGATCAGCGTGATCTCCGGGTGCTCCGCACGCAGCCGAGCGAACCCGGGCAGATCGGCGAGCGTCCCGCCCTGGTCGACCACGATCACCCGGCGCACGAGATCCATACGGGCGAAGCGGGCGGACTGGGCGATCGCATCCTGCTCCCGCAGCCGTGTGGGCATCACCACCGCGACCTCCGGCAGAT
>DATGUQ010000071.1:0-2078 GCA_035301145.1 Brachybacterium sp. | reverse complement strand
CCCGGCCACCAGGGAACCGAGGTCGAGGGTGTACAGCTGCTTGTCCTTGAGGGTCTCGGGGACGTCCTCGGCGACGATGGACTGCGCCAGCCCCTCGACGACGGCGCTCTTGCCGACGCCGGGCTCGCCGATCAGCACCGGGTTGTTCTTGGTGCGGCGGGACAGCACCTGCATGACGCGCTCGGCCTCGTGGTCGCGGCCGATGACCGGATCCAGGCTGCCGTCACGGGCGGCCTGCGTGAGGTTGGTGCCGAACTGGTCGAGCACCAGGGAGCCGGAGGGCTGGCCCTCGGACGGGCCGCCGGCGTTGGCCGGCTCCTTGCCCTGGTAGCCGGACAGGCGCTCGATGACCTCCTGGCGCACGGCCGACGGCTCGGCCTTGAGGCGCGAGAGCACCTTGACTGCGGTTCCCTCGCCCTCACGCAGCAGACCCAGCAGGATGTGCTCGGTGCCGATGTAGTTGTGGCCCAGCTGCAGCGCCTCGCGGAGGCTCAGCTCGAGCACCTTCTTCGCCCGGGGCGTGAAGGGGATGTGGCCGGACGGGGTCTGGTTGCCCTCGCCGATGATGTCGCGCACCTGCTCGCGCACGGCATCGAGGGTGACCCCGAGGGCCTCGAGCGCCTTGGCGCCGACCCCCTCGTTCTCGTGGATCAGGCCGAGCAGGATGTGCTCGGTGCCGATGTAGTTGTGGTTCAGCAGCCGCGCCTCGTCCTGCGCCAGGACGACGACGCGACGGGCGCGATCGGTGAAGCGTTCGAACATGGTCCTCCCCCGTCCGGTGGTGGTGATGGATCGAGACTACGCGGATCCGCGGACGATGCACCCCCTGTTCGCCGCTGGCGTGACGGCTGTTCGCCGAGGGCATGAGCCCCTGCCGCCCCCGGACTCCGCATCGGCAGCTCCGGGCCCGCGATCGACGGGACGCCACGGGCGCCGGCGGAGTCGGGATACGCTGAGGGGACGACCGCCCGGGGTCGCGCACGGCGGCGCCGGCCGCCTCCGGGGCGAGTGACGCGCAGCGAATGGAGAGACATGGCAGACCTGGACGTGACCCGCGCAGATGCAGTGCTGATCGGCGGCGGGGTCGCCAGTGCGACGCTCGCGGCGATGCTCACGGAGCTCGAGCCGGACTGGAAGATCGTGGTGCTCGAGCGCCTCCACACGCTGGGCGCGGAGTCCAGCGACGGCTGGAACAACGCCGGCACCGGCCACAGCGCGCTGTGCGAGCTGAACTACACCCCGCAGGACGTGGACGGCTCGGTCAGCCCCGCCAAGGCGATCTCGATCAACGAGCAGTTCCAGGTCTCCCGGCAGTTCTGGGCGCACCTGGTGGAGAACGACCGCATCGGTGACCCGGCGGCGTTCATCCACTCCGTCCCGCACATGAGCTTCGTGCACGGGATGGAGAACGTCGACTACCTGCGTCGGCGCCATGAGGCCCTCACCTCGAACCCGCTGTTCGACCGGATGGAGTTCACCACCGAGCACGCGGAGCTCGCCGAGTGGGCGCCGCTGGTCGCCGAGGGCCGACCGGTCACCGAGACCATCGCCGCCACCCGCTCCCCGGACGGCACCGACGTCGACTTCGGCGCGCTGACCCGTCAGATGCTCGACTTCGCCGCCCGCTCCGGCACCACCGTCTCCACCGGCTCCGAGGTCGTGGACCTGCGCCGCATGGGCACCGACTGGGGCGTGATGGTCCGCTCCACGAAGGACGACGCGATGAGCGTGGTGCGCGCGCCGTTCGTCTTCGTCGGCGCGGGCGGCTATGCGCTGCCGCTGCTGCAGAAGTCCGGGATCGAGGAGATCCGCGGCTTCGGCGGATTCCCGATCTCCGGGCAGTGGTTGCGCTGCACCGATCCCGAGACCATCGCCCGTCACGACGCCAAGGTGTACGGCAAGGCGGCCGTCGGGGCTCCGCCGATGAGCGTCCCGCACCTCGACACCCGCTACGTGGGCGGGAAGCGGTCGCTCATGTTCGGCCCGTACGCGGGCTGGTCGCCGAAGTTCCTCAAGACCGGCCGGTACACCGACCTCATCGAGTCGGTGAAGCCCTCGAACATCACCCAGATGATGGC
>DATGUQ010000070.1:0-23128 GCA_035301145.1 Brachybacterium sp. | reverse complement strand
AGGACGCGTACCCTGGGGGCGTGAAGGATTTCGAGGCGCTGTTCGCCGAGCTCACCGACAAGGCCCGTACCCGACCCGAGGGGTCGGGCACCGTCCGCGAGCTCGACGGGGGCGTCCATCAGATCGGGAAGAAGATCGTCGAGGAGGCCGCCGAGGTGTGGATGGCCTGCGAGCACGAGTCCAAGGACGACGCCGCGATGGAGATCAGCCAGCTGATCTACCACCTGCAGGTGATGATGATCGCCAAGGACATCTCCCTCGAGGACGTCTACCGGCAGCTCTGAGCCGCCGCCCCCGCTCCCTTCGTCCCGTCCTGTCCCGTCTCGTGGCCGCCGCGGCGGCCCAGGAGGATCCGTGCTCCGTATCGCCGTCCCCAACAAGGGCGCTCTCTCCGAACCCGCCGCCGACCTGCTGCAGGAGGCCGGATACCGACGCCGCAGCACGGCGAAGGAGCTCGTCGTGGTCGACGAGGACAACGGCGTCGAGCTGTTCCATCTGCGCCCGCGCGACATCGCGGTCTACGTCGGCTCCGGCACCGTGGACGTCGGCATCACCGGTCAGGACATGCTGCTGGACTCCCGCACCCCGGCCGACGAGATCCTGCCGCTGGGCTTCGCGGGCTCGACCTTCCGCTTCGCGGCACCGGCCGGGACCCGCAGCGACGTCTCCGAGCTCGAGGGCGCCCGCATCGCCACCAGCTACGAGAACCTCGTCGAGGACTATCTCCTCCAGCGCGGCATCGCCGCCGAGGTGGTCCACCTCGACGGCGCCGTGGAGTCCTCGATCCGTCTCGGGGTCGCCGACGTCATCGCCGACGTGGTCGAGACCGGCACCACGCTGCGCCAGGCCGGGCTCGAGCCCTTCGGCGAATCGATCATGACCAGCCAGGCCGTCCTGTTCTCGCGACCCGGCCTGGAGCTCGAGGAGGAGCCCGCCCACGCGCTCGAGGTGCTCGAGCGACGCATCCGGGGCGTGCTCGTGGCGCGCGAGTACGTGATGCTCGACTACGACATCCCCTCCGCCCTCCTCGAGCGGGCGGTGCAGATCACCCCCGGCCTGCAGTCGCCCACGGTCTCGCCCCTGCACGGCGGCGAATGGTCCGCGGTGCGCGCGATGGTCGACAGCCGCTCCGCGCACCGCATGATGGACGAGCTCTACGACGCCGGCGCCCGTGCCATCCTCGTCACCGCCATCCAGGCCTGCCGCATCTGAGATGTCGATGAGCACCTCCGGAGCGGACGCCGACGGCGGTCAGCAGCGGGAGACGATCGTGCTGCGACCGCGGGCGGTGCGGGTGGCCGCCTACTTCAGCGCGGTGGTCGTGATGGCGGGCATGATCGGCGGGGCCGTGCTGATCACCAGCTTCCAGTGGGGCGGCCGGCTCGGCCTGATCCTGGTGGGGGTGCTGGTGTTCCTCTTCTGCCACCTCGAGGCGTCCGTGAAGGTCACCGCCCGTCCCGATGAGCTCGAGGTGCGCAACCTGATGCGCACCCGCACCCTGGCCTGGCCCGAGGTGCTGGGCGTCAGCTTCCCGATGGGCGACCCGTGGGCGCACCTCGACCTGGCCGACGGCAGGACCCATCCGCTGCAGGCGATCCAGCGCTATGACGGCGACCGGGCCATCGCCGCCGCCCACCAGCTGCAGCGGCTGATCCGCGAGCGCGGGGAGGCCTCGCCCCTCTGAGCCCGCCCGGTGCCCGGTGCGGGTCACTCGCGCGGAGCCAGCCTCGCGGCACAGCGGCCGGCCAGGGCCGCGTACAGGAACGGGGAGGGGTCCTCGGCGAGGGTCCGGCCCATCGTGGTCATCCGCACGGGCATCTCCTCGAGGGCGTCGCGCAGACCTTTCGCGTCCACCTCGGTGAGCTGATGGAGGATGCCGCGCTTCTTCGCCGGCTTCAATATCGTGGATTTCACCTGTTTCCTCACTGACTCATGAAATCCGTTGTAACGGGAGTCGTGTCGGGGCATCACCGGGAGCTGGACCGGGGCGAGCAGCGCCCGGCCGTAGGCGGTGGAGGAGTGGTGGGACAGCCCCCTGTGACGCTCCCGCTCGTCCGCCTCCGAGACGCGCAGGGTCGCCACGCCCTGACCGCCGAGCACGGCGGCGGCATGGAGGGCCTCCGCCGACTGCACGCCCGAGAAGCCCCAGCCGGTCCCGGTGCCGAGGTTCCCCGGGCCCTGGATGACGATGGTGACATCGGCACCCACCACGTGCTTGGCCCCGAGCAGGGCGGAGTGCACCGTGACGGCCTCGAGATCCCCGCCGAAGGACTGGCCGGCGCTGATCACCGCGGACAGCAGGTCGGCCTCGCGCAGCCGCGCCGCGCTGCGGGAGTAGGCCGCCGGCAGCGCGGCGGCGTCCGAGTGGACGTAGGCGATGCGCAGCGTGCGCCGCTCGGCGCGGATCCCCGCGATCAGGGCGGGGAGCGAGGAGTGCAGGTCCGCGACGACCACCGGCATCCCGTCGACCCGCTTGGCGGACCGGAGGGTCTCGTAGTGCTCGCCCGCCGGATCGTCGATCGCATCGACCATCGTCTGCATCGGGGTGTAGCGCGCCTTGACCATGTGCCCGTCGATCGGCTCCGCGTGCGGGAGCACGTCGGGGCGCGCCACCACCATGGCGTCACCGCCGGTGCCCAGCTCGCGGCGCACGGCGTTGGTATTCAGCAGCACCGTCTCGCCCGGCCGCGGGCGGCCCGTGAGCTCCCGGTAGGCGATCGCGGTGAGCGTTCCCGCCTCGTCCTCGAGCTCGACCTCGAGGCGGTCCACTCCCGGCCAGGAGCTCAGAGCGGTCTTCACGGTTCCCCGTTCCCATCGCAGCATGCCCCCAGCCTAGGCGGCTGCGACCGATGGTCTCCTCCTGCGCGCCCCGGGCGATACGCTGGCGGCGTGGCTTCGAAGAGTGTGGAGAGACTGCTCAACGTCATCATGACGATCGGATCGCGCCGTCGGATCGACCGCGCGAAGCTGTTCTCGGTGATCCCCGGGTATGCCGAGGCGGTCTCCGACCAGGCCGCCGAGCGGATGTTCGAGCGCGACAAGGCCGCGATCATCGAGCTCGGCCTGCCGCTGGTGAGCGAGCGCGACCTGTTCGACGAGAACACCGTGTACTACCGCATCGACGCCGCCCGCTCCGGTGCGGTGCTCGATCTCACCACCGAGGAGTACACGGTGCTGCTCGCGGCGAGCCGAGCCTGGGACACGGCGGCGGCCGGGGGAGCGGCGCGGCGCGTGCGGGCGAAGCTGCTCAGCCTCGGTCACGACGCGGACCCCGACCTGCTGCGGCGCACGCCGCGCGGTGCCGTCGAGTCGCTGCCGGTGCTCTCCCCGCTGCTGCAGGCCGTCGTCTCCGGCCGCGGCGTCAGGTTCATGTACCGCGGCACCCACGGCGCCCCCTCCGAACGCGCGGTCGAGCCCTGGGTGGTCGGCGTGCACGACGGGCACTGGTACGTCCACGGCTGGGACCGGGATCGCGGCGCGCCCCGGGTGTTCCGGGCCTCCCGCATCGAGTCGTTCCCCGTCATGGCCGGCGCCGCCGACCAGCCTCGCCCGGCCTCGATCGATCTCTCCGCGGAGCTCGAGCGGATGCTCGACAGCGATGATCGGGACGCGGCGCTGCTGCGCGCCGCGCCCTACAAGGCGCTGGCGCTGCGCGACCGGGCCGGAGCCGCCCTCGAGGAGGAGGCCTTCCGGCTGCCGAACCTGCCGCGACCGGCCGCGCGACGACTGCTGCTGTCCGACATCCGCTGGGTGGAGCTGCTCGAGCCGGCGCTCTGGCGCGACGAGCTCGCCGAGGTCCTCGCCGCTATCGCCGCGGCGCACGAGGGCGAGGCGGACCTGTCGGCCCTCGACCGCGCCGCCGTCCGCCCGCAGCCGCGCATCCGCGTCTCGCCGCAGAGCGGGGACCACCTCTCCCGGCTGATCTCCGCGGCCTCCTACGTCATGTCCCGCGACGAGGTCCAGCTCGCCGAGCTCTCCGAGGCGCTGGGCGTGTCCGAGAAGCAGCTCATCACGGACCTCCAGGTGCTCTTCGTGTGCGGGGACATGGGCGCCGGCTGGGAGGATCTCATCGAGGCCGAGTGGGAGCACGGCACCGTGCGGGTGCGCAACGCCGAGCCGCTGCAGCGCGCCCTGGACCTCAGCGCCGTGGAGGCGACGGCGCTGCTGGCCGGCCTGGCGGCGCTCGAGCCCGCCGCCGGGCAGAGCGCCGAGGTGGTCGAGTCCGCCCGGGCGAAGCTGCTCGCGGTGGTGGAGGGCACGGCCGAGCCGTCCGAGGCGCCCCGGGTCCCCACCCGCACCGAGATCGCCGAGGCGACGGCCGCCGACGAGGGCGCCGCCCGCACGGCGGACCGTGCCGAGGGGGTGCTCGCGGCGGTGCAGGCCGCACTGCGGGCCGCACCCGGAGCAGAGGACGCGAACCTGACCATCCGGTATTCCTCCGCCGATCGAGCCGGCACCAGCGTGCGCCGGATCCGGCCGCTGCGCATCGAGACCTCGGGGGCGCGCTCGTACCTGCTCGCGTACTGCGAGCTCGCCCAGGGGGAGCGCCGCTTCCGCCTGGACCGCATCGTGGAGCTGCTCGAGGACGGGGCCGCCATGAGCCGTCCGGATCCCGGGGACGCCCCGGTGCTCTCCGGTCGCGTCGAGGGCGACGTGTGGCTGCGGCTCGCTCCGGCGGGGCACTGGATCGCCGAGTCCTTCGACGCCGTCGAGCTGCGGGACTCGGCCGACGGGGATGAGACCGACGGCGGCTCCGCCGCCACCTATGCGCGCCTGCGCGACCCGGTGCTCGCCCCCCTGGTGGACGCCGTGATGGAGTCCGCCGGGGCGGCCGAGGTGCTCTCCCCGGGCTCGCTCAGAGACACGATCGTGACCGTGGCGCGCGGCGGCGCTGTACGTCACACCCCCTGAGTGCCGCTACCCTGGGACGGCCTGCCGCGCGGTGGGTCGAGTCGCCACCGGGGCGGCCCGTTCGGCGCCCGGTCCGCTGTGGGACAATAGAGGTGCCCGCGCTGTGTCATGGCGCTGTTGAAAGGAACTTCCATGGGCTTCTTCCGCAATCCCTGGGCGATCGTCCTGCTGATCGTCCTGGTGATCCTTCTGTTCGGGGCGAACAAGCTCCCGGGCCTCGCCCGCAACATGGGCAAGTCGATGCGCATCTTCAAGAGCGAGGTCGAGGAGCTCCGCGGCGAGGACCGCGGCTCCGAGGACGGCGAGGACGAGGACGAGCGTCCGGCGCGCTCGGACCGCCCCCGCGAGGAGCGCCGCGACGACCGCGAGTACGATCCGCGCGATGACCAGGAGCGAGACCGCGAGCCGATCCGTGCCCGCGACGAGGACGACTCCTACCGTCGCGACTGAGCAAACGGGCGCACATCGCGTCGTCGACAGCGGGTCCGGTCGGGTGATCGACCGGGCCCGGAGCGCTGGGAGGAAGCAGATCCGTGGCGAGTGATACGCAGGGGCGCGGGCCGGCCGAGGCGAGGTCCGCGAAGAAGCCGCGCAGGGACCCCGAGGGGCGCATGTCCCTCGGCGAGCACCTGGTCGAGCTGCGCAACAGGCTGCTGATCAGTGCGATCACCGTCCTGCTGCTCTCGATCGTCGGCTGGTTCCTGTTCCCCTGGGTGTTCGACGCCGTCAAGGCGCCGATCGAGGCGGCCGGGGAGGACTCCGACCTCGAGGCGCTGATCAACTTCCAGGGCGTGGGCCAGGGCCTGAACGTCAGGCTGCAGATGGCGGCCTACATCGGCCTGATCCTCTCCTCGCCGATGATCATCGCGCAGATCTGGCTGTTCGTGATGCCCGGCCTGCACAGGAACGAGCGCAAGTACGCGATCGGCTTCTTCGGCAGCGCGATCCCGCTGTTCTTCCTCGGCTGCGTGGCCGGCTACTGGGCCGTGAACCAGCTGGTCCCGGTGCTGATGAGCTTCACGCCCACCGAGGGGTCCACCTCCCAGATCATCCCCTACGACCAGTACCTCGCCCTGCTGATCAAGACGATGCTCGCCTTCGGCATCGCGTTCGTGGTCCCCGTGGTGATGGTGCTGCTGAACTTCATGGGCCTGGTCAGCGGCAGGACGATGCTCAAGGGCTGGCGCTGGATCATCTTCCTCAGCTTCGCCTTCACCGCCGTGATGGTCCCCACCCCGGAGCCGATCACCCTGATCGCGATGTCCGCAGCGATCGCGAGCCTCTTCTTCGGGGCGATCGTCATCGCGCTGATCCATGACCGGCGGACGGCTCGGAAGAACGGCGACGGCGACCTCTCGGACGACGAGGCCAGCAGCATCGACGACGGGGTGGAGGAGATCGACGGACCGTCGCGTCTGGACGACGCCGACGAGGACGGGCGGTGAGCAGGCTCCGCGTGGGCCTGCTCGCGAATCCCACCGCGGCGCAGGGGACCGCGCACCGCCTCGGCCGTCAGGTGGGACATCTGTTGCGCCTGGCCGGTATCTCCGTCGTCGACGTCTCCGGCCCCTCCGCCGCCGTCGCCCGGGCCCGTGCGGAGGAGGTCCGGGACTCGCTGACCGCCCTGGTGGTGGTGGGCGGGGACGGTACCGTCACGCTCGGCGCCGAGGTGGTCGCCGACAGCCCGGTGCGCCTGGGCATCGTCCCGGCCGGCAGCGGCAACGACTTCGCCCGCTCCCTCGGACTCGCCGTCAACGACCCCGAGGGCTCGACACGTGCGCTGCTGCACGCCCTGTCCCGCCCGGTCGTGACGGTGGACGCGATCGAGCTCAGCGGGGCGGACGCCCACGGGCGGGCGCGCCGCTCCCTCGCCCTGGGCAACGTGAACCTCGGTTTCGACGCCCTGGTCAATGCGCGCGCGAACGGCGGCCGGACGGGCCGCAGCGCCCGGTACACCACGGCCGTGCTGCGGGAGCTGCGCGCCTTCTCCCCGCTGCCGTTCTGGATGGAGGTCGACGGCGGGGAGCGGATCGAGGTCGACGCGACCGTGCTGACCCTGTGCAACTCCGGCATGTTCGGCCGGGGGATGCGCATGGTGCCCCACGCCCGCATCGACGACGGCGTGCTCGAGCTCGCCACCGTCTCCGGGATCGGTCGGGCGCAGCTGCTGCGGCTGTTCCCACGGGTCTTCGCCGGCACCCACACCTCTCTGGCCGCGGTCGACATCCGCCCCGTGCAGCAGCTCACCATCGGTCTGCGGCACGGGAGGACGCTGCGGGCCTACGCTGACGGGGAGCCCCGCACCGTGCTGCCGCTGTCCGCCCGGGTGCTGCCCGGGGCGGTCCGTCTGCTGGCGGAGCTCCCGCCCGCCACCGTCGACCCCGAGGACGTGCAGTGACCTCACCCGCGGAGCGCTACGCCCGATGGAGGAGGGAGGAGGATCAGCGGCGGTCGTCGACCGAGCTGACCTCCTTCACCGGCCGCTACCCCTTCGCCCTGGACGACTTCCAGCTCGCCGCCGGCCGAGCCCTCGAGGGCGGCAGCTCCGTGCTGGTCGCGGCGCCCACCGGCGCCGGCAAGACCGTCGTCGGCGAGTTCGCCGTGCACCTGGCCCTGGCGCGCGGCGACAAGGTGTTCTACACGGCGCCGATCAAGGCGCTGTCGAACCAGAAGTTCGGTGAGCTGGTGGACTGGCTGGGCGCGGACCGGGTGGGTCTGCTGACCGGCGACACCTCGATCCGTCCCGACGCCGAGGTGGTCGTGATGACCACCGAGGTGCTGCGCAACATGCTCTACGCGGACTCCGACCTGCTCACCGGTCTGGGCTTCGTGGTGATGGACGAGGTGCACTACCTCGCCGACCGCCTGCGGGGCCCCGTGTGGGAGGAGGTGATCATCCACCTGCACGACGCGGTGCAGCTGGTCTCCCTGTCGGCGACCGTCTCGAACGCCGAGGAGTTCGGCGCCTGGCTGCAGGAGGTGCGCGGCAGCACCGAGATCATCGTCTCCGAGACGCGGCCGGTGCCGCTGTGGCAGCACGTCGTCGTCGGCGAGGAGCTGCTGGACCTCTTCGTGGACGAGGACGGGCAGGCAGTGGCCTCCCACGGCCCGGGTGCCCGCAGCGACCGGCAGGTCAATCCCGAGATCGAACGCATCACCTCCTTCTCGCTGCCCGTCGACGAGCGCTCCGGCGGTCCCCGCGGCAGGGGATACCGCAGCCGCAGGGGCACCAGCGGCCGGCACCGCCCACGCGGCTCCGGCCAGCACCGGCCGCCCCACAAGCGCAAGGGCCGCGGCCAGGGCCCGTACGGGGGCGGCGGCTACGGAGGCGGCGGCAACGGGAGCGGCCGGGCCGGGGGAGGCCGTCCCGGCGCCCCGCGCCCCGCACTCCGACCGGACGTGGTGGAGCTGCTGGACGAGGCCGCCCTGCTGCCCGCGATCATGTTCATCTTCTCGCGCGCCGGCTGCGACGCCGCGGTCCAGCAGTGCGCGCGGTCCCGGCTGCGCCTGACCGACGACGCCGAGCGTCGCCGGATCCGCGCGGTGCTCGACGAGCACCTCGCCGGGATCGGCGTCGAGGACGAGGAGGTGCTCTCGCTGGACACCTTCCGGCGCGCCGCCCTCGACGGCTTCGCCGCCCACCACGCCGGGATGCTCCCGCTGCTGAAATCCGTCGTCGAGGAGCTCTTCGCCCAGGGCCTGATCAAGGTCGTCTTCGCCACCGAGACGCTCGCGCTGGGCATCAACATGCCCGCCCGGTCGGTGGTGCTCGAGAAGCTGGTGAAGTTCAACGGCGTCGACCACGCGGACCTCACCCCGGGCGAGTTCACCCAGCTCACCGGTCGCGCGGGACGGCGCGGCATCGACACCGAGGGGCATGCGGTGGTGCTCGCAGGACCGCACTTCGACGCCTCCGCGGTGGCCTCCCTCGTCTCCAAGCGCACCTACCCGCTGCGCTCGGCCTTCCGTCCCACCCCGAACATGGCGGTGAACCTGTTGGACCGCTTCGACCTCTCCCGGGCCCGGGAGACGCTCGAGACCAGCTTCGCCCAGTTCCAGGCCGACCGCTCCGTGGTGGGGCTCGCCCGCCGGGCCCGCGAGCTCGAGGACACGGCCGCGGACTACCGTGCGGCGGTCACCTGCGAGCGCGGGGATCTGCTCGAGTACGCCGGGATCCAGGAGGCGATCACCGAGCGGGAGAAGACCCTCTCCCGCGCCCGCGCCGAACGCGACCGCGACCGCACCCGCAGCGTGCTGGCCGATCTCCGCCGCGGCGACGTGATCGCCCTGCCCGGCGGGAAGCGCCGCGGCTACGCCGCGGTGCTGGGCGTGGACCGTTCCGTGCTCGGCGGCCCGCAGGTGGACCTGCTGGACACCGAGGGACGCCGGCGCAGCCTCCGCCCCGGCGACGTGCCCTCCCCGCCCGCGGTGATCGACACGCTGCGGCTGCCGCGCCAGGACACCCTGGGCAGCGGCAAGGTGCGCAAGGACACCGCCTCCGCGCTGCGGCAGCGCCTGGCGGGCCAGGACGACGACGCGCGCGCCGAGGTGCGCCGCCGTGCGAAGCGCAGCCCGTCGACCGCCGCCACCGACCAGGAGCTGCTGGCCCTGCGCGAGGAGCTGGCCGCCCACCCCTGCGCCGACTGCCCGGACCTCGCCTCCCATCTGCGCTGGGTGGGCCGCTGGCGCAGGACCCGCGGCGAGCTCGAGGGGGTCCAGCGCCGCATCCGGGGCCGCACCAGCTCGCTGGCCCGGCAGTTCGACCGCCTCACCGCCCTGCTCGTCGAGCTCGGCTACCTCGCACCGGACGAGCCCGAGGGCGAGGAGCTGCGCCCCACCGCCAGCGGGCTGCGGCTGCGCCGGCTGTTCAGCGACCGGGACCTGCTCATCGCGCAATGCCTCGAGCACGGCGCCTGGGCGGGATTGGATCCGGCCGGGCTGGCCGCCGTGGTCTCCGCGGCCGTGCACGAGACCCGCCGCGACGACCGCGCACCGGAGACGATCCCGGACCCGGCGGTCGACGCCGCCCTCGCGGCCTCGGCCCGGCTCGCCGCCGCCCTGCAGTCCGCCGAGACCCGCCACGGCATCACCCCCACCACGGCGCCGGATCCCGCGATCGCCGGGATCGTGCACCGCTGGGCGCGCGGCGAGCACCTCGCCGCGGCGCTCGACGGCAACGACCTGCCGCCCGGCGACTTCGTGCGCCACTGCCGGCAGGTCATCGACCTGCTCGACCAGCTCACCGCCGACGAGCGGCTCGGCCCGACGGCCCGGCGGTCCATCCGCGCCGTGCGCCGCGGCCTGGTGGCGCAGGAGATCGACCGATGAGCTTTCTCCCAGGTGGACGCGAGAGGCTGGGGCCCGTGAGCCAGAACGACATCCCCGAGACCGCCGTGCCGCAGCGCCCGGTGGCGCCCCCGACGCTCTACGCCGGCATCGTGCTGTACAGCGCCGAGGACCCCGAGGCCTCCGCGATGTTCGTGGCCGACGGGCTGATCGCCTGGACCGGCCCGGAGGACACCGGCCGGATGCTGCACGGGGATGCCGAGATCGTCGACGCCGCGGGCTGCCTGGTCACGCCCGGGTTCGTCGACGCCGCCGCGACGGCGGACGGCACGGTGCCGGACGAGGCGGCGGCCATGGACGCCGCGGCCCGCGGGATCGTGCTGCGCCTGCCCGGTCCCACCGGCGTCCGCGACGGAGTGCGGATCATCGCCCCGGTCACCGAGAGCGCCGACTACCTGGACCTGCTCGCCGACGGCACCCCGCTCGCCTTCGGCTCCGCGGGGGCGCCCGAGGCCGCGGACCCCTGGGACTGGGTGCGCGGCGCGACCCGCACCAGCCCTGCGGCGCAGCGGATCAGCGATCGCGCCGCCTTCCTCGCCGCCACCCGCGGCGGCCAACGGGCGGCCGGGAACCGGCATCCGGGCAGCCTGCGGACCGGCCTGCCCGCGACCTTCGTGCTCTGGGAGCCCTGGGACCTGACCGTGCAGTCGAAGGCCGAGCGGGTGGACAGCTGGTCCACGGATCCGCGCTCGCGCACCCCGCTGCTGCCGGACGTCGACCAGGGCACCCCGCGCGCACTGCGCACCGTGGTGGAGGGCCGGATCCTCCACGACCGCCCGCAGGACCTCCCTCGTGGTCAGGGCGAGGCGTGACCGCGACCGCCGCAGCGACCGGGGCGCGTCGACGCACCTCCCGGCCCCGCGACGAGTTCGATCCCACACCGTGGCCGGTCGCACTGCTGTGCGGCGCCGGCGGTGGTGTCAGCGCCCTGCTCGCCTTCCCCCCGTACGACCTGTGGATGCTGCTGCCCGTCGCGATCGCCCTGCTCGGCGCCGGGCTGCTGGTGCGTTCGGCGTGGCTGGCCGGGCTGGTCTCGCTGCTGTGGGGGCTGGCGCTGTTCGTCCCCCTGACCGAGTGGGCGAATACCTACGCCGGCACCGCTCCCTGGATCGCCCTGGGTGTGTTCGAAGCGCTGTACATGGTGGTCTTCGGACTGCTGGCCCGCACCGTCATGGTCCGCCGCGGCCTGTGCCTGACCAGCGCGGTCGTGGTCTCCGCGCTCTGGGTGGCGCTGGAGGCCCTGCGCGGCAGCGTGCCCTGGGGAGGACTGCCCTGGGGCGCGAGCGCCTTCGCCCTCGCGGACTCCCCGCTGCTGCACCTGGCCCCCTGGATCGGGATCGCCGGCCTCGCGTTCGTCGTCGCCCTGCTCGGACAGCTGCTCCTGTTCGGGGCGCTGGCGATGCTGGGGCGCCGCCGACGCGGCTTCACCGGCTTCTCCGGGGTGTGGCCGTTCGCGATCGCGGTCGCCGCGGTGCTGGCCACTGTGGTGGTGCCGCACCCGATCAACCGCGCGCCCGTGGACCGGCCCACCATGACGGTCGCCGCCGTCCAGGGGTCGATGGGGGAGATCGACCCGGTCTCCTACACCATGCCGGACGACGTCTTCCCGAACCATCTCGACGTCACGCACGACGTCATCGAGCAGACCGAGGCCAAGGGCACCGCGCTGGACCTGATCGTCTGGCCCGAGGATTCCACGGGCTGGGACCCCAGGCAGGACCCGCAGCTGGCCGCACAGCTGACCGCCGCCTCCGAGCAGGCGGATGCCCCGATCCTGATCGGCACCCAGGTGCGGGTGGGGGAGTCCTCACGGCTGAACCAGTCGGTGCTGTTCACCCCTGAGAACACCACCCCGTACGCGTACTCGAAGCGGCACCCCGTGCCCTTCGGCGAGTACATCCCGATGCGCGACCTGTTCAGCCGGATCTCCGACAAGGTCGAGCTGGTCCCGGTCGACATGCTCCCCGGCGAGGAGGTCGGCGTGATGGACCTCGGCGCCCTGGGCCAGGGGGAGGACCAGGTCGGGATCCTCATCTGCTTCGAGATCGCCTACGACTCGCTGGTCCAGGACGTGGTCGACGGGGGCGCCGAGGTGATCGTGGTCCAGTCCAATAATGCGCTGTTCGGCGACTCCCACGAGGCCATCCAGCAGCTCGCCCAGGCCCGGGTCATGGCCGTGATGTCGGGGCGCAGCGTGGTCCACATCTCCACCGTCGGCCATTCGGCGATCTTCAGCCCCACCGGCCGCCGGATCGACTTCGTCGACCACTGGGATCAGGGCGCGCTGCTGGCCGACGTCCCCCTGCGCACCGCCATCACGCCCGCGGTCGCCGCCGGGCCCTGGATCGCCGTCGGCCTCGGCGCTGTCGGTGCCGTCGGTCTGCTCGCCGCGCTGGGAGGCGACCGCCGAGCCCTCGCCCGCACCGCACCCCGCCGCCGCAGAGGAGACTGACGTGCACCCGTCGAACGCCGAGCTGCCGCCCACCCTGGTGGTGATACCCACCTACGACGAGCGCGAGGCGCTGCCCGGCACCCTCGCCCGGCTGCGCGCCGCGGTGCCGTCGGTCGACGTGCTCGTGGTCGACGACTCCTCGCCCGACGGGACGGGGGAGTGGGCCGAGTCCCTCGCGGCGGAGGACCCGGCCGTGCACGTGCTGCACCGGGCCGGCAAGCAGGGGCTGGGGCCGGCCTATCTCGCGGGCTTCGCCTGGGGCCTCGAACGCGGCTACCGCCAGCTGGCGGAGATGGACGCCGACGCCTCCCATCGGCCGGAGCAGCTGCCCCGGCTGCTCGAGGCGGTGCGTCGCGGCGCCGATCTCGCGATCGGCTCGCGCTGGGTCCCCCGGGGAGCGGTGCACGACTGGCCGCTGCACCGCCTGCTGCTCTCCCGCGGCGCGAACCTGTACGTGCGCGCGCTGCTGGGGCTGGGCGTCTCCGACGCGACCGCCGGCTTCCGGGTGTTCCGCGCCGAGCTCCTCGCACAGCTGGTCGCCGCGGACATCGCCTCCCAGGGCTACTGCTTCCAGATCGACATGACCCGTCGCGCCCGGGACCTGGGCGCCGTGATCGCCGAGGTGCCGATCGATTTCGACGAGCGCACCGCGGGAGCGAGCAAGATGTCCTCCCGCATCGTGCGCGAGGCGCTGGTGATGGTGACGTCCTGGGGGCTGTCACGTCGCGCCCAGGGCCTTCGCAACGCCCTGCGCTAGTCTGATCCGATCCGACGCCTCAGGAAGGGAGCCCCAGTGGCCGCACAGCAGCCCTCCGGTCAGGGCGCCTCCGCACGTCCCACCGCACACGGCCCCGCCCCGACGCGGAGGGGATCCCGATGGGGATCGCTCGCCCCCGCCCTGATCATCGTGCTGGGACTGGTCGAGCTCGCGATCCTGGTCCTCATCGGCGTCAACACGAGCCTGTGGTGGGCCGTGCTCGCGATCGCGATCGGCTGGGTGATCGGCATCGCCCTGCTCGTCGCCGCAGGCCAGCAGTCCTTCGTGCGGCTGCGCTCCCTGGTGCGGGCCGTGCGCGGCCGCGGCGACGTCCAGGACCATCTCTCACGTCCCGCGTTCACGCTCGTGGCCGCGCTGTTCTTCTTCTTCCCCGGCATCCTCACCGACCTGATCGGGATCGTGCTGCTGCTCACCCCGGTCCAGCGCCGCACCGTGAGGGCGATGGGCCTGGGCAGCGGTGCCGAGAGCGCGCGCACGGTCCTGTACCGCCGGTCCGGCACCGGCGTGATCGACGGGGAGATCATCCTCGAGAACCGGCCCCGCGACCGCGGGGAGGATCCCCCGCCCACGCTGATCCAGGAGTGAGCGCCGGGCCCCGCCCCGGACGACGAGCGCCCCCGCTCCGCCGTGAGGCGGCAGCGGGGGCGCAGTTCGTCGTGCGCGGGTCCGGTCAGAGGTTCCGGCGCTGATGGAGCTTCCCGGCGCGGAGCAGCTCCAGGCGCTGGTCGAGGAGCACCTGGAGGTCCTCCTCGCTGCGACGCTCCAGGAGCATGTCCCAGTGCGTGCGTACGGGCTTGCCGGGCTTCTCCTCGGGCCGCTCGTGGTCGCGCAGGAGTGCGGAGGCACCGCAGCGGCACTCCCAGACGGCCGGGACGTCGGCCTCGACCGAGAACGGGAGGACGATGGTGTGGCCGTTGGGGCAGTCGTAGACGGCCTCCTGGCGCGGTGCGGCGAGGACGCCCTCGTCGGTCTCCATGGAGAGGGAGCCCAGTCGGGTGCCTCGCAGGCTGCGGCTGTTCATGCGGTTCTCGCTTCCTGCCGGGGATGGGGGTGGACGGTGCGCCGTCCGGAGAGGTCTGCGGGTGATGCGGCCCGGTGATGTCAACGCCGACCGCGCCGGTTCTGTTCCCGGGTCCGGGTCGGTCCTCGTGGCTCAGGCGCCGTCGAGCAGCTCCGAGAGCAGGTCGACACGATTGGTGATGATACCATCCACGCCCTTGACCAGCAGATCCTGCATGGCCCCCGGCTCGTCGACCGTCCACACGTGCACCTCGCAGCCGGCCCGGTGAGCGGCGGCGATGTTCGCCTCGGTGACGATCTGCACACCTCGGTACCTCTCCGGCACCTGGAGCGCGCCGTAGGGGGCGAGCAGGCGGGTGATCACGGTCTGGGGCGCCTCCACCGAGCGGGCCGCGACGAAGCGGCCGATGACCCCGCGGGAGGGGCTGCGCACCGCGGTCACGCCGGTGGCGGCGTGGAGGGTGGCGACGGTCTTGCGGACCACGTCCCCGTCGAAGCCCGCTACGCACACACGATCCGCGCTGCGGGTGCGGCTGATCGCCGCGACCGCCGGTCCGATCGCCGAGCGCGCCTTGATGTCGATGTTGATCGGCACGTCGCGGAAGGTCCCCAGGACGTCCTCGAGCATCGCGAGCGGTTCGTCGCCGGCCAGCCGGACTGCCCCGGCCTCGTGGGCGCGGAGCTCGTCGATGCGGCGCGGATCGTCGGCGATGCGCCGGAGGTCCTCGTCGTGGACCGCGAGCGCGAGCCCGTCACGGGTGGCGCGGGTGTCGGTCTCGAGCATGTCGGCGCCGGCCCGCAGCGCGTCCTCGAAGGCGCGCAGGGTGTTCTCGGCCCCGTCGGCGGCGAGCCCGCGGTGGGCGATGCGGCGCGGTCTCGGACCGGGCAGGAACCGGGAGGGCACCGCCCGTCCCCGTTCAGCGCTGCTGCTCGTCGATGAGGGCATCCTCTTCCTCCTCGTCCTTGCCCCGGCGCCGGCTGCGGACCGCGCGGCGGGGGCGATGGTCTGGGGTGCGGCGCGGGGGCTCCGGCGCGGCGGCGGTCGGCGGCGACGGCGCCTCGGCCGCCGCCTCGTGCTCCTCCGCGGCGAGGTCCTGGAACTGCCGCCGCGTGCGGTAGATCAGCGCGCCCGGGAAGAACAGCGCGAACACCCACCATTGGAAGGCGTAGGACAGGTGCGGGCCGAGCGAGGTGTCGGGGGAGGGGAGCGCGGCGGGCCGTTCGGCCGACGGCTCCTCGGAGACCAGCTCGCCGTAGGCGCCGGTGACGAGGTCGGGATCCTCCAGCCCCATCAGGCCCGCGGACTGCCCGGGGTTGACCGAATGGGTCTGCCCGGGAGGCGGCTCCCGGTCGAGCACGGGTTCGGCGGGGCGCAGGCGGACCGTGACCGTCCTGTCGCCCTCGGGCACCGGAGCGGGATCGGCCGGCTGCGAGTCCTCGCCGCCGGAGGGGACCCAGCCGCGCACCACCAGGATGGTGGTGCCGTCCTCGGTGCGGAAGGGCGCCAGCTGCCAGAAGCCCACCCGGCCGGAGAGCTGCCGGTTGCGCACGTAGAGCACGCAGTCGTCGTCGGCGCAGTAGCTGCCGTGCAGGGTGACGGGGGTCCACTCGTCCGACGGAGCCAGGGGCGCCGCGTTCTCCGGCATCACCTCGTCGAGGGGCACGGGGGCGGCGTCGTAGTTGCTGCGCACCACCTCGGCCTGGGCCGCGCGGTCCTCGTAGCGGCCGAACTGCCACAGGCCCAGCATCACGCAGACGGCGGCGAGCAGCAGCACGGCGACCAGGCCCAGGAGGGTCTCGCGGCTCAGCAGGATCTGACGACGGGAGGAGGCCGTCCTCATCCGGGTACCGGCGAGCTCGTCCCGACCTCGGCGGCACCGGTCGTGCCGGGGAGGTGCCCCGCAGCTCCGCCGAGCACCTCGGTGAGGTCCTCGACCCCGAAGTCCACGATCATCACGAACAGGAGCGCTGTGGCGGCGGCGAGGGCGAAGCCGAGGGCGGTCACCGCGATGGAGACGCCCAGGCGCAGGCGGGGGCGGTCCCTGCGGGGCTCAGCGGGCGGGAAGCCGTAGTCCTCGCTCTCGAGGTGGTTGTCCGTCCACATACCGGGGTTGAGGACGGCCACCGGATACCGATCGACCCGGCGACGCGGCCGGGCCCCGCTGGCGGGCACGTCCTCGGAGGCCTGCAGCGGGGCCGGACCACGACCGCCGACGGCGGTCGACGACCAGAGCCTCCACCCCGCCGGGACCGGTCCCCAGGAGGGCCCGGGGCTGAAGTCCGCCGGCGGGATCCACCCGTCGTGCGGGGGCTCCGGCCAGTTCGGCGGGGGGTTGAAGCGCTGAGCCTGGGTCACGCAGGGACGTCCCACTTGTAGTCGTCGGTGTACGTGGTGAAGTTCAGGACGTTGCCACCAGCTCGCTGGACGTCGAAGAGGAGCTTGATGGTGTACTCCTCGCCCTCGCTGAACTCGAGCGGCCCGCCGGAGCCGGAGCCCTTGAGGCTGTAGCTCTCGGAGGAGCGGGAGACCGCGCCCCCGTAGGGGGTGATGACGTCGAACTGGGCGGGGTTGAAGTTCAGCGTCCCCTCCTCGACGGTCACCTTGGCGGTGAGGACGAGGTACTCGTCGCCGTGCTCGGGCTCCGCGACGGTGCCGCCGTAGGAGCTCTCGAGCTCGCTCGCGGGCGCATAGGTCATGTCCACGGCGAGGGTGCCGCTGCCGTCCATGCCCACGATCTCGATCGCGTCCTCCTCGGCGGCCGGGTCGATGGTGGGCAGGTCGGTGGGCGTCGGGACCTCGTCGGTGGCCTCCTCCTCGGTCGGCTCCTCCTCGGTGGTCTCCTCCTCGGCGGTCTCCTCCTCGGTGGTGGCCTCCTCCGAGGTCTCCTCATCGTCGGTGGTCGCCTCCTGACTGGTGGAGGCGCCCCCGCCGCCGCCGGCCTCCTCCCCGCCGCTGCGGGCGAACAGCCAGAAGCCTCCGGCGATCAGCAGGATCAGCACGAGCAGCAGGATGAGCAGGCAGCCCAGCCACCAGAACCGCTGGATGAAGCTCTTCTTGGGCGGCTCGCCGGCACCGGTCGACGCGGTCCAGCCGGAGCCGGTGTCCGTGCCGGGCGCTCCCTGCCCGTAACCGGGCGATCCCTGCCCGTAGCCCGGCGCGGGGTAGTCCGAGGCGGATCCGGCACCGGGGTAGTCGGGCGCCGAACCCTGACCGTAGCCGGGCGCCGGGGACGCCTGGCCGTACCCGGGAGCCGGGGAGGCCTGGCCGTAGCCGGGGGCCGGGGACGCCTGGCCGTACCCGGGGGCCGGGGAGGCCTGGCCGTACCCGGGGGCCGGGGCCGCCTGCTCCTGGCTCGGCTGGGCGGGCCCTCCCTCACCCTGAGCCGCGGCGCCCGCGGCCATGCCGCCGGCGGCCGCGCCGGCCCCTGCGGCGGCGCCGTACCCGGCACCGGACGCGTCGTGCTGCGCCGCCGGCTCCGCCGACTCGTAGGGGGTCTGCTGCGCGAGACCGGCCTCGAGGTCCGGGCCCTGGTACTCGGCCGTCTCCGGGGCGCCGCCCTGCGCGGCCGGCTCCTCGCCCGCGGCCTGTCCCACGCCCGCGGCCTGCTGTCCCGAGTCCGCGACATGGGTGGCGTCATCGCCCGACGTGCCCGCCGCATCATCCTCCGCGCCCGTCGGCTCCTGCGTCGGGGCGGCGTGCCGACCATGGGACTCCGGCCCCTCGGCCCCCTGGGCATCCTCGGTGGCCGGCGCGCCCGGAGCGTCCGCAGACGGGGCCGCTCCGTAGGGGTTCATGGCTCCGTACCGGCCCGCCGGCGCCTGCTCGGGCTCGGACTGCGATGCGGGGAGATCGGAGGCGTCGTCGCGCGGCCCGGTGGAGGCGACCCGGGTGGCGTCGTCGTCACCGGCAGGGACCTGCTCCTCGGCGGGGGCCTGCGCCTCCGGCGCCGGATCGGCGGACGGCTGGTCGTCGGCCACCCAGAAGTTCCACCCCTCCGGAGCGGGCCCCCAGGAGGGGTCCGGCTGCCAGCCGGGGGGCGGGCTCCAGTTCGAGTCCTCGATCGGCCAGTTCGGCGGAGGATTGAAGCGGTAAGCCATCGGGTAGCACCTTCCGGGCGATGTGGGTGGACGGGCTCCCCCTCGGATCCCGACACTCTCTCGCCACGTATCGTAGAGCACAGGGGTACGTGAGGCGGCAGCCCGCACGCTCCGACAGCGCCCGTCGGCGCCGACCACGCCCCGCGACCAGCTCAGCCAGACCACTCACCCAGGAGTTCGCATGACCGACGCCAACACCGAGCCGCGCAGTGTCCTGATCACCGGAGGCAACCGCGGCATCGGCCGCTCGATCGCCGAGGAGTTCCTCCGCCGCGGGGACCGGGTGGCGGTCACCAGCCGCTCGGGCCAGGGCGGCCCGGAGGGCGCTCTCACCGTGGCCGCGGACGTCACCGACGGCGACAGCCTCGATGCGGCGATCACGGCCGTCGAGGAGGCGCACGGACCGATCGAGGTGCTGGTCGCGAACGCCGGGATCACCGACGACCAGCTGCTGCTGCGGATGAGCGACGACTCCTTCGAGTCGGTGCTGGACACCAACCTCACCGGCGCGTTCCGCACGGTCAAGCGGGTCATCAGGTCGATGATGCGCAAGAAGAAGGGCCGCATCGTGCTCATCAGCTCCGTGGTGGGGCTGTACGGCTCGCCCGGTCAGGTGAACTACGCGGCGTCCAAGTCGGGCCTGATCGGCATCGCACGCGCGCTGACCCGTGAGCTCGGCTCGCGCGGGATCACCGCGAACGTGGTCGCCCCCGGTTACATCGACACCGAGATGACCCAGGCGCTGTCGGAGGATCTGCAGGCCTCCTACCGCAAGGCGATCCCCGCCGGCCGATTCGCCGACCCGGCCGAGGTCGCCAAGGCGGTCAGCTTCCTCGCGAGCGACGACGCGGCCTACATCTCGGGTGCGGTGATCCCCGTCGACGGCGGTCTCGGCATGGGACACTGAGCCCGACCTCCGCTCCCTCGACGTAAGGCGTGACCCCACCCCGATGTCATCCTCCGACCCCGACAGTCGCCTGCTGCTCCTGATGCGCCACGGCAAGGCAGAGAGCGGGTCCGGTCAGCCGGACCACGAGCGCGCCCTCGCCGACCGAGGGGTGAGGCAGGCACAGCTGGTGGGGGAGTACCTCGATGCGCAGAACGTGCAGGTCTCCCGGGTGCTGGTCTCCGATGCCGTGCGCACCGTGCAGACCTGGGAGTCCGTGGCCGCGGCGATGCCCGGCTTCGACGGCGAGGTCTCCTTCCACGAGGAGATCTATTCCGGCGGCGCGGCCGACGTCCTCGCACTCGTCCACGGGGTGGAGGCCCATCACCCGGTGGTGCTGGTGGTCGGTCACGAACCGACGATATCCACCCTCACCTCGCTGCTCGCCGCGGACGACTCCGAGGCGGGCGCGGTCGCCCAGGCCCGCATCGGGATGCCGACCGGGGCGACCGCGGTGCTCTCCGGCGCGCTGCAGGAGTGGCGCGCACTCGAGGAGGCCGCGCTGACGCTGCACACCATCGTCCGCCCCTGAGCCTGCGGCTCACCGGCCCTCGGCGGCGGCCTCCATATGCGGCCAGGCGTCCAGCAGGGAGGGGCCGTCGAGGACCACGTCGGCCATCTCCCGCAGCGCCGGCTTGGCCCGGAAGGCGATCCCGGTCCCGGCGGCGGCGAGCATCTCGCGGTCGTTCGCGCCGTCGCCCATGGCGACGATCCGCGCGGCCGGGACGCCATGGCGCCGCGACAGCTCCTCGAGGGTGCGCCGCTTCACGCCGCCGTCGACGATCTCCCCGTGCACCTCCCCGGTGAAACGGCCGTCCACGATCTCGAAGCGGTTGGCGCGCACATGGTCGATGCCCGCCTCCGCGGCCAGCTCGTCGATCACCTCGTGGAACCCGCCGGAGACCAGGGCGGTGACCCAACCGGCCGCCTTCGCCCGTTGCACCAGCTCGAGCGCGCCCGGCGTGGGGACCAGCACGGCCCGCACCTCGGCGAGCACGGACTCCTCGAGCCCCTCGAGCAGCGCCACCCGGGCGCGCAGCGACTGGGAGAAGTCGAGCTCGCCGCGCATGGCCGCGGTGGTGATCTCCTCGACCCGGTCACGCACGCCGGCGTGCTCGGCGACCAGCTCGATCACCTCCTGGGTGAGGAAGGTCGAGTCGACGTCCGAGACCAGCAGGCCGGTCGCGGCGGCGGGCGCGGCCTGCGGGCCCGCCCCTGTCGTCACGGGATGCTGCGCGGTCACGGCGTGATGACCGTGCCCTTGCCGAGCACCGTGATCCCGGACTCGGTGACCACCCAGCCGCGGGCGCGGTCCTCCTCCTCGTCCAGACCGATCTGGGTGCGGGGCGGCACCACCACGTCCTTGTCGATGATCGCCCGATGGATCTGGCAGTGGCGGCCGACGGTGACGCCGTCCATCAGCACCGAGTCGGACACGTTCGACCACGAGTTGATGCGCACGCCCGGGGAGAGCACGGAGCTCGAGACCTGGGCACCGGAGACCACGACGCCGGGGGAGATGATCGAGTCGACCGCGGAGCCGACGCGTCCCGGCCCGGCGTGCACGAACTTCGCCGGAGGCGCGTTGCGGTGCCCGGTGAACGTGGGCCACTCGTCGTTGTAGAGGTTGAAGACCGGGTGGATCGAGATCAGATCCATGTGCGCCTCGTAGAACGCGTCCAGCGTGCCGACGTCCCGCCAGTAGTCCTGGTCCCGCTGGGTCGAGCCCGGCACCACGTTGTGGATGAAGTCGTAGACCGCCGCATCGCCGTCGGCGACGAAGGAGGGGACGATGTCGCCGCCCATGTCGTGCTTGGAGGTGTCGTCCTCGGCGTCCTGGGTGACGGCCTCGACCAGAGCGTCCGCGCTGAAGATGTAGTTGCCCATCGAGGCGAGGATCGAGCCCGGGTCGTCCACCAGGCCCTCGGTCTGCTTCGGCTTCTCGACGAAGGCCGTGATCGTGGTCCGATCGGCGGGGTCCGTCTCGATCACGCCGAACTGGTCCGAGAGCTCGATCGGCTGCCGGATCGCCGCGACGGTGCAGGACTTCCCGGACTCGATGTGCGCGTCGAGCATCTGCGAGAAGTCCATGCGGTAGATGTTGTCCGCCCCGACCACCACGACGTAGTCGGGCTTCTCGTCGTGGATCAGGTTCAGCGACTGCGCGATCGCGTCGGCGCTGCCGCGGTACCAGTGCTTGCCCATGCGCTGCTGCGCCGGGACCGGGGCGACGTAGTTGCCCAGCAGGGAGCTCATCCGCCAGGTCTGGGCGATGTGCTTGTCCAGCGAATGCGATTTGTACTGGGTGAGGACGACCACCCGGAGGTAGCCGGAGTTGACGATGTTCGACAGCGCGAAATCTATGAGTCGGTAGATGCCGCCGAACGGCACCGCGGGCTTTGCCCGATCGAGGGTCAGGGGCATCAGCCGCTTCCCCTCGCCGCCGGCGAGGACGATGGCGAGAACCTTCTTGGACGACATGGTGCGAGGATAGTCCAGACGTGGCACTCGTCACGCGCCGTCGGTCCCATTCGGACGGCGGGAGGATCCGCGCGCTGTGCCAGCAGCCGCGGCACGAGGAGGAGGAGCCGCAGATGCGTGTCGATCTGCTCACCAAGGAGTACCCGCCGGAGGTCTACGGCGGTGCCGGGGTCCACGTCGCCGAGCTGACGAAGGTGCTGCGAGCGCACATCGACGTGCGTGTGCGGGCCTTCGGCGCCGACCGTGACGAGGAGGGCACCTCCTCGTACTCCACGCCGACCGAGCTCGCAGGCGCCAACCCCGCACTGTCGACGATGGGCACCGACCTGCTGATCGCCGCCGACTGCGCCGGCGCCGACCTGCTCCATTCGCACACCTGGTACGCGAACTTCGCCGGGCACATGGGCTCCCTGCTGCACGGCGTGCCCCACGTGCTCTCCGCCCACTCGCTCGAACCGCTGCGGCCGTGGAAGGCCGAGCAGCTCGGCGGCGGATACGCCGTCAGCTCCTTCGCCGAGCGCACGGCCTACGAGGGCGCCGCAGGCGTCATCGCGGTCTCCGCGGGTATGCGCGAGGACATCCTGCGGGCCTACCCGTCGGTCGATCCCGCGACGGTCCACGTGGTCCACAACGGCATCGACATCGACCAGTGGGCGCCGAACCGGGAGACCTCCGCCCTGACCTCCCGCGGCATCGACCCCGAGGCCCCCACGGTCGTGTTCGTCGGCCGCATCACCCGCCAGAAGGGCCTGCCGTACTTCCTGCGGGCGGTGCGCGAGCTGCCGAGCGAGTACCAGGTGGTGCTGTGCGCCGGCGCCCCGGACACCGCGGAGATCGCGAAGGAGGTCGACCGTCTGGTGCAGGAGCTGTCGACCAGCCGCGGGAACGTGCACCTGATCACCGAGATGCTGCCGCGCCACGAGCTCACCCAGATCCTCACCCATGCCACCGCGTTCGCATGCCCGAGCATCTACGAGCCGCTCGGCATCGTGAACCTCGAGGCCATGGCCTGCGGCACGCCCGTGGTCGCCTCCGCGACCGGCGGCATCCCGGAGGTCGTGGCCGACGGGGAGACCGGCTACCTGGTCCCGCTCGA
>DATGUQ010000069.1:0-21220 GCA_035301145.1 Brachybacterium sp. | reverse complement strand
GGCTTCTCAGCGACGGCAGTCATCAGAACGTACGCTCCTTCGGCTCGTAACGGGTGATCACGACGGGCTTGGTGCCCATCCGGATCGAAGTGCCCTCGAGGCCCTCCTCACCCGGGAGGGTGCGGTAGGCCATGGTGTGCGCGAGGAAGTTGGCGTCGTCGCGCGTGTCGTAGTCCTCGCGGAAGTGGCCGCCGCGGGACTCCCTGCGCTCGAGCGCTCCGAGCGCCACGATCTCGGCGAGATCGAGCAGGAAGCCCAGCTCCACCGCCTCCATGAGGTCCAGGTTGTAGCGCTTGCCCTTGTCCTGGATGGCGACGGTCTCGTAGCGCTTCTTGAGCTCCTTGATGTCCGCCAGCGCCTTGCGGCACGTCTCGTCGGTGCGGAACACCTGGACGTTGGCGTCCATCGTCTCCTGCAGCGCGATGCGGATGTCGGCGATGCGGTCCTCGGTGGCGGGCCGGTCGCGCAGCCGCTGGAGCAGCTCCACCGTCGGGGCCTCGACCCCCTCGGGCAGCTCCGGCATGTCCACCTCGTCGGCGTGCTCCGCAGCGGCGATGCCGGCGCGGCGGCCGAAGACGTTGATGTCCAGCAGCGAGTTGGTGCCCAGGCGGTTCCCGCCGTGCACCGAGACGCAGGCGGTCTCGCCCGCCGCGTACAGCCCGGGGATCACGTCGGTCGCATTGCGCAGCACCTCGCCGCGGATGTTGGTGGGGATGCCGCCCATACCGTAGTGCGCGGTGGGGAACACCGGGATCGGGTCCGTGTACGGCTCCACACCGAGGTAGGTGCGGGCGAACTCGGTGATGTCCGGGAGCTTCGCGTCGATGTGCGAGGGCTCCAGGTGGGTGAGGTCGAGGTAGACGTAGTCCTTCTTGGGACCGGCGCCGCGGCCCTCGCGCACCTCGTTCGCCATCGCCCGCGCCACCACGTCGCGGGGGGCGAGGTCCTTCAACGTGGGGGCGTAGCGCTCCATGAAGCGCTCCATCTCGTTGTTGCGCAGGATGCCGCCCTCACCGCGGGCCGCCTCCGACAGCAGGATGCCGAGCCCGGCCAGGCCCGTCGGATGGAACTGGAAGAACTCCATGTCCTCCAGCGGGATGCCGCGGCGGAACGCCATCGCGGGGCCGTCGCCGGTGAGGGTGTGCGCGTTCGAGGTGGTCTTGAAGATCTTGCCGAAGCCGCCCGAGGCGAACACCACGGACTTCGCGCGGAAGACGTGGACCTCGCCGGTGGCCAGCTCGTAGGTGACCACGCCGGAGGCGCGCACGCCCTCGTCGCTGCGGGGATCGCCCGTCATCAGCACGTCGAGCACGTAGTACTCGTTGAAGAACTCCACGTCCTGCTTCACGCAGTTCTGGTAGAGCGTCTGCAGGATCATGTGGCCGGTGCGGTCCGCGGCGTAGCAGGAGCGGCGCACCGGGGCCTCGCCGTGGTCGCGGGTGTGCCCGCCGAAGCGGCGCTGGTCGATCCTGCCCTCGGGGGTGCGGTTGAAGGGCAGCCCCATCTTCTCGAGGTCGAGCACCGCGTCGATGGCCTCCTTGGCCATCACCTCGGCGGCGTCCTGGTCCACCAGGTAGTCACCGCCCTTGACGGTGTCGTAGGTGTGCCACTCCCAGTTGTCGTCCTCGACGTTCGCCAGCGCGGCACACATGCCGCCCTGGGCCGCGCCGGTGTGGGAGCGGGTGGGGTAGAGCTTGGTGACGACCGCGGTGCGGGCGCGCTGGGAGGACTCCAGGGCCGCGCGCATGCCGGCGCCGCCGGCGCCGACGATCACCACGTCGTAGGTATGGGTCTGCATGTCGGGTGACTGCTCCGTTTCGGGTCGACCGGGAGGTGTGGGGAGGGAGGGCCGGTGCGCCGGCCCTCCGAGGGGCTCAGCCCTCGCAGAAGGAGGGCAGCAGGCTCGGCTCGGCGCCGACCGGGCACGGGTCGAAGGTGAAGATCACCAGCGTGCCCAGGATGATCGTGACGACCACGGCGAAGTAGAGCAGTCCCTTGAGGACCAGGCGGAGGCGGTCGCTGCGCGCGTAGTCGTTGATGATCGTGCGCACGCCGTTGCCGCCGTGGATGAGCCCCAGCCACAGCATCAGCAGGTCCCAGACCTGCCAGAAGGGGGAGGACCATTTCCCGCCGACGAAGGCGAAGTCGATGCCCTTGACGCCCTCGCCCAGCCACAGGTTCACGAAGAGGTGGCCGAAGACGAGGATCACCAGCAGCAGGCCGGAGGCGCGCATGAACAGCCACGAGAGCATCTCGGAGTTGATGCCGCGCTGGCCCGTGCGGCGGTAGCGGGTGCTCGGATCGGGGATGGAGGTGGTGGACATCGTGATCACGCTCCGAACATGTGCATGAGGTGGCGGGGGAGGAAGCCGGCCATGAGGACGACCCACACGATCACGACGCCCCAGAACAGGGAGCGCTGGCGCTTGGTGCCCTGGGACCAGAAGTCGACCAGGATCACGCGCACGCCGTTGAGGGCGTGGAAGAGGACCGCGCCGACGAGGCCGACCTCGCCGAGGCCGAACACGACCGTCTTGTAGTGCCCGATCACCTCGTTGTAGGCCTCGGGGGAGACGCGGACGAGAGCGGTGTCCAGGACGTGCACGAGCAGGAACAGGAAGATGAGCATCCCTGAGATGCGGTGGGCGACCCAGGACCACATGCCCTCGCGTCCGCGATAGAGCGTCCCGGATTGGGCGGAAGCCACGGAGATCCTCCAGAAGCGTCGAGGTGATGCCGGGAACAGTGAGGAGATGCCGTGGAGTGCGGCCGGCTGTCCTCCGGATCGATGCTCCGGACGGCGGTCGCGACGTGGACCGCCCGCGAGCGGGCATTTCACGACACGGCGACATCATCATCGCCCCCGACAGGGGCCTTCCCAGCGTAGCACCAGGCAGGGGCTGTGCTGTGCGCTCCCGAGCGAGCCGTGCAGAGGGCGGCTGGGCCGCCTCCTGGGTGGGGCCCGCTTCGTTACGCTGGGTCGATGCGCCCGCTCCCGTTCGTGCCCGTGATCCCCGCCGGCGGTGCCGGGACTCGGCTGTGGCCGCTCTCACGCCGCGCCCGCCCGAAGTTCCTGCTGGACCTCACGGGCACCGGCCGCAGCCTCCTGCAGAGCACCGTCGAGCGTCTGGCCCCCCTCGCGGACCGGCCGCCGATCGTGGTGACGGGAGCCGCGCACGAGGCCGCGGTGCGGGAGCAGCTGGCGGACCTCGGCCCGGCGCAGGTGGTCGCCGAGCCGTCCCCGCGCAACTCGATGCCGGCGATCGCGCTCGCGGCGGCGCTGGTCGAGCGGGACCAGCCGGAGGCGGTCATCGGATCCTTCGCGGCCGACCACCTGATCGACGACCCCGACGCCTTCGCCGACGCGGTGGCGGTCGCCCGTGCCGCCGCAGCGGGCGGATACCTGGTGACGCTCGGGATCGCGCCCACCCGTCCGGCCACCGGCTTCGGCTACATCGAGCGATCGGTGCCCGAGCAGCGCCGCGCCGCCGACGGGCCCGGCCCTCTGCCCGACGGCGCCCATCCGGTGATCCGCTTCGTCGAGAAGCCGGACCGCGGGCGCGCGGAGGAGTTCCTGGCCGCCGGCCGGTTCCTCTGGAACGCCGGGATGTTCGTGGTGAGGGCGTCGGTGCTGCTCGACGAGCTGTCCCGGCAGATCCCCTCCCTGGCCGCCGGGGTCCGCGAGATCGCCGCCGCGCACGGCACGGCGCAGCACCGGGAGGTCCTCGAGCGGGTGTGGCCGCGCCTGACCGCGATCGCGATCGACCACGCCCTGGCGGAGCCGCTGGCCGTGGACGGGAAGGTCGCGGTGGTGCCGGCCTCCTTCGGCTGGGACGACGTCGGTGACTTCGCCGCGCTCGCACGGCAGCTGCGCGAGCACCAGGGCGGCGCCGTCCCCGAGAGCACCGCCGTGGAGCGCGGCGCGGCGGACGGCGATGTCCGGGTGCTGGGAAGCGCCGCGGTCGATGCCGTCTCCTCCCGCGCCACGGTGTACGGTGCGACGGATCGCCACATCGCCCTGGTCGGGCTGGACGGCATCAGCATCGTCGACACCGAGGACGCGCTGCTGGTGCTCGCCGACGAGCAGGCGCAGGATCTCCCGGCGCTCGTGGCCCGGTTCGACGAGCGCGGGCTGGGCCGCCTGCGCTGACGTCGACCGCCCGCAGCGGCCACCGCGAGGGCGTCGCCCCGCCGCACCGGCGACGGGGTCGTCCCGACGGATCGCAGGGGAGTGCACAGGTGGAGCAGTCGCAGCAGGTTCTGCTGGGTACCGCGCAGCAGCGGTCGATGCTGGGGCCGACGGGCCTGATCGCCCGGACGGTCGCCGAGACCGAGGAGCAGCTCCGTGCGGTGCGCCGGCACCTGCACCGCCACCCCGAGCTGTCCCATCAGGAGCACGCCACCACCGATTTCATCGACGAGCAGCTGCGCGGGCTCGGGCTCGCCCCGCAGCGGATGGCGCACACCGGGCTGATCTGCGACATCCCCGGGGAGGACCCGGGCCTGGAGCTGATGGCGCTGCGCGCGGACATGGATGCGCTCGGAATCCCCGAGCTCACCACGGTGGCGTTCCGCTCGACCGTCGAGGGCGTCTCGCATGCCTGCGGGCACGACGTCCACATGAGCGCCGTCCTGGGCGCGGCGACCGCGCTGGTGAGGGTCGCCGATGCCGGCGGTCTCCGCCGCGGGGTGCGCCTGGTGTTCCAGCCCGCGGAGGAGATGCATCCCTGCGGCGCCCTCGAGCTGATCGGCCAGCACGTGCTCGACGGCGTCGACTCGATCCTGGCCATGCACTGCGACCCCGGCGTCGACGTGGGGCATGTGGGACTCAAGCCCAGTCCCATCACCTCGGCCACCGATCCGGTGACGGTCCAGGTGCGCGGAGCCGGCGGGCACACCTCGCGCCCGCACCTCACCCAGGACCTCGTCTACGCGCTCGGGTCGATCGCCACCCAGCTGCCCGCGGCGCTGAACCGGCGGATGGATCCGCGTTCCGGTGTGAACCTCACCTGGGGCAGCATCCACGCCGGCTCGGCCTTCAACGCGATCCCCAGCAGCGGCACCCTGGAGGGGACCCTGCGCTGCCTCGATCACGAGGCGTGGGACAAGGCGGAGGAGCTGCTGGAGTCGATCCTGGCCGACCTGGTGCGGCCGTGGGGCGTCGAGGCGCGGGTGAGCCACGACCGCGGCGTGCCGCCGGTGTCGAACTCCCCGCGGAGCGTCGACGTGCTGTCCTCCGCCGTGCAGGGCGTGCTGGGCCTGGACAACCTCGACCCGACCGCGCAGTCCCTGGGCGGGGAGGACTTCGCCTGGTACCTGGAGAAGGTCCCGGGCGCCCTCGCGCGGCTCGGCACGCGCACCCCGGGCGGGCGCACCTACGACCTGCACATGGGCGATCTGATGATCGACGAGCGGGCGATCGGCATCGGCGCCTCGGTGCTCGCGGCTGCGTGCGTCCAGCGCGATCTGCTGCCCCGGTGACGGGAACGGGGCGCGCGGCGGCGTCAGGGCGGCCGCGCGAGCTCCCATACGGCACATCCGCGTCGATTTCATAACGGTTCACGGACTGGGACCGAACCGGCTCCCCGCGGGTGCTCAGCGCGGATATGGTCCAAGCGCACTGCGACAGCGCTGTCGCCACGGAACCCTCGGGGCGCTCCCGTCCCCGCACCTGACGAAGGAACCCTCATGAAGAGCATCACGCGCGCGCTCGCCCTGGCCGGCGCCGGCGCCCTGACCCTCGCCGCCTGCGGCACGGCCCCGGAGGAGAGCGCCGGCGGCGGCAGCGATGCCGGCGGTGCCTCGAGCGACTACAAGGCCTGCATGGTCTCGGACGCCGGCGGCTGGGACGACAAGTCCTTCAACGAGTCCAGCTACAAGGGCCTGAAGAACGCGGAGGAGTCCCTCGGGATCCAGACCAGCACTGCGGAGTCCACCACGGTCTCCGACTTCGCACCGAACATCAACAACATGGTCACCCAGGACTGCGACCTGATCATCACCGTCGGCTTCCTGCTGGCCCCGGCCACCGGTGCGGCCGCGCAGGAGCACCCCGACACCGACTTCGCGATCGTGGACTCCACCGCCCAGGACGCCGACGGCGACCCGATCGAGCTCGACAACGTCAAGCCGCTCGAGTTCAACACCGCCGAGGCCGCGTTCCTGGCCGGATACCTGGCAGCCGGGATGACCGAGACCGGCAAGGTCGCCACCTACGGCGGCGTGGACATCCCCACCGTCACCATCTTCATGGACGGCTACGTCGACGGCGTCGCCCACTACAACGAGACCCACGACGAGGACGTCGAGGTGCTCGGCTGGAACAAGGAGGAGCAGTCCGGCTCCATCGTCGGCACCTTCGAGGACCAGTCCAAGGGCAAGGCCGTCTCCGACGAGTTCTACAGCGCCGGCGCCGACATCGTCATGCCGGTCGCCGGCCCCGTGGGCGCCGGCACCCTCGCCTCCGCCAAGGAGGGCGAGGACCGCATGGTGATCTGGGTCGACGCCGACGGCTACGAGACCAACGCCGCCGACCCCGAGGCGCAGTCCGTCATCCTCACCTCCGTCATGAAGGAGATGACCGTGGGCGTCGAGGACGTCATCACCGGCGCCTCCGAGGGCGAGTTCGACGGCACCCCGTACGTGGGCACGCTCGAGAACGGCGGCGTGGGCCTGGCCCCGTACCACGACTTCGAGGACGAGGTCCCCGCGGAGCTCACCGAGGAGCTGGAGACCCTCGAGCAGGAGATCATCAGCGGCGACGTGGTCGTCGAGTCGAAGGCCTCCCCGCAGGGCGCCTGAGCCCCGCTGACCGGTGCGCGGTCCCTGCCGCCGGGCGGGGACCGCGCACCACGTCCCGAACCTCGCCGGGCCGGCCGCCCGGCCCGCACCGACGGAAGCGAACGCTGTGAAACTCGAACTGCGCGGGATTACGAAGACCTTCGGGACCTTCGTCGCCAACGACGCCATCGACCTGGTCGTCGAACCGGGGGAGATCCACTCGCTGCTGGGCGAGAACGGGGCCGGCAAATCCACCCTGATGAACGTCCTGTACGGGCTGTACCGGCCCGACGGCGGTCAGATCGTCGTCGACGGCAGGCCGGTCTCCTTCGCGGATCCCGGCGATGCGATGGACGCCGGCATCGGTATGGTCCACCAGCACTTCATGCTGGTGCCCGTCTTCACCGTCGCGGAGAACATGGTGCTCGGGCACGAGCCGACCAGGGGCGGCCTGCTCGACCTCGCGGCGGCCCGGACGCTGGTGCGGGAGATCTCCGCCCGCTTCGGCTTCGACCTGGACCCCGACGCGCTGGTCGAGGACCTCCCCGTCGGCGCCCAGCAGCGGGTCGAGATCATCAAGGCCCTCAGCCGCAGCGCCGAGGTGCTGGTGCTGGACGAGCCCACCGCCGTCCTCACCCCGCAGGAGACCGACGAGCTGATGGAGATCATGCGTCAGCTGCGCGACGAGGGCACCTCGATCGTGTTCATCACCCACAAGCTCCGCGAGGTCAAGGCGGTCTCCGACCGGATCACCGTGATCCGTCGCGGCCAGGTGGTGGGCGAGGCCGACCCCTCGGCCGACCAGGCAGAGCTGGCCTCGCTGATGGTGGGCCGTCAGGTGTCGCTGACCCAGGACAGGGCCGAGGCCGCTCCCGGCGAGGTGGCGCTCGAGGTGACCGACCTGCGGGTGATCGATGCGGCCGGCACCCGCACCCTCGACGGCGTCTCCTTCGAGGTGCGCCACGGCGAGGTGCTCGCCATCGCCGGCGTGCAGGGCAACGGGCAGACCGAGCTCGCCGAGGCGCTGCTGGGCCTGCAGGAGACGGTGCAGGGCTCGGCGACGCTCGAGGGGCAGGAGCTGGTGGGCCGCACCACCAAGCAGGTGCTCGACGCGGGAGTCGGGTTCGTGCCCGAGGACCGCACCCACGACGCGCTGGTCGCCGACTTCTCGGTCGCCGAGAACCTGGTGCTGGACCAGCACGACCGCCCGCCCTTCGGCAGCGCCCTGGCGATGCGGCCGAGGCCGATCCGGCAGAACGCGGAGAGGCTGATCCCGGAGTTCGACATCCGCACGGAGTCGGCCGGCTCGGCGGTCTCCACGCTCTCGGGCGGCAACCAGCAGAAGGTGGTCATGGCGCGGGCGCTGAACCGCGAGCTCGCCCTGCTGATCGCTTCCCAGCCCACCCGCGGCGTGGACGTGGGGTCCATCGAGTTCCTGCACCGCCGCCTCCTCGACGAGCGCGACAAGGGCACCCCGGTCGTGATCGTCTCGACCGAGCTGGACGAGGTCACGCAGCTCGCGGACCGCATCGCCGTGATGTACGGCGGGCGGATCCTGGGGATCGTCCCCGGGGACGAGGACCGCGACGTGCTGGGCCTGATGATGGCCGGCTACAGCGTCGACGCCGCCCGTGAGGCCGTCGCCGCCGGGGCCCGCACCACCGACTCCCAGCTCGCCGATGAAGGAGACATCGCATGAGCAGTCCTGTGTGTCGACGAACTGCGAGGTACGAGCGGGAGGAGACGAACGCATGAGCACTCCTGACGTGGCGGAGAGCAGCACTCCCGGCATCGGCGGCGGCAGCGCGGAGACCCCTCCGCCGCCCGCGGAGGCCGCCGAGACCGCGCTGTCGCGGACCCTGCAGAGGATCGCCCGCGGCGACCTGCTGGTCGTGGTGATGAGCTTCGTGTTCGCCTTCCTGATCGGCTCCGTGCTGATCGTGATCGCGGACCAGGAGGTCCGGGCATCGCTCGGGTACTTCTTCGACCGGCCCTCGGACGCCCTGACCGCGATCTGGCAGTCCGTCTCCCAGGCCTACGGCGCGATGTTCCGCGGTGCGCTCTTCGACGTCCCGGGATACACGCGCACGGCCGAGAGCGTCCGCGAGGCCGGCGGCACCGGCACCTACGTGCTGCTGCCCGCCCTCGCCGCCGGGCTCCGCCCGCTCACCGAGACCCTCACCGTCGCCACCCCGCTGATCATCGCCTCCGCGGGGATGGCCGTCTCCTTCCGCGCCGGTCTGTTCAACATCGGCGGCACCGGGCAGCTGATCGCGGGTGCCATGGCCGCCGGGTACGTGGGCTTCACCGTCGACCTGCCGATCGTGGTGCACCTGCTGATCTGCCTGCTCGCCGGCACCCTCGCCGGCGGTGTGTGGGGCGGTATCGCCGGCTTCCTCAAGGCGCGCTTCGGTGCCAACGAGGTCATCAGCACCATCATGCTGAACTGGATCGCCACCTATCTGCTGTTCTTCGCGCTGAAGACCGCGGCGTTCACCGGTGCCAACCAGTCCCAGCCCACCTCGCCGTCGGTCGGTGAGAACGCGGCGCTCCCGCTGCTGCTGGGCTCCGGGTTCCGCCTCCACGCGGGCCTGTTCCTCGCCGCCGGCGCGGCCGTCGCGCTGTGGTGGCTGATGAGCCGCTCGACGATCGGATTCCACTTCCGTGCGGTGGGCTCGAACCCGCGCGCCGCCCAGGTCGCCGGCATCTCCCCGGCGCGGACCGCGTTCCTGGTGCTGGCCATCGCCGGCGCCCTGGTGGGGCTGGCCGGTGCCGTCCACGTGCTCGGCACCGAGCGCCGGCTCACCGAGGGCGTCGCCGGGAGCATCGGCTTCGATGCGATCACCGTGGCGCTGCTGGGCCGTTCCGGCCCGGTCGGCATCGTGCTGGCGGGCCTGCTCTTCGCAGGCCTGTCCACGGGCGGTCGCTTCATGGAGTCCGACCAGGGGGTCCCGCTGGACCTGGTGCAGGTGATCCAGGTGCTGGTGGTGCTGTTCATCGCCGCCCCGCCGCTGGTGCGCACCCTGATCGGTCTGCGCCGCGTGGATCATCCCGGGGGCAGCGCCCGCGTGCGCGGCGCCCGGCGTGCCCGCGCCGCGGCCACCGCCGCCCAGACGTCCGACGTGGCGGACGCCGAGGCGACCGCTGCCACCACGGGCCCGGCGACGACCGGCGGCCCGGAGACCTCACCGGCTGAGCCCTCGGCACCGGAAGGACCGCCCCCCTCGGCGCAGCACCCCCGGGACCGCACCGACGACCAGGAGGAGGAGGGATGAGTACGACGCCCGTCGTCACGGACGACTCCGTCATCGCCAGGACCCTCGACGACACCCGTCCCGCCGGCTGGTGGCACCTGCCGGCGGCCACCACCGTGCTGGGCCTGCTCGCCCTGGTGGCGTTCGGGCTGCGCGGGATCCCCGGGGTCGACTCCGCCTATGTGGTGGTCCACCCCAGCGACATGAACCCCTTCGGACTCATCCCCGAGCGGATCGTGCTGCCCTCGATGGTCGGATCGATCGTGCTGTCGGTGATCGCGCTGCTCGCCTCCGCCGCACTGTGGTTGCTGCAGGCCCGTGTCGCCCGGCCACGGGCACGGGTGCGGATCCCCCTGATCGGCGTGTTCGCGGTGGCGTGGATCCTGGCCTTCATGACCTGGGTCATCTCCCAGCGCACGCTCGATCTGACCACGCTGCTGCAGGGCACGATCGTGCTCGCGGTCCCGCTCGCCTTCGGCGCCCTGTCCGGGGTGCTCTCCGAGCGCTCGGGCGTCATCAACATCGCGATCGAGGGCCAGCTGCTGTTCGGCGCCTTCGGCGCCACCCTGGTCGGCTCGATCACCGGCAGCGTCTGGATCGGCCTGCTGGCCGCCCCGATCGTGGCCATGTTCATGGGGGCGCTGCTGGCCATGTTCGCGGTCGGGTACCACGTCCAGCAGATCATCGTCGGCGTGGTGCTCAACGTGCTGGCGATCGGGCTCACCTCGTTCTTCTTCGGCTCCGTGATGAGCGACAACCCCGGACTGTTCAACGCGCCGATGCGCCTCCCCACGCTGCGGATCCCGCTGCTGGCCGACATCCCCCTGGTCGGTGCGGCGCTGTTCGAGCAGAACATCCTCGTCTACCTGATGTGGATCATCGTCGCGGGCCTGACCGTCGCACTGTTCCGCACCCGCTGGGGCCTGCGGGTGCGCTCGGTCGGAGAGCACCCCAAGGCCGCCGACACCGTCGGCATCAACGTGAACCTCACGCGGTGGAAGAACGTGCTGCTGGGCTCGGCCGTGGCCGGCCTCGGCGGCGCGACGCTGACCATCGGCACCGGAGTCGCCTTCGGTGAGGAGATGTCCGCCGGCAAGGGGTACATCGCCCTGGCCGCGATGATCCTGGGCCGCTACCACCCCGTCGGCGCCCTGCTGGCGGCGCTGACCTTCGCCTTCGCGGATTCGCTCCAGCTGCGACTGGGCACCATGTCCGCGGGGGAGGGCGGCGTCTCCATCCCCGGCGACTTCCTGCTGATGCTCCCCTACGTCGTCGCGCTGTTCGCGGTGGCCGGCGTGGTGGGCCGGGTGCGGGTGCCGGCCGCGAACGGCCAGCCCTACATCAAGCAGTGAGACCATCGAGGGCATGAGCATGAGCGAACGCCCCGTGCGGGGGCCGTCCGGCACCGAGTTCGACGAGCTGCTCAGCGCGGCGCGCGAGATCGCGGAGCGCGCCTACACCCCGTACTCGCGCTTCCGGGTGGGTGCCGCCGCCCTCACCGACGACGGTCGCCTGGTGCGCGGGTGCAACGTCGAGAACGCCGGCTACGGCGTCACGCTGTGCGCCGAGTGCGGGCTGATCAGCGAACTGATCGCCGGCGGCGGCGGGCGCCTGCGCCGCTTCGTCTGCGTGGGCGGCGACGAGAGCCTCGGCCGCGACGAGCGCACCGTGGTGATGCCCTGCGGCCGCTGCCGACAGCTGCTGTCCGAGCACGCAGCACCGGATCTCGTGATCCTCACCCCCGCGGGCCCGCGGAGCATGGACGAGGTGCTGCCGCAGGCCTTCGGACCCGACGACCTCCGACCCTGACCCCACCGGGGCCGACGAGAGCGCGGCCCCGTCCCGCGCGGTCCGTCAGGGGCCGCCACCTACCTCGAGGAGCACCTCATGACCGACCCCGCAGCCCCCGCCGTCGAACCCTTCGACGTCGTGGACGTCATCCGCACCAAGCGCGACGGCGACCGCCTCGCCGATGAGCAGATCGACTGGGTGATCGACGCCTACACCCGCGGCGTCGTCGCCGAGGAGCAGATGGCGGCCCTGGCCATGGCGATCTTCCTGCGCGGCATGGAGCGGCCCGAGATCGCCCGCTGGACCCACGCGATGATCGACAGCGGCGAGCGGATGGACTTCTCCGCGCTGTCCAGGCCCACCACCGACAAGCACTCCACCGGCGGGGTGGGGGACAAGATCACCCTCCCGCTCGCGCCCCTGGTCGCCTCCTACGGCGTCGCCGTCCCGCAGCTGTCCGGCCGCGGGCTCGGCCACACCGGCGGCACCCTCGACAAGCTCGAGGCCATCCCCGGCTGGCGCGCGGACCTCACGAACAGCGAGATGCTCGCCCAGCTCGAGGACGCCGGTGCCGTCATCTGCGCGGCCGGCTCCGGTCTCGCGCCCGCGGACAGGAAGCTCTACGCCCTGCGGGACATCACCGGCACCGTCGAGGCGATCCCGCTGATCGCCTCCTCGATCATGTCCAAGAAGATCGCCGAGGGGACCGCCGCGCTCACCCTCGACGTCAAGACCGGTGCCGGTGCGTTCATGAAGGACGAGGCCGACGCCCGCGAGCTCGCCCGCACCATGGTCGAGCTCGGCACCGACGCCGGCGTGCGCACCGTCGCCCTGCTGACGGACATGTCCGCACCGCTGGGCCGCACCGCCGGCAACGGGCTCGAGGTGCGCGAGTCGCTCGAGGTGCTCGCCGGCGGCGGCCCCGCCGACGTGGTGGAGCTGACCTGCGCCCTGGCCCGGGAGATGCTCGAGGCCGCCGGGGTGCGCGACCCCGACGTCGAGGCGGCGCTCGCCGACGGCCGCGCCATGGACACCTGGCGCGCGATGATCTCCGCCCAGGGCGGGGACGTCGACGCGCCGCTGCCGGTCGCGGAGCACGTCGAGGAGGTCCGGGCGGACGAGGACGGCGTGGTCACCGGCCTCGACGCGATGGGCGTGGGCGTGGCCGCCTGGCGGCTCGGCGCCGGCCGTTCCCGCCCGGGCGAGGCCGTGCAGGCCGCGGCCGGGGTCGAGATCGAGGCGCACATCGGCGACGAGGTCCGGGCCGGGGACGTGCTCGCACGCCTGCACACCGACACCGCCGAGCGCATGCCGCGCGCGATCGAGTCGCTCACCGGGTCGTGGAGGTTCGCCGCGCCCGGCACCGCGGTCCCGCCGCGCCGGATCGTCAAGGACCGCCTCGCCTGAGCGGACCGGCGGCCGCCGGGGCTCAGCCCCGGCGGCTCGGCCCGGAGGGTCCCGGGGCCGAGCCCGCCTCGCGACGGCGCAGCGCGGGCAGGATGTGCTGGACCATCAGCGGCGCCAACCGGCCGGCCTCGCCCGGCGGGACCTCGTCGGCGACGGGGATCCACTGATGGTCCGCGAGCTCGGCCCGCACCCGCAGCGGTGCGGGCAGCGGCGCACGGGTGACGAAGACGCTCGAGCGGACCACGGTCCCCGGCTCGTTCGCCGCGATCGCCTCGAAGTCCCCCAGCACCTCGAGGTCCGTGTCCTCGAGCACCGCGCCGAGCTCCTCCTCGACCTCGCGCAGCGCCGCGTCCCGGGCGCTCTCCCCGGGATCGAGCTTGCCGCCCACCTGCATCCAGGATCCGGTGCCGTGCTTGCGCACGCACAGCAGCTCGGTGCGGTGCGCGGAGCCGGCCGGAGCCTCCCGCAGGAAGCACACCGCAGCGATCCGCAGCCGCGCCGTCGCGGCGCCCACCGGCCGGCAGCGCCGCTCGGCCTCGGCCAGCCGCACCAGCTCGCGCAGGCGCTGCACGGCCGCCCGCAGACCGTACGGGCGCAGCCCTGCTCGCTTCCAGCGCGCCATGTCCCGTCTCTGCTGGCGGGCCAGCGCCGTGCCCCGCTGCAGGAGGATCGGGACGCTCTTGCGGTGCTCGCGCAGATCGCGCAGCAGCCGCAGCACGAACACCACCGGCACCGGGCGGTCCAGCACGATCGCGTCGGCCAGCAGCCCGGCCGCCGCGATCGGCGCGATCAGCTCGGCGGCGAAGATCCCCTCGGCGATCAGCACGGGCGCGTCCCCGATCTCGAGGCGTGCGGTGCCGGTGCGCCGGGACTGCGCGATCGAGTAGGTGGGGATCTCGGCGACACCGTCGTGGGCGAGGGCGGTGAGCGCCGCCAGCGCCGCGCCGTCGTCCCAGGAGGCGGGCAGGTCCCAGTCCGGGATGCCGAAACGCCGCGGCAGCGAGGGATCATCGCCGTCGCGGTAGAAGTCGTCGAGGTTCAGCCCCGGCACGCCGGAGCGGCGCACCACCATGCCCTTGCCGCTCCCCGAGGGGCCGGTCAGCAGGACGATCCGGCGCGGGACCCGGGACGGCGGAGGGGGACTGGTCACGGCCGTCCAGTCTAGGTCAGCTGCCGCGCCACGTCAGATCCGCAGCACGCCGTCGGATCCGCGCCGGGCCGGGACTCGCCGAGGGCATGGGGGAGGGGGAGCGCACCGGACCGGGGGCCGAACACCGCACGATCGAGCCCGGTTCGGATGCGCAGGGACGGGTGCATCTGCCAGGATCTGAACATGACCTCTCTCGACCGTGCTCAGCTCGCCGCCCTCATCGACCACACCCTGCTCAAGCCCGAGGCCACCGCCGCCGACGTCACCGCGCTGCTGCGCGAGGCGGAGGAGCTGGGCACGTTCTCCGTCTGCGTCTCGCCCTCGATGCTCCCGGTGGAGACGACGGTGAAGGTCGCGACCGTGTGCGGGTTCCCCTCCGGCCAGCACTCCGCCGAGGTCAAGGCGTTCGAGGCCCGTGAGTCGGTGGCCAGGGGCGCGGACGAGGTGGACATGGTCCTCAACGTGGGCCTGGCCCGCGCCGGCGAGTACGACGCCGTCGAGCACGAGATCCGCGCCGTGCGGGACGTGGCCAAGGCCCCCGTCGTGCTGAAGGTGATCATCGAGTCCGCCGCCCTCACCGATGAGCAGATCGTCGCCGTCTGCGAGGCGGCCGAGCGCGCCGGTGCCGACTTCGTGAAGACGTCCACGGGCTTCCATCCCGCCGGCGGGGCGAGCGAGCACGCCGTCGCCCTGATGCGCAGGACGGTCGGGGACCGCCTGGGCGTCAAGGCCTCGGGCGGGATCCGCACCCGCGAGGCCGCCGAGGCGATGGTCGCCGCGGGCGCGAGCCGGCTGGGCCTGTCCTCCTCCCGGGCGATCCTCGAGGGCGGCTCGGGCAGCGGGTACTGAGGCGGGAGAGGGCCCGGCCGGGTCCTTGCGGGCGCCCGTCGCCTCAGTCCGCGCCGAGCACTGCGCGCAGCTCGTCCTCCAGCGACTCCAGGCGCGCATCGGCGCTGCGGCGGATCTGTCCGATCTGCGCGCCGGTCGCGCCGTCGGGGAGCTGCGTGACGACCTCGAGGTAGCACTTGAGCTTCGGCTCGGTGCCGGAGGGGCGCACCACCACCCGGGTGTCGTCCTCGCTGCGCAGCAGGATCCCCTCGGTGGGTGGCAGGCCGGTGGTCGCCACCGAGCCGCGGGAGAGGTCCTGGTCCTCCACCACGGGTGAGGACAGCAGCGTCGTGGGCGGTGCCTGGCGCAGCCGCTCCATCATCGCGCCGATCCGGGAGAGGTCCTCGACCCGGATCGAGAGCTGGGAGGTCGAGTACAGGCCGTGCTCGGCGGCGAGCTCGTCGAGCCGGCCGATCAGCGTGGTGCCCTCGGCCTTCGCCCACGCCGCCATCTCGGCGACCATCAGCGCCGCGGAGAGGCCGTCCTTGTCGCGCACCACGTCGGGCTGCACGCAGTAGCCGATCGCCTCCTCGTACCCGTAGACGATCCCGGGTTCGCGGGCGATCCACTTGAAGCCGGTCAGCGTGGCCGCGGCCCGCAGCCCGGCGTTCTCGGCGATCGCCGCCAGCCAGCGGCTGGAGACGATCGAGCGGGCCAGGACGCCGCGGTACCCGTGTCGGCGCAGCATGTGGTCGCCCAGCAGCACGCCCAGCTCGTCGCCGGTGAGCATCCGCCACGCGCCCCGGTGCGGATCCTGCACCGCCGCCGCGCAGCGGTCCGCATCGGGGTCGTTGGCGATCACCACGTCGGCCTCGACGGTGCGGGCGAGCTCGAGAGCGAGATCGATCGCGCCGGGCTCCTCGGGGTTGGGGAAGGCGACGGTGGGGAAGTCGGGGTCCGGTTCCGCCTGCTTCGAGACGGTGTGCACTTCGGTGAAGCCGGCGCGGTGCAGGGCCGCGAGCGCCGTCTCGGTGCCCACGCCGTGCATCGCGGTGTGCACGATCCGCACCTCGCGGGGCCCCTGCGGATCCGGCAGCGCGCTGATCGCCGCGAGGTGGTCCTCGCGCACCCGGTCGCCGAGCAGCTCGACCCCGGACTCCGCGACGGGGATCTCGCGCACCGGGCCGACGGCCGCGATGCGGGCGGCGATCTGCGAGTCCGACGGCGGCACGATCTGTACGCCGCGCCCCTCGGGATCGGCGGCGCGCCCGCCCAGGTAGACCTTGTACCCGTTGTCCGCGGGCGGATTGTGGGAGGCGGTCACCACGATGCCGGCGTCCGCCGCCAGGTGCCGCACCGCGAAGGCGACCAGGGGAGTGGGTCCGAAGCGCTCGAGCAGCTGGACGCGGCAGCCGGCCGCCGTCATGATCTCCGCGGAGCGGCGGGCGAAGTCACGGGAGTTGTGCCGGGCGTCGTATCCGATCACCACGTGCGGTCGGTCCAGGCCCACGTCCAGCCGGAGATGGTCCGCCAGGCCGCGCGCGGCGCGGGAGACCACGGCGAGGTTCATCCGGTTCGGACCGGGCGCCATCGCGCCGCGCAGGCCCGCCGTGCCGAACTGCAGATCGGCGGCGAAGGCGTCGGCGATCTCGTCCAGCGCCGCGGCGCTGCCCGTCTCGGCCTCCTCGAGCAGCGCCTCGAGCGCCGCGCGGGTCGCCGGATCCGGATCGTCGCGGATCCAGGCCTCGACGCGCGTGCGCAGCCCCGCCTCGACGCTCATGCCGAGGCGCCCGCGTCGCCGCCCGGCGCCGAGCCGCCCCCGGTGATCCGGCGCACCGTCTCGGCCAGCAGGCGGGAGATCCTGGGGCCCGCCTCCCGACCGGCCTCGAGCACCTCCTCGTGGCTGAGCGCGTCGCCGCTGATGCCCGCGGCGAGGTTGGTCACCAGCGAGATGCCCAGCAGGTCCATCCCGGCCCGGCGGGCCGCGATCGCCTCGAGCGCCGTGGACATGCCCACCAGGTCGGCGCCGAGCACGCTCGCCATGTGCACCTCGGCGGGGGTCTCGTAGCTGGGGCCCGAGAACTGCATGTACACGCCCTCGTCGAGGCTCGGGTCGACCTCTTGGGCGACGGCCCGCAGCGCCGGGGTGTACAGGTCGGTGAGATCCACGAAGTCGGCGCCGCGCAGCGGCGTGGCACCGGTGAAGTTGATCTGGTCGCGGATCAGCACCGGGGTGCCCGGGGCCCAGGAGGGGTCGATCCCGCCGCAGCCGTTGGTCAGCACCATGGTGCGGGCACCGGTCGCGGCGGCCGTGCGCACGCCGTGGACCGTCGCGTCCACACCGGCGCCCTCGTAGTAGTGGGTGCGGGCGCCGAGCACCAGGGCGCGTGCCCCGGTGCCCTCCACCCGGATCGAGCGCAGCGTGCCGACGTGGCCCGCGACGGCCGGCGGTCGGAACCCGGGGATCGTGCTCGCGTCGGCCTGCCACACCGTCTCGCCGAGCAGGTCCGCGGCACCGGACCATCCCGAGCCGAGGACCAGGGCGAGATCGTGGGCGGGGACGCCGCTGGCCTCGGCGATGGCGGCGGCGGCCTCACGGGCGAGCTGGTACGGATCGGCAACGGAAGACGTCATGGACCGAAGGTAGCGCAGACGGCCCGGCGGACGGGCGAGAACCGCTCCCCGGCGTGCAGTCTTTGCCACAATGGGGCCGTGACCGATCCCAGCACCGCCCTCCCCTCGGACCCCCGTCGTGTCTCCAGCGCGGGGGACCGCGTCCGGGTGGTGATCATCGGCGGGGGCCCCGGCGGGTACGAGGCCGCTCTGACCGCGGCGCGGCACGGCGCGGAGACCGTGCTCGTCGAGGAGCGCGGCATCGGCGGTGCCGCGGTGATCACGGACGTGGTGCCCTCCAAGACGCTGATCGCCACCGCCGACGTGCTCGACCTCGTGGGAGGCTCCCAGCAGCTGGGCATCCGCGACGCCGACAACGGCACCGCCCCCACCGCCCACTCCCTGAACGTCGACCTCGCCGCGGTCAACGCCCGCGTGCGCGAGCTCGCCGCCGCCCAGTCCGTCGACATCCGCTCCAGCCTGGTCGAGGCCGGCGTGAGGGTCGTCGACGGGACGGGCCGGCTGGACGGGCCGGACCGCGTCGAGGTGCTCGCCGGCGACGGGCGGCGGATCGAGAGCCTCGAGGCGGACGTGATCCTGCTCGCGGTCGGGGCTCGCCCCCGGGAGCTGGACAGCGCCCCCTGCGACGGCGAGCGGATCCTGAACTGGACCCAGCTGTACGAGCTGGACGCCCTGCCCGAGCACCTGATCGTCGTCGGCTCCGGCGTGACCGGTGCCGAGTTCGCGAGCGCGTACCGGGCCCTGGGCAGCGAGGTCACCCTGGTCTCCTCGCGAGACAAGGTGCTGCCCGGCACCGATGCGGAGGCCGCCGACGTGCTCGAGGAGGCCTTCGGCCGCCGCGGCGTCACCGTGCGCTCCCGCTCCCGTGCCGAGACCGCGCGGCGCACCGACGACGGGGTCGTGGTGACGCTCACCACCGGCGAGGAGATCGCCGGCAGCCACGTGCTGATCGCCATCGGCGGGATCCCCTGGACCGCCGATCTCGGGCTCGAGACCGCCGGGGTGCGCGTACGGGACTCCGGGCACATCGAGACCGACCGCGTCTCCCGCACCTCGGTGCGGGGCATCTACGCCGCCGGCGACTGCACCGGCGTGTACCCGCTCGCCTCGGTCGCGGCGATGCAGGGACGCATCGCCATGCACCATGCGCTGGGCGACGCCGTCTCCCCTCTCATCGCCGCCCAGGTCTCCTCCGCGATCTTCACCAGTCCCGAGATCGCCGTGGTCGGCGTGAGCGAGCAGGAGGTCCTCGACGGCGAGGTCTCCGGCGAGGTGATGGTGCTGCGCCTGGACACGAACCCCCGCGCGAAGATGCAGGGCCTCACCGAGGGGTTCGTGAAGCTCATCGTGCGGCCCGGCTCTCACACCGTGATCGGTGCGGTGGTCGTCGCCCCACGGGCGAGCGAGCTGATCCTGCCCTACACGCTCGCGGTCGCCCACCGGCTCACCGCTGAGCAGGTCGCGGGCACCTTCACCATCTATCCCTCGCTCACCGGCTCGCTGGCCGAGGTGGCGAGGCAGCGGGTGCTCGCTCCGGACGCCTGAGGGACGGGACCGGCCCGGGGCCGGGAGAGCGACCTGGGGCCTGCAGGTCAGTCCTCGATCGAGCAGAGCACGGCACCGGCGGAGACTGTCGCCCCGATCTCGGCGCTGATGCCCTTGACGATGCCGGAGCGGTGCGCGGTGATCGGCTGCTCCATCTTCATCGCCTCGAGGACGATCAGCAGGTCACCGTCGGCCACGGACTGACCCTCCTCGGCGACCACCTTGACGATGGTGCCCTGCATCGGTGCGGAGACGCTGTTGCCGCTGCCCGCGGCCTCCCCGGCCGCACGGTGCTGCCGCTTGCGGCGCTGTCGCACGGGGGCCTGGGGCGCGCGCAGCGAGGCGGGCAGGCTGATCTCGACCCGGCGGCCGTCCACCTCGACGACCACGGCCTCGCGATCCTCGGCCTCCTCGGGCTGGCTGGGCAGCGGCGCGGCCGGCAGGTCGTTGTCGAACTCGGACTCGATCCAGGTGGTGTGCACCGAGAAGGTCTTCTCGGGGTCCTCGGGGGCGAAGGCCGCGTCCTCGACCACCTTGCGGTGGAACGGGAGGACCGTCGGGATGCCCTCGATGTGGAACTCGGCCAGCGCGCGGCGGGAGCGCTCGAGCGCCTCCCGGCGGGTGGCGCCGGTGACGACGAGCTTGGCCAGCATCGAGTCGAAGGCCCCGGAGACCTCGTCCCCGGTGCGCACCCCGGACTCGATGCGCACACCCGGGCCCGAGGGCACGTCGTAGCGCTGGATCCTGCCGGGCGCGGGCATGAAGCCGCGGCCCGGGTCCTCGCCGTTGATCCGGAACTCGAAGGAGTGGCCGCGGCTGACGGGGTCCTCGTCGAGGATGCGCTCCCCGGCGGCGATGCGCAGCTGTTCGCGCACCAGGTCCACCCCGGCGACCTCCTCGGTCACGGGATGCTCGACCTGGAGCCGGGTGTTGACCTCGAGGAACGAGATGGTGCCGTCGATGCCGATCAGGAACTCGCAGGTGCCGGCGCCGACGTAGCCGGCCTCGCGCATGATCGCCTTCGAGGAGCTGACCAGCTGCGCGTTCTGCTGAGAGGAGAGGAAGGGCGCGGGCGCCTCCTCCACGAGCTTCTGGTGACGGCGCTGCAGGGAGCAGTCACGGGTGGAGACGACCTGCACGTTGCCGTGCATGTCCGCCAGGCACTGGGTCTCGACGTGGCGGGGGGAGTCCAGGAAGCGCTCCACGAAGCATTCGCCGCGGCCGAACGCGGCGACGGCCTCGCGCACCGCGGAGTCGAACAGCTCGCGCACCTCGGTCTCCTCGCGGGCCACCTTCAGGCCACGACCGCCGCCGCCGAAGGCGGCCTTGATCGCGATCGGCAGACCGTGCTCGCGCGCGAAGTCCACGACCTCGTCGGAGTTCTTCACCGGATCCTTGGTGCCGGCCACCAGCGGAGCGCCGGCCTTCTGGGCGATGTGGCGCGCGGAGACCTTGTCGCCGAGCTTCTCGATCGCCGACGGCGGCGGCCCGATCCAGGTCAGCCCCGCATCGATCACGGCCTGGGCGAAGTCCGCGCGCTCGGAGAGGAACCCGTAGCCGGGGTGGATGGCGTCGGCACCGGAGCGGTGGGCGATGTCCAGGATCTTGTCCACGACGAGGTAGGAGCTCGCCGCAGTCGTGCCGCCGAGCGCGTAGGCGTCGTCGGCGATCTGCGTGTGCAGGGCGTCGCGGTCCGGATCGGCGTAGACCGCGACGGAGCGGAGTCCGGCGTCCCGGCAGGCCCGTGCGATCCGCACCGCGATCTCCCCACGGTTGGCGATCAGCACCGTGGACAGGGGGCGGGGCTTGGAGGAGCGAGCGGGCATCGGCG
>DATGUQ010000068.1:0-9403 GCA_035301145.1 Brachybacterium sp. | reverse complement strand
ACCACCGCTGCGGACCTGGCGGAGTACCTCCACGACAACGGCCACGAGCTGCAGGTGGTGGGCCTGCCCAAGACGATCGACAACGACATCGTGCCGATCCGTCAGTCGCTCGGCGCGAAGTCCGCCGCCGAGCAGACCAGCGTCTTCGCCCAGAACATCATCGCCGAGCACGGCTCGAACCCGAAGATGTTGATCATCCACGAGATCATGGGCCGTGCCTGCGGCTACCTCACCGCGCAGGCCGCGGAGTACTACCAGGACTGGCACTCGAAGCAGCAGTGGCTGCCCGGCATCGGCCACACCGCCGAGCGCTGGGACGTCCACGCCGTGTTCCTGCCGGAGCTGAAGCTCGACATCGAGGCGGAGGCGGAGCGCCTGAAGAAGGTCATGGACGAGTCCGGCTGCGTGAACATCTTCCTGTCCGAGGGCGCGGGCATCCCCGAGATCGTCGCCGAGATGCAGGCCCGGGGCGAGGAGCCGGAGAAGGACCCCTTCGGCCACGTCAAGATCGACACGATCAACCCCGGCCAGTGGTTCGCGAAGCAGTTCGCGGAGAAGCTCGGCGCCGAGAAGGTCATGGTCCAGAAGTCGGGCTACTTCTCCCGCTCCGCGAAGGCGAACCCCGAGGACATCCGCCTGATCAAGTCGATGACCGACTACGCGGTGCAGGTCGCCCTCGAGGGCGGCTCGGGCCTCATCGGCCACGACGAGGAGCGCGGGGACGTGCTGCGTGCGGTCGAGTTCGACCGCGTCGCCGGGCACAAGGCCTTCGACATCTCCCAGCCCTGGTTCGCGGAGGTCATGGAGCGCACCGGGCAGAAGATCGTCCCGGCCGAGGCGCACTGAGCGTCCCGATGACCGACGGGCGGCGGGCCTCGTGAGCAGCTCCCGCCCGCGCGTGCGCACCTGGCGCCGCACCCTGCGCGCGCTCGCCCTCGACGGGCGGGCGCGCGTCGCGCATCTCGGGGCGGCCAGCGCGCACGGCAGATCGCCCCACGAGGCTCTCAGGGCCGACGCGGCGGCGGCCGACGGCGCGGCCTCGCACGGGAAGGTGCTGCACCTCTCCCTCGGCCCGCACGCCGTCGCCCTCGCCCTGGACCGCGGACCCCTCGCACCGGAAGTGCTGCGCCGGCCACGGCAGGGCCGGCTCGGGGACTGCTGGCTGATGGCGCCGCTGCTCGCTCTCCACGAAACGGCGCCCGAGCGGCTGCGCGCCCTGGTGGGCGCCGAGGAGGACGGCCTCGTCCCCGTGCATCTGCCGGGCGTGGACGGCCCGCTGCTGGTGGACCGGCGCCTGCCCGTCGACGAGCACGGCAGGTTCCAGTACGCCCGGCGGGACGGCGCGAACCCCGGCTGGGCGGGCGTGCTCGAGAAGGCGATCGCCGGGCATGTCGCGGGCGGCTACGGGATGCTGCAGCGCGGCGTCGCCCGCTTCGGCCTCGAGCTGCTCACGGGCGAGCGGGTGCGCACCCGGCTGCGGTTCCCCGATGCCGCGCAGATCCTCGCCTGGAGGGCCGAGGGACGGGCGCTGTGCGCCTCCACCCATCCGCTGAGCCCTCGCGTGGGCACGGTCGCCGGGCCGCTGCCGCCCAACCACGTCTTCGCCCTCGTCGGCGCCGATGCCGCGAGCGGGCACGTGCACCTGCGCAATCCGGTGCGGCCCGCGGAGGTGGTGGTGCTCGATGCGCGCTCGTTCCGGCGCGGGTTCCTTTCGGTGGACGCCACCGCACCGCTGCGGTGAGGGCGGTGCCGGCCTCCCGACAGCCGGTCGGAGCATCCACCGATAGTCCCGTTCGAAAGCCTCCTGGCTGACGTGCTCCCGGCCCATCGTGAAGTGCCAGGAGTCGTCCACGCCGTCATTGGGGGAAATGTTGCCAGGCACGGCTCGCGGTGCTCGGGCTCGCCTCACCCGCCAACGCGGTCTGTCCAGTCGGCGGAGCTCCCTGCGCACCGTGAGGAACCAGGAGGGCACGACGCCGAAGGCCTCACCGAGACTGGGATGGATCGACCCCTCCGGCGAACCCGGCGGCCCCACCCCAGATGACAACTGATCGCGCATCAGTCCCGTTCGCTGTGGATGTGTCTCGACGTCGAGTCGCTGCGGGCGAAGTGCGTACCGTAGCTGGTACCGGCAACGGCAACGCCCCCACCTGACCAGCGGCGACTGGTGAGGTGGGGGCGCTGCGTCCACTGCTCAGTGCACGCCAGTCACGTCCCTGGCCCCTTCCGGAGGGTCAGTGCCGCGCCCGCGAGACACAGGAGCACGAGCCCGACGGCGAGAGCTGTCGGGCCGCCTTCGAATCCGCTGCGGACTGTGTCCAGCAACCAGCTGAAGGCGATGCCCGCGCCGGCAGCTACGAGCAGGAACCGGATGGTGGTGCGTGAGTTCATCTCAGAAGAGGATGCTCTTGAGCGCGCCGTAGATCGCAGAGGCGGAGATCCCGACGATGATGCCTCCGGCGAACTGATGCTCGGCCAGCCAGGCGTTGAAAGCCGAGTAGCCCTTGCCGACTGCGTTCTTCAGCGAGTTGAACACTGCGGGTCCGTACCGCCGGGCTGCGGCGATCAAGGCACGCGCAGCAATGCCAGCGGCCGGAAGAATCGGAAGCGCTCTCGGCGTGATCGCGTCGTTGCTCGGCTCCGATCCAGCGTCATCGTGGAGGATTGCTCGGAGCTGCTCACGTCCCGAGAGATCCGGGTGCTTGCTCGTGGCGAGCTCGATGTATGCCTCGCGCTCGGCGGCGGGCGCTCCCTCGAAGAGCAGATCGGCCACCTGGGCGGTCGTAGCGTCGGCTGGGATGAAGTCCAGCGCGTCATCACTGCTGGCGTTCTCCGCGAGCGCGGGCGCTGCGGCAAGTCCTGTCACCGCGGCGGCGGTGAGTCCGATTCCACCGCGGAAGAGGGTTCGTCGATCCATGGCAGTCTCCTAATGAAAGGGGATTGTCATCGGCAGGCGGGATCCTTGCGACTAAGGTCACATAGTCAAGAATTGGTCGTCAAATCAGCCCCTCGGGCGGCATTTCAGTGCCGCCCCGCTGCTCGGGGACTGCTGGGACTGGGTATCGCCCCGATGCTCGCCGTCCACGAGACCGCGCCAGAACGACTGCGGCAGCTGCTGAGCGAGGAGGCGGGCGGGACCGTCACGGTGCGCCTGCCCGGGGCGTCGGCGCCGATCCGGGTGGACCGTCGGCCGCCGGTCGACGCCCGCGGCGCCTTCCTGTACGGCCGACGGGACGGCGCGGGTTCCTCTCGATGGACGTGACCGGCCCGCTGGGCTGACCCGCTGCAGCCCCGGCCCTCAGCGGCCCGCGGCGTCGAGCCAGGCGTCGGCGATCAGGCGGTGCCCCGCCGCGGTGGGGTGCACGCCGTCCTCGGCGATGCTGCGGGGCGTGTGCCCGGCCGCGAGGGCCGTGGCGAGCATCAGCTCGAGGTCCACGAGGCGGTGGCCGTGTTCGGCGGCCAGTCGGCGGATGATCGCGACCTTCCCGTCGAGGTCCTCGTGGATCTGCGCGGTCTGCGCGTCGATGTCGGCGACGAAGGGCACGATCATCAGCACCTGTGCGCCGGGGACGGTCGCGGCGAGCTGGTCCAGCAGGTGGCGGTAGCCCTGTGCGAAGTCCGCGTCGTCGATGTGCTCGCCCCGCGTATAGCGGTGCCAGGCGTCGTTGACGCCCACGTAGATCGTGACCAGGTCCGGGGCGTGGGCCAGGCAGTCGGCGCCGAAACGGGCCTCGAGGTCCGCGACCTTGTCCCCGCCGATCCCCCGGTTGATCACCGTGGCGGTGGGTTCGTGGGCGGCGAAGTGCTCGGCGAGCAGCCGCACGTAGCCGTGTCCCAGCGCCTCGTGATCCTCGCGCCGGCCGCAGTCGGTGATGGAGTCGCCGATGAACAGCACAGTGCGAGGGGCCGGCGACTCGGGCGTCTCGGGGGCAGCCATGGTCGTCATCGTGCCAGGCATGACAGAGGGCCCGGATGGTGTTTCCACCATCCAGGCCCTCATCTCGTAGCGGGGGCAGGATTTGAACCTACGACCTCCGGGTTATGAGCCCGGCGAGCTACCGAACTGCTCCACCCCGCGGCGACATCAGCTACTTTACGGCTCCGCCTCCGCCGAGTCCAACCAGGGCCCACCCAACGTGGGCCATGCCACGTTCGCAACCCGTTCACCTGCTAGAACGGCGGAACGCCCGGCCGGTTCCGGCGGTGTGCCGGCGCCGGTCGGGCGTCCTCGGGGCGATGGTCCGCGGCAGGTCAGCCGCCTCCCCCGTCGGAGGGCTGGGCCGGGACGCCGTTCCCGCCGAGCTCCTCGTTCGCCTCGATGGCCCGGTTGAGAGCGTCGGAGAGCCGCTGCTGAGCGTCACCGTAGGCGGCCCAGTCGCCGTCCTCCATCGCCTTCTCGGCGTCGGCGACCGCGGCATCCATGTCCGTCAGCGCCTGGTCGAGACGCTCCTCGGCGGAGCCGTCCGCAGCGGACGATCCCTGGCCCTCCTCGCCGTCGGCCGGAGCGTCCTGGCCCTCCTCGCCATCGGCCGGAGCGTCCTGGCCCTCGTCGCCCTCCTGGCCCTCGTCGACGCTGCCTTCACCGGTCTCGGTGTCGGCAGTGCCGGAGGGCGCATCGGTGTCGGAGACCTCTGCGTCGCCGGCGCTCGCGCCGGAGTCGCCGCCGAAGACGAGGTCGAGCGCCTCGTCGAGGGTCGGGGCGAAGCCGATCCTGTCGCCGAAGGAGACCAGCACCATCTGCAGCAGCGGGTACTGGGTGCCACCGCCCGAGGCGGAGGACTGCAGGTACACCGGCTGGACGTAGAGCAGGCCGCCGCCGACGGGCAGCGTGAGCAGGTTGCCGTTGATCACCTCGGAGTTGCCCGACTTCAGCAGGTTCAGCGCCTGCGAGACGTTCGGCTCCGCATTGAAGGTCGCCTGCACCTGGCCGGGACCGTTGACCGGGTTCGAAGCCGGCAGCACCAGCAGGGTCATGTCCCCGTAGGTCTCCGCGGGATTGCCGCTCTGGTCACCGGTCTCGGAGTCCACGGCCAGATACCCGGTGAGCACGTTCTGCCCCTCGGAGGGGATGAAGCTCGAGGAGACCATGAAGCGCGGGGAGTCGTCGTCCGGCATCTGCATCGTGAGGTACATCGGCGGCTGCGGCGCCTGATCACCGGTCGTGCCGTCGGGGTTCTTCGGCGCGGGCACCGTCGGATCCGGCGGGACCTGCCAGAAGTCCTGCTGCGTGAAGAAGTCGTCCGCCTCGGTGACGTGATACGTCGCCAGGATCTCCCGCTGGGCCTTGAAGAAGTCCGCCGGGTAGCGCAGGTGCGACATGAGCTCGCCGCTGATGTCGGAGGCGGGCTTCAGCGCCTCGGGGAACACCTCGGACCAGGACTTGAGGATCGGATCCTCCGTGTCCCACGTGTACAGCGTCACCGAACCGTCGAAGGCGTTCACGGTCGCCTTGACCGAGTTGCGCATGTAGTTCGCCGAGCGCTCACGGTTCGCCGCGGTGGAGTTCGGGTCGGTCTGCGAGTCGTCGACGGTCTGGTCGAGGTCCACGGACTGCGCGTAGGGGTACTCGGACGTGGTCGTGTACCCGTCCACCACCCACACCAGCTGGTCGTCGACCACGGCCGGGTACATCTGGGAGTCCAGCGAGAGGAACGGCGCGACCTCGCGGACCCGCTGCTGCGGATCGCGGTCGTAGAGGATCTGCGACTCCTCGTTGAGGTAGTCCGAGATGACGATGTTCGGATCGCGGAACTTGATCGCGTAGAGCAGCTGGTTCATGAACCCGCCGACGGAGGGGCCGCCGTCGCCCTCGAAGGTGTTGTAGACCTGGTCGCCTCCCTCCTCCTCGTCGGTGCCGCCGCGCTGGTAGTCGAACTCCTCGGGCTCGCTGCCCTCGGGGGCGCCGACGATCGAGTAGTCCGGGGAGTGCCTGCCGAAGTAGACCCGCTCCTGGTAGTCGCCGAACGAACCATCGCCGGGCACGCCGGACTGCAGGAACGAGGGTTCGCCGTCCGCGTTGCGGCGGTTGCCGTACGCGGCGGCGGTGCCGTAGCCGTGGGTGTAGATGATGTGCTGGTCCACCCAGGAGCGCTCGGCCAGGCCGAACTTGTCCGGGCGCAGCTCGCGCACGCCGATGACGGTGTCCTGCAGCTCGTCGTCGATCTCGTAGCGGTCCACGCTGAGGACGTCCTCGAAGCCCCAGTAGCGACGGTTCGCCTCTCGCTGCTCGAACGTCGGCGAGATGATGTGAGGATCCATCAGACGGATCTGGGCCGTGGTCGAGGCGTCCTCACGCAGCGCGCCCGGTTCGGCATCGGTGCTGGCCGTGTAGGGCACCTCCTCGATGCCGTCGAGGTTGAACGCGGCACGTGTGGCGTCGATGTTGTCCTGGATGTAGGGCTGCTCGAGCGCACGCTCGTTCGGCTGGACCTGGAACTGCTGGATCGCCCAGGGGTAGAGGCTGCCCACCACCAAGGTGGACAGGATCATCAGTCCCGCGCCGATCGCGGGGATCCGCCAGTCCGAACGGAAGATCCACACCACGAACAGCGCGGCCACCGCGATCGAGGCGATCGCGAGGATGGTCTGTGCGGGCAGGATCGCCTTGACGTCCGAGTAGGACGCACCCTCGAAGCGCGGGTGCACGGCGGTGAGCAGGTCGTAGCGCTGGAACCAGTGCCCGGCGCCGAGCAGCAGCACGTAGATCGCTGCGAGGACGCCGAGGTGCCGGCGCGCCGATCGGGTGACCTCGAGGCCGCTCTCCTGGCCCCAGCTGACGCCGCCGTAGATGAAGTGCCCGATCAGCGCCCCCACGATCGAGACCAGCAGCACGAACTGCCCGAAGGAGATGAGCAGGTCCACGAGCGGCAGCGTGAAGACGTAGAACGAGATGTCGTTGCCGAAGACCGGGTCGGTCTGCCCGAAGTCCTGCGGGTGGAGGAACAGCTGCACGTCCTGCCAGCGGCGCGAGAGCGCCAGACCGCCGAAGGCACCGATCACCAGCGGCGCACCGTAGGTCAGGCCGCGGCGCAGCGGGTCCACGGCCGCGCGGAACTGCTCGAGCGCCTCCTGTTCCCGGGTGACCGGCGGATACACCGGCCGTTTGGTGTACGCCATGCGCAGGCTGAGGAACAGCGGCACCGCGAACAGCACGACGCCGCCGAAGAACAGCACCGCCTGAGTCCCCCAGCGGGTCATCAGCACATCGGTGTACTCCAGCTGATCCATCCACAGGTACTTGGTCCACACCTCGGAGGCGATGACCAGCAGGATGATCAGGAGCACGATGGCACCGGCGGTGATCGCCAGCGGGGAGATCCGACGGGGGCCGCTCGTGCTCGCATCAGGGGCAGGCCGGGGGCGCGGCCGTGGCATGTCGCCGAAGGGGGCGGAGAAACTCACAGATAACCTCGGTGCTTCGGTGTCGGAGCCGACGATCCCGGCGGCCGCTGCGCAGGCAGTGGTCCGAAGGCTCCGGTTACAGTTTGGTGCCGCCGCGTCACCGCGGCGTTCTCACCATTCTGTCAGGCGAACCTGTAAGGGACCTCTCGATCCGATGACGACTTCCCCCGACCCCCTGGACGCCCCCACGGCCGCTCTGGCGGCGGCGGTCCTCGAGGTCGCTCGGCACGTGGAGGACGGTCCGCTCTCCTCGCCCCGCCTGTTCGCCCTCGCCCGCAGCGCGGAGCTGATGGCGGCCTCGCCCTCGCTCGCCGCGCTGCTGGGAGCGGACGGGGACGGCACCGGAGCTCCCGATGATCTGCACCTGACCCCGATCGATCTCGACGACGGCACGGCGACCGCGGTGGACCCGCTGTCCGCGCTCGCATCGGTGCAGTGGCCCGATCTGGCCGCCGGCGGAGCGATCGCCTGCGATCTCGCGCCCACCGCCTGGACCGTGCGTGAGGAGGCCGGCGGGCGTCACCTGGACGCGGGGCGCCGGCTCCGTGTCGTGGTCGCGGCGCTGGCGAACGGCACCACCTGGTCTGCGGTGCAGCGCGGCGCCGAGGACGGTTACGTCCTCGGCGCCGCGCTGCTGCCGGAGATCTCCTCCGCCCTGATCCAGACCCTCACCGAGACGGGCTGACCGCACGGCGAGCGATCAGAACGACGGCGCGAGGGATTCCTCCGCGGAGCGTTCCTCGCCGGTGAGGGGGTCACGCCCCTCCGCCGCGTCCTCGCCGGTGCTCTCGGCGGCCGGAGCCGCACTCGGCGACGGAACGGCCTCGCCGGTGTAGGGATCGATGTCCGGTGCGTCCTCGCCGCGGTCGGGGCGCCGGTAGGCGGCGGTGCCGAAGCTGAGGTCGTGACCGAGCGCCTCGGCCTGGAGGTTCAGGGAGAAGCGCATCGCGCCGTCGTCCCCGCTCCATTCGGAGCTGTGCAGCCGCCCCGTGACGATCAGCGGCTGTCCCTTGCGCACCGAGAGCATCACGTTCCGAGCCAGCTGACGGCGCACGAACACCGTGATGAATTCGGTCTTGCGGTCGGCGTAGTCCTGCTGGGAGGCGTTGTAGTAGCGCCCGGTGACGGCGACCCGCACCTTGGCGGAGACGGTCCCGTCCTCCTGCCGCACGAGGGTCGGGTCCGCGGTGGCGTTGCCCATGATGACGGTCTGGATGTCGCGCATGGCGGTGTCCTTCCTGAAGGCCGGGAGGTCCCGGCGTCGGCACCGTGCCGATGCCCCTCAGCGTCCCGGCCTGATGGCGGCGGTTCCAGGGAACGGCCGTCTCTGTGGACGAGGACGGTCTGTGGAGGAACGGTTCATCAGAGGCGGAACGGGCCCTCGGCGCCTCCGCGCGGCGCGGGGCCGATTCGGGGCCGATGCGCGGGGCGGATTCGGGCCCGATGCGCGGGGCGGATGCGTCCCGGACGACGCGGGCCCCGGCCGCCCCCGCACAGCGAGCGCGAGCCGCACCTCCGGACATCGCGGGCCCCGGCCTGCACCCGGACAGCGTGATGGGCGGGACGCTGGTGACATGCCGTGGCGATATCGCCACCGTGTGTCACCAGCGTCCCGCCCATGACAGCGGCCAGCCTCAGCCAGCCGAGCGGGGCGGCCCGAGTGGGACCGGCCCGAGCCAGCCGAGCGGCCCCACCCGAGCGGGAGCGGCCCGAGCGGGACCGGCCCGAGCCAGCCGATCAGGCCGAAGGCACGACCAGACCGGAGGCGCCCTTGCGCGCCGCCTCGAACCGCGCCTGGACATCCGCCCAGTTCACGATGTCCCAGATCGCCTTGACGTAATCCGCCTTCACGTTCTGGTAATCCAGGTAGAAGGCGTGCTCCCACATGTCCAGCTGGAACAGCGGGATCGTCGCCACCGGCACACCGTTCTGCTGATCGTAGAACTGCTCGATCACCAGGTTCCCACCGATCGGCTCATACGCCAGCACCGCCCAGCCCGAG
>DATGUQ010000067.1:0-15105 GCA_035301145.1 Brachybacterium sp. | reverse complement strand
GACAAGCAGACCGCCCGGGTGGCCGGGGAGTTCTACGTCAACGCCATCAACGTGATGCGCGGGGCCGAGGCGATCTCCACCTACGCCCCGATCGATGAGTCCGAGAAGTTCCGCATCGAGTACTGGGCCCTGGAGGAGGCGAAACTGCAGCGCCGGCCGAAGCCCAAGCCTCTGGCCACCCGCATCGCGCTGGTGACCGGCGGCGGCTCGGGCATCGGCAAGGCCACCGCCGAGCGGTTGGTCGCCGAGGGCGCCTGCGTGGTGATCGCCGATCTGAACCTCGAGAACGCGCAGGCCGCCGCCGAGGAGCTGGGCGGGCCGGACAAGGCGGTCGCCCTGCGGGCCGACGTCTCCGACGAGCAGGCCGTGATCGACATGGTCGCCGAGGCCGCACTCGCCTTCGGCGGCCTGGACCTGATCGTCAACAACGCCGGGCTCTCGCTGTCCAAGCCGCTGCTGGACACCACCGCGAAGGACTGGGACCTCCAGCACGACGTGATGGCCCGCGGCTCCTTCCTCGTCTCCCGCGAGACCGCGCGACTGATGATCGCCCAGGCCATGGGCGGGGACATCATCTACATCTCCTCGAAGAACTCGGTGTTCGCCGGGCCGAACAACATCGCCTACTCGGCGACGAAGGCCGATCAGGCGCATCAGGTGCGGCTGCTCGCCGCGGAGCTCGGCGAGCACCAGATCCGGGTCAACGGCATCAATCCCGACGGGGTGGTGCGCGGCTCCGGCATCTTCGCCGGCGGCTGGGGTGCCTCCCGCGCGAAGGTCTACGGCGTGAAGGAGGAGGAGCTCGGCGAGTTCTACGCCCAGCGCACGCTGCTCAAGCGCGAGGTGCTGCCCGCGAACGTGGCCAACGCCGTGTTCGCGCTGACGGCCGGGGACCTCTCCCACACCACCGGTCTGCACGTCCCGGTCGACGCCGGGGTCGCGGCCGCGTTCCTGCGATGAGCGCCGTGCACGGGGCCGACGGGCAGCTGGCCGTCGCGGCGGTCGATCTGGGTGCGACCTCGGGCCGGGTGATGCTCGGCGTGGTCGACCACGGCCACATCGAGCTGGTCCCGGCGCACCGCTTCGAGAACCGCCTCGTCGAGCGGGACGGGCACCTGCGCTGGGACATCGACGCCCTCTGGGCGGAGATCCGGCAGGGCCTGGCCGATGCCCACGACCTCGCCGTGGTGCGCGGTCTGGACGGGCTGTCCTCGATCGGCGTGGACTCGTGGGCGGTGGACTACGGCCTGGTCGGTCCCGACGAGGTCGGGGCCGACGGCACCCCCGTGCCCGGCAGCGGCGAGATCCTCGACGGGGTGATCGCGTACCGCGACGACCGCACCGACGGGGTCGCGGAGTCCTTCGCCGAGCGGGTCCCCCGGGAGCGGCAGTACGCGCTGACCGGCATCGCCCAGCAGCCCTTCAACACTCTCTACCAGCTGGTGGCCGACGACCGCCTCGCCGCGCTGCCGGAGGGATCGTCGCTGCTGATGCTCCCGGACCTGATCGGCTACCTGCTCACCGGGCGGCGCCGCACCGAGCGCACCAACGCCTCGAGCACCGGGATGCTCGCGCTCGCGGAGCAGGACTGGTCCCACGAGCTGCTGGACGCGGCCGGGGTGGACCCGGCCCTGCTGGCGCCGCTGCTCTCCCCCGGCGAGCGCCTGGGCACGGTGCTGCCGCAGCTCGCGGTCGAGCTCGGGATCGGGGAGGTGCCGGTGATCGCCGTCGGCTCCCATGACACCGCCTCGGCGGTGCTCGCCGTGCCTGCGGCCCAGGACGCCCACCCCGTCGCGTACATCTCCTCGGGCACCTGGTCGCTGATCGGGCTCGAGCTCGGCGCCCCCGTCGCCTCCGAGGCCGCGCTCGAGGCCGGCTTCACGAACGAGGGCGGGGTCGACGGCACCACGCGCTTCCTGAAGAACGTGGCCGGGATGTGGCTGGTCAGCGAGTCGATCCGGCAGTGGGAGGAGGAAGGGGCGCGAGTCGACCTCGACGATCTGCTCGCTGCCGCCGCCGTGATGCCCGCCCACCGCTTCCGGATCGACCCCACCGATCCGGCGTTCCTCGCGCCCGGCCGGATGGCCGATCGGGTGACGATGGCCGCCGAGCCGCTCGAGGGCGAGGACGAGCGGCCCCGCACCCCGGCGCAGCTGGTGCGGTGCATCCTCGAGTCCCTCGCCGAGACGTACCGGGACGAGCTGCATGCCGCGTGCCGCCTGGCGCGGATGCCGTTGCCGGAGCGTCTGCACGTGGTGGGCGGCGGCAGCCGCAACGCTCTGCTGAACCAGCTCACCGCCGATGCCCTCGGCATCGAGGTGGTGGCCGGCCCGATGGAGGCCACGGCGCTGGGGAACGTGGCGCTGCAGGCCCGCACTCTCGCAGCGGTGGGCGAGCAGCCCGGTACGCTGCGCGAACTGGTGCGCTCCAGTGTGGAGCTGGAGAGGTTCAGCCCGTCCGCAGCTGCCGGGTGATCCCCCGCCGCCGCGGGTTCATCGGCTCCACCACCCACGAACTCCACCACCGCCCACTGCGAAGGAACCCCTCGGATGAGACGACAGCTCCCCCAGCCTCGTGAACTGCTCGAGCTGATGCAGTTCAAGGCACCGGACCTCAACGCCCGTCGGCGCCGGCTGAGCGCCGCGCTGACCATCGAGGACCTGCGCGCGATCGCGAAGCGCCGCACGCCCCGCGCGGCGTTCGACTACACCGACGGCGCGGCCGAGTCCGAGCTCTCCCTCGCCCGGGCACGGCAGGCCTTCGCCGACGTGGAGTTCAATCCCGGCGTCCTGCGGGACGTCTCCACGGTCGACACCTCACGGGAGATGCTCGGGGGCTCGAGCGCGATGCCCTTCGCGATCGCCCCGACCGGTTTCACCCGTCTGATGCAGACCGAGGGCGAGGTCGCCGGGGCGGGCGCCGCGCAGGCCGCCGGGATCCCGTTCACGCTCTCGACCCTGGGCACCACCTCGATCGAGGACGTCGCCGCTGCGGCGCCGCACGGCCGCAAGTGGTTCCAGCTGTACGTGATGCGGAAGCGGGAGATCTCCTACGACCTGGTCGAACGCGCCGCCCGCGCGGGCTTCGACACCCTGCAGTTCACGGTCGACACCCCGGTGGCCGGGGCGCGCCTGCGCGACACCCGCAACGGCTTCTCGATCCCGCCGCAGCTGACGGCCCGCACCGTGCTGGACGCGATCCCGCGGCCCTGGTGGTGGTTCGACTTCCTCACCACACCCACCCTCGAGTTCGCCTCGCTGTCCTCGACCGGCGGCACCGTGGGCGAACTGCTGGACTCCGCGATGGATCCCACCATCAGCTTCGAGGACCTCGAGATCATCCGCGGCATGTGGCCCGGCAAGCTCGTGATCAAGGGGGTCCAGACGCTCCAGGACGCCAAGACGTTCACCGACCTGGGCGTGGACGGGATCATCCTGTCCAACCACGGCGGGCGCCAGCTCGATCGTGCCCCGGTCCCGTTCCATCTGCTGCCCGAGGTCGCGCGCGAGGTCGGTGCCGACACCGAGATCGGCGTCGACACCGGCATCATGCACGGCGCGGACATCGTGGCCGCCGTGGCCCTCGGCGCGCGCTTCACCCTGATCGGTCGCGCCTACCTCTACGGGCTCATGGCCGGCGGCCGCCCGGGCGTGGACCGCACCATCGAGATCCTGTCCGAGCAGGTGGTGCGCACGATGAAGCTGCTGGGCGTGCACGCGCTCGACGAGCTCGAGCCGGAGCACGTCACGCAGCTGCACCGGCTGCTGCCGCGGGAGCGCGGGTCCGTGAGCCGCGCGCACGGCTGAACTCTCCGATCCGGCCTTCCCACGGAGCGCCATGCGCCACGGCACTGCGGCCCATGAACGGGACCACGTGCAGTCAGTCCACGAGCCGCCACGCAGGAGAGGCCAGAACCCCCGGCCGCAGGAGATCCCCCCGTAATTCCACGAGCAGACGCTGGTGGGGCGGCGAATCGCTGCCGTTCACGTGCGCCACCGATGCGCGCACGTCCGTCCCGAGATCCAGAAGAGGAAGAAGCGGTGCGGGAACCCATCCCAGCGCGGTGCCGCCGACCGTGGTCACCAGGAGCGCCTCCGGATCCACCGGGTTGTCCGGCTCCGCGACGAGGAGCAGTCCATCCTCATCGGCGAGCGCATCGACCGCCGTCTGCTCGGCGGCGCTGCGATGACGCACCGAGCCCGTGACCGGGATGCCGGGCAGCGCGCGCGCTCGTGCGCGCTCGGCGACCTCTCGGAAGTACCTGAAGTCCCACCCGTCCTGTACCTGCGTGAGCACTCCGAGCCGCTCATAGCGACCGGTTCCGCGGTCCCGTCTCGTCACCAGGAAGGAGTGAGCGCTGTCGACGTGCGGCTCGACCCGCGTGGGAGGAGCAGACGCGATGATCGTCATCTCGCCACCAGCCTCCTTCTGTTCTCATCGAGCATGCGACAGATGAATGTACGTCTGAGATCCGACAGTCCCGGAGTCGATCCGACGATGTGCTGCACGACGCCGCCGTCCACCGCGGCCACTGTACGGAGCGGCCCCGTCATCCCGGCTCTCGCGTCCCTCAGCCCGTCGTCGACTCCCGCTCCACCAGGGTCGGCGTGAAGCTCACGTGCCGCGGCGGGGCGGAGGCGTCGGCGATCTGCTCCTCGAGCAGCGCGAGCGCGGTGCGGCCCATCAGGTCGGCGGGTTGGGAGACGGAGGTCAGCGGCACCACGGTGGAGCGGGCGAAGGCGATGTCGTCGTAGCCCACCAGCGCGATCTCCTCGGGAACCGCGATCTGGTGCCGGAAGGCGAAGGCCTGCAGCACGCCGACGGCGAGCAGGTCGTTGACGCAGAACACGGCATCGGGCCGCTCGGCGGTGCTGCGGGCCACGATCTCCTCGCCGACGGTGCGACCCGCGAGCACGGTGAGGTCCTCCGCCTCGAGCACCTCGATCCCGACCCCGGCGGTCTCCGCGGCACGCCGCGCGCCTCGCAGACGGTCGGCGACCTGTCGGAGGTCCTGCCGTGCCGCGACCACGCCGATGCGGCGGCGCCCGAGCGAGGCGAGGTGCTGCACGGCGATCTCCCCGCCGGCGATGTCGTCGACGCTCACCGAGGAGCCGCGTTCCTGCGGATCGCTCTCGACCAGCACCACCGGGGTGCCGCGGCCGCGGATCGCCTCGACGATCTGCGCGCTCGAGCCCGTGGAGGCCAGCAGGATCCCCCGCACCCGCTGCTCCTCGAACAGGGAGAGGTAGAGCCGTTCGCGCTGCTCGCGGTTGCCGGTGCTGCCGGCGATCACCATCAGCTGGGAGTCCTCGGCGGCGGCCTCGATGCCGCCGACGAGCTGGGCGTAGAAGGGGTTGCCGGAGTCCAGCACGATCGCGCCGACGGTGCTGGAGCGGCCCAGCTTCAGCTGGCGGGCCGCGTCGTTGCGCACGTAGCCGAGCTCCGCGATCGCCGCCTCGACCCGCTCGCGCCGGTCCGGGGAGACGATGTCGGGACGGTTCAGGACGTTGGAGACGGTGCCCACGGAGACGCCCGCATGCCGCGCGACGTCCTTCATGCCCACCACGCGCATCCCGGCCACTGCCCACTTCCCTCCCGCTGACGGCACGGGCCCGGGGCGGAGCACCGGGACCTCGACGGTGCGACTGTATCGCGGCGGGGTCAGCCCAGGAGCCCCGCCGCCTCGTCGACCATGGCCGCGCTCGCGGTCGCCGGATCGGCGCGGCCGAACAGCACGTCCTCGATGTGCCGTGCGAGGGCGTCGTCCACCGCGCCGCCGCCGGGCGGGGTGATCGGCGGCGGGTCGCCGAGCTCGTCGGCGATCGCCTCGATGAAGTCCACCGCCTTGCGGTCCGAGTCCGCGAGCTCGGGCAGGACCGCCTCACGGACGTCGAGGTTGGCGGGCACCCCACGCTCGGCCAGGAGGGTCGTGCCACCCTCGGGGCTGTTCACCATCCAGTCCACGAAGGCGGCGGCCGCCTCCGCGTTCGGCGAGCCGGCGGCGACGGCGAAGTACATCGAGGCCTTGTACCAGAGCTCCGCGTCGGCGGCGCTGCCGGACATCGACGGCATGCGGAGGATCTCGACGGTACCGCCGAGCGAGCTGTCGAACGTGACGGCCTGGTTGGACCACTGCGCCTGCATCCCGCACCGCCCCACGGCGAACAGGCTCTGGTCCAGCGAGCGGGCGGCGTCCTCGACGGCCTCGGACGCGGAGGGCGCGGCGCCCGTCTCCTGGAGGCGCAGCACGAGCTCCATCCACTGCTGGAGATCCTCCGCCGCATAGCCGAGGCCGCCCTCCGCGCTGAACCTCTCGGCACCGAGCTGGCGCAGGAAGACGAACAGCGGCGGGCCTCCTGCGGTGCCGAACTGCTGGACGCCGTAGGTGCCCTCGTCCGTCGCGTCCGTGAGTCGGGTGGCGATGTCGACGAGATCGTCCCAGGTCCAGGTGGTGTCGTCCGGCAGGTCCATCCCGGCCGCCTCGAACACCTCGGGGTTGGCGAGCAGGACCGGGGCGTTGATCCCGGCGTTCAGCGCGAACAGTCCGTCCTCCACGCGGCCGGTGTCGAGCGCCGCCGGGTCGAAGGCCGACGTGTCGAGATCGGCGTCCGCCAGGTCCAGGAGGATGCCGCGGCTCGCGTACTCGGCGAGGTACGACTCGTCCATCTGGAGCACGTCGGGGCAGTCGCCACCGGCGACCTGGGTGGCGAGCTTGTCCCAGTACCCGTCCCATTCGCCGGGTTCCGCAGCGACGGTGATGTCCTGCGCCACCTCGGCGTAGGCGTCGATGGCGGCGCGGGTGAGCTCGTCCCGCGTGGGGTTGCCCCACCACGCGAAGCGGACGGTCCCCGGGTCCGAGCCCGAGCTCCCGGCCATGTTCGGGCCGCAGGCCGCGAGCGTGGTGAGGGTCAGCAGCGGCAGCGAGGCGGTGACCAGGGTGCGGCGCGTGAGCATCGGTGACCTCCTTCGGTCGGTGACGCCGGCCTCCGTCGATCGGCGGCGTTCCGCTCCGCCGGGGCGGGCGGGGGTGCCGGGAGTCTAGGCACAGATTTTGAAACGTGTAAACCGCGAGATGCATCGCGGGACGAGAGGCGGCCCGGCCCCGCCCGGAGGTGTGCGCCTCCTCGTCCGTCACCCTTGGCGGAGTCCGCCGACCGTGCGACACTGATGTTTGAGTCGTTTCATAGTCGATCGTGTCCGCCGCCGCGATCGGCCCCTCCCGTGCGGTGTGATCATGTCGAGGAACCCGATGTCGCCCACCCCTCCCTCCGCCCACCGGACGAGCGGTCCCGTCGCCGGCGCGTCCGTCTCCTCCGTGCTCGAGGACGCACTGGCGATCACGGCTCGGGACGATGCGCACCACCTCCCGCTCCTCTCGCGCGAGGTCCGCCTCACCCGGCCGGCGGGGCAGGTGCGCAGCGCCGAGCTGCTCGCCACGGCGCACGGCCTGTACGAGGTGCGGATCGGAGGCCTGCCCGCCACGGACTCGGTGCTCAACCCCGGATGGACCACCTATGAGCGTCGTCTGCAGGTCCAGCGCTTCGACGTCACCTCGCAGGTGCGGGCGGCGGGGGCCGATGCCTCGGGCGAGGATCGCCTCGTGCTCGAGGCCACGCTCGCCGACGGCTGGTGGCGCGGCGACCTCGGGTTCCGCGGCGGGGTGCGCTACGGCGACGACCTGGCGTTCCTGGCCGCGCTGCAGATCGAGTTCGAGGACGGCTCCACGCAGCGCGTGGTGACCGACGGCTCCTGGACCGCGCGTCCGTCCGTGATCGTGAGCGCGAACATCTACCACGGCCAGCACGAGGACCGACGGGCGGAGCCGGCCGTCCCCTCACCGGTGCGGACCGTGGAGATCGACCGCTCGACGCTCGTCGCACAGGCCTCTCCGCCGGTGCTGCGCCACGAGTCCCGCCGACCGGAGCGCATCTGGACCTCCCCGTCGGGCAGGACGCTGCTCGACTTCGGGCAGAACCTCGTGGGCTGGCTGCGCTTCACCGTCACCGGACCGGCGGGCACCGAGATCGTGCTGCGTCACGCCGAGGTGCTCGAGGAGGGCGAGCTCGGCATCCGGCCGCTGCGCACCGCGCGGGCCACCGATCGCCTGGTCCTCGCCGGGGATCCGGCCGGCGAGACGTTCGAGCCGACGTTCACCTTCCACGGCTTCCGCTACGCGGAGGTCACCGGCTGGCCCGGCGAGCTCGGGACGGAGGACGTCGAGGCCGTGGTGGTCCACTCCGACATCCGCCGTACCGGCTGGTTCGAGTCCGGCCATGAGGGCGTGAACCAGCTGATCAGCAACTCGCTCTGGTCCCAGCGCGGCAACTTCCTGGCCGTGCCCACCGACTGCCCGCAGCGGGACGAGCGGCTGGGCTGGACCGGTGACATCGCCGCATACGCCGCGACCGCCGCCTTCCAGTTCGACGTGGCCGACTTCCTGCACAGCTGGTTGCTGGACCTGCGGGCCGAGGCACAGCTGAACCCCCGCGGCATCGTGCCCTTCGTGGTGCCGGACCTCCTCGAGCTCGGCGGCGACGAGGCCGGCGCCTCCGCCGGGTCGGACGGCTGGGGCACGCCCACCGCGATCTGGGGTGACGCCGCTGTCTGGGTGGCCGAGGCGCTGTGGACCGCCTACGGCGACCTGGACCGGCTGCGGGACCACTACCCGGGCATGGTGCTGCACCTGGAGTCCGTCGAGCGGGCCCTGTCCCCCAGCGGGCTGTGGGACGAGGGATTCCAGTTCGCGGACTGGCTGGACCCGGACGCCCCGCCGGAGGCGCCCGCCGATGCGAAGGCCGACAAGGGCGTGGTCGCCACGGCGTGCCTGATCCGCTCGGCCCGCTTCGCGGCGGAGACCGCACGGCTGCTCGGCGAGGAGGCCGATGCCGAGCGCTGGCAGGCCCTCGCCGAGCGCACACTCGGCGCCTTCACCGAGGCCTACGTGCAGGAGGACGGCAGGATCCTCTCGGACTGCACCACGGTGTACTCGCTGGCGATCGCCTTCGATCTCCTCGCTGAGGAGACCCGCGCACAGGCAGGGAACCGGCTCGCACAGCTCGTGCGCGAGGCCGATTACCGGGTCTCCACCGGCTTCGCCGGCACCCCCTTCATCACCTGGGCCCTCTCGGAGACCGGCCACGTCGAGGACGCCTACCGCCTCCTGCTCGAGGAGGAGTGCCCCTCCTGGCTCTACCCCGTCTCGATGGGCGCGACCACGATCTGGGAGCGCTGGGACTCGATGCTGCCGGACGGCACGATCAACCCCGGCGAGATGACCAGCTTCAACCACTACGCGCTCGGTGCGGTCGCCGACTGGATCTACCAGGTCGTCCTCGGCATCCGCGCCGCGGAGCCCGGCTACCGACGGATCCGGATCCAGCCCACCCCGGGCCCCGGCATCGACTGGGCGAAGGGCGCCTACGACTCCGCCGCAGGCCGCATCGAGGTCTCCTGGTCCACCACTTCCGGTGGATTCGCGCTCGACGTCACGATCCCCGACGGGGTCGAGGCGGAGATCGTCCTCCCCGACGGGAAGCGCTCCTCCGTCACAGGCACGGGCCGATCGGTCACGATCGCGTGAGCTGAGCGGCGCGTCGGGGCCCATCGGCTCAGCGGCTGGCCCCCAGCCGGATGCGCCTTCTCCGACATATGCTCATCCCACCAGCACAGGTGGGGGCGAGGCGAGGCGACTCGCGTCCGGGCCCATGCCGTGACGGCTCCAGGAGGCCATGATGAGCAGCACCTCGCGCACGCCCTCGCCCGATCACCCCTTCCGCGGCGCTCACGTCTCGGCACCCGCTGAGGCGGGGTCCTCCGGAGGGACCGTCGGGAACGGTCCGGCGCCGGGGCGGGCGGGTTCCGGCGCCCTCGCACGGCTGTTCACCATGCTGTACGCGCTGGTCGTGACGCCGGTGGCGACGGGCCTGATCGTGTACGGCGGGATGCCGTGGCAGCAGTATCTGCTGATGAGGGCCGCCGGTCTCGAGGAGCTGCTGCAGTTCCTGCTCTCGCCGAGCGGGCTGCCCGCGCTCCTGGCGATGGCGGGCGGCCTGCTGCTGGTGTCCGTGGTGGCCACAGGGCTCGCGAGCTCCGCCGGGCTGCTCAGCATCAGCCTGCTCGGTCTGCTCCCGCTGAGCCTCTCCGCAGTCCCGCAGGTGCTCACCTCGCTGTACGAGGTCCTGCCGGTGGTGCTGCACCCGGCGAGCTACGGGATCTTCGCCCAGGGCGTGGCGCTGGTGCTGTACCCCGTGCTGGGCGGGATGGGGCTGGCCCTGGTGATCGCGCGTCGACGGCCCCGCCCCCACCTGGCCGTCTCGCTGCCGGGGGTGGTGGCGCTGCCGGTGATGCTGCTGCTCGGTGCCTGGCTGACCATGTACGGGTACGCGGCGGTGATGCGCACCTTCAGCATGACCTTCGGCGCGGAGGCGGCCCCCGCCCCGGCGCTGCTGGCGCTCGTGGCCGGGATGGTGCTGCTGTGGCTGGGCATCGGCGCCGCCGGCGGATCGCCCTACGCGCTGGTGCTCCCCGCGCTCGTGCTGCTCGTGTTCTCCGCCGGCTTCCTGGTGCCGGGCTTCTTCTCGATGCTGCCGGCTCTCATGTTCTCCCAGACGGGCGGCGTGCTGATGTCGGTGGTGGCGACGGGCACCGGCGCGGCGATCGGCATCGCGATGCTGGTCCACACCGCGGTGCAGCGCACGGTCTCCTCCCGCGCCCGGCGCCGGCTCGTCCGCCCGTCAGCTCCCTGAGCGGCGCAGCACGGGCACCGCGGCGAGCCCGGTCGCGACCCCGTCCAGCATCCGCTCGAGCTCCTGCGGCTGGAACCTCTCCCCGTAGGCCGCATGCGCCGCCGCGACCTGCGCGGCGGCGGCCTCGGCGTTGTCCTCACGGGCGGCGGCCGCAGCAGTGGTGCCGTGGATCCGCAGGCCCAGGCGCGTGGTCCCGGCGCGGAGACGGCCGGTGAGGTCGAGGCGGTACGGGGGCCGCCACAGCAGCCCCACCTCCTGGCCGTCCACCAGCACGGCGGCGATCTCGCGCAGCGGCGGGTCGAGCAGGGTGCGGTAGCCGCTGCCCCCGCCCGTCGGCGGCAGGGCCGTGCCCTCGCCGAGGTCCAGCACCAGCGGGCCGCGGGCGCTGTGCTCGTCGAGCTCCACCACGGTCTCCAGCAGCAGCGGCCGACGGTCCGCGGCGTCGGCGCCGTGCAGCAGGTGCGGCAGGGTCACCGGGCGGGGCTCCTCCCCCTCCCGGGCGACGGTCCAGGGGCCCTCCAGGCGCAGCGGGGCGGGCTCGGCGTCCCCCGGAACGGGCTCGGCAACGGGCTCGGAGGCGTCCGCTGCCGCGGCCGGGCCGGGCACCTCGTCGGTGACCAGGAGCAGCACCGCCTGGTACGGGTGCAGCTCGATCTCACCGCCCTCGGCCGGGAGCGCGCGCTCCGTCGCGTCGCCGCGGTCGAGCAGCCGCAGCACGCCACGGGGCGTGCGCGGGGCGATCTGGAGGGTGCGGCGGGTGGGCCCGGTGTTGGCCAGCAGGTGCAGCTCGCCGTCGGCGAGGCGCCTGCGCACGGTGCCCACCCGGCCGCCGTCGCCGACGAGCCGCAGCGGCGGGGGCAGCACCTCCCGCAGCGCGTCCGCGAGCGCGCTGTCCCCGCCTCCGTCGGCAGCGCCCTGTCCGGGGCCCGCGGCGCCGGCCATCGCAAGCGTGGCGTGGTCGACCAGCTCTGCGTCGTCGCGCTGCTCGGTCGGCATCGGCACCGGGATCCCCGCCGGGTATGCCGGGGAGTCGACGGCGAGCACGGTGCCGCCGGCCGCGCGCACCCGGTCCAGCCAGGCCTCGGCCGCAGCGGGCAGGCGGGTCACCCGCGGCAGGACCACCACGGCGAAGGCGGCGGGATCGACGTCCGGCAGCACGTCGTCGTCGAGCAGGTCGAGGTCGTAGCCGGCGCGACGGATCGCGGCGGGGATCTGCTCGCCGATGTGGGCGCGGCAGGCCGCCCAGAGGTCATGGCCGGCTCCGCGTGCGGCGCGGACGTCGCCGTAGGGGAGGTACAGCGCGACATCGGCGCCGGGTTCGCCGAGGCGCAGGGCCGCGCACAGTCGGGTCAGGTGCGCGGTGAGCTCCGGCATCGCGGGCCACCAGGCGTTGCGGTCGTCGAGCGCTCCGGCGGCGTAGAAGGTCCAGCCGAGCCCGTCGACGTCAGGGGCGGAGTAGGGCCAGCCGTGCCCCACGAAGTGCGTGATGCCCAGCAGCAGGTGCTCGTGCGCCTCGCCCAGCAGGTCCAGCGGGGCGGCGCGGAAGGACGGGGAGTGCACCCAGGTCCACACCTCGCTCGAGACCACCTCGCGGCGGTCGAGATGCGCGGCCGACGACGCCCAGCGGGACTGGGTCAGGGCCGTCCATCCCGCGCCCTCGCCCTCGATCAGGTGCGCACCGCGCTGGGCGCCGAGCGTGATCGGCGGCTGCCCGTAGCCCTGCAGGCGGAATCGCAGCCCGCGCTCCTCGGCCCAGACCCGGCAGGTGGCGACGAACCCCTCCTCGACCAGCTCGGACAGGGTGCGGCCGTAGTCCTCACGCACCTGGGCGGCGCCCGGTGCGTCGACCTCGAGCAGGGGCAGGACGGGCAGCAGGTCGTAGCCGCGCCGGGAGCGGAAGTGCTCGGGCAGGGCCGCGGTCCAACCCGCCTGGTACACCTCGAGGCTGTCGCTGAACACCGAGCCGAGCAGCTCGGCGGGGACCGCATCGAGGATCGCACCGCCCACGGTGTCCAGATGGTGGCGCACCGCGGCGGCGCTGAGGTGGTCCACCACGGGGCCCTCCGCCCCGGCGGCGGAGCGCTTGACCTGCTGACCGGTGACCTCGGACCATGCCAGCAGCACGGTGCGAGGCCCGCGGCCGACGGGGATCTCGAGCCGGTCCCCCTGGACCGGAAGACGCTGCCAGCCCGAGGGCGGCAGCCCTTCGGCCAGGTGCGCCGAGACCAGCTCGTCCCCCGGCCAGGAGGGGGCGAGGTCCCAGTGCAGCGCCTCGGGCCCCAGTTCGCGCCGCTCCCAGCGCAGGCGCCGCGCGGCGTGCTCGGCGCCGATGTGGGCGCCGCCGTAGGACCAGCCGCTGCCGAGGGTCACGTCCAGCCGCAGCCCCAGCTCGCGGGCGCGCTCGGCGGCGTGGCGGAGGTGCGAGAGCACCTCGGGCGAGAGGTAGTGCGGGGCCCCCGGCCGCAGCGGGTACACCAGCGCGACCTCGGCCCCGCCGAGGCCAGCGGCGGCCATGGCCCGCAGCTCGCGGTCGATCTCGCCGCGGTCGAGGTCGGGGCCGAACCACCACCAGCGCATCATCGGCCGGGCGGCCGGATCGGGCGTGGTCAAGGCCTCGAGGACCTGGTGGACGGTGTGCGCAGTCATGGCAGCTCCGGTCAGGTCGCGGCGGGCGGGGCCCAGCGCTGCACCGCGTCCTCCCGGGCCCAGCTCACGCCGAGCTCGCTGAACGGGCGCCCGGCCGTGAGGGCGGAGCGCAGGATCTCCTCGATCCCGTCGACCACCGGATGGGCGGCCGGGCCCTCCCCCACCCAGTCCACGCCGGTCTCGATCGGCAGCGGGTCGGGGACGGACTGGATGGCCTCGAGCACGGCGGAGAACGCACCGGTCGAGGCGAGGGAGGACAGCAGCGGGACCTGCCGGTCGCGCACATGGGCGATGAGGTTCTCCATGAGGTCCACGCGCTGGTGGGCGAGCTCCTGCACCTCCCCGTCGGCAGCCGTGCGCACCGAGCGGTCCTCGGTGTAGCAGAGCCGGTGGGAGCCGGCGGGCCCGCTGATCTCGATCCAGGGAGCCTCCTGCTGCGGGGCAGTGGTGGTCAGTGCGCACACCACCGCCGGGCCCGGCCCACGCGGATCGATGCGCAGGAAGGTGGTGTCGTCGGCCTGGATGTCGTGAGCGCGGCGCAGCTCGGTGGTGATGCCGGAGATGTCCGCGATCTCGTCGATCCCGGCGATCGCGAGGCCGGCGTGCACGGCATGGGCGAGCGGGTTGGTGGCCACCCCGTCGGCGACCCGTCGGCCGTCCTCGAGGCGGCGCCGGCCCGCCCAGGCGGAGCGGGAGTAGTAGGCGCGGTCGCGCTGCCAGGCCCCGTGCACGTGCACGGCGCTGAGCGGGCCGAACGCCCCGGAGGCGACCTCCTGGCGCAGCACGTCCACCCCGCCGCCGCCCCGGGCCTGGAAGCCCACCTGGACCGCGCGGCCCGCCTGCTGCGCCGCCTCGAGCAGGGCCCAGTGGTCGGTGAGGGCCGGCACCGGCGGCTTCTCGAGGTAGACGTCGCACCCGGCGGCCAGCGCCTCGGTCGCCAGCGGCACGTGGGTGTCGATGGGGGTCGCGATCGCGACGATCTCCGGTCGCTGCCCGGCCGGCAGGGCGGCCAGCAGGTCCGCGAGGCTGCGGTGATGGATCGCGGCGAGCTCGGCGGGCGGCTCGACGACGTCGACCACTCCGACCAGCTGCGCGAGACCGGCCGCCTCGAGACGGGCGAGGTTCCTCAGGTGGACGGCGCCGAAGCCGCGGGTGCCGACGAGCGCGATGCGGGCGGGGGCCGGGCTCATCGGGCGGCCCCCGAGAGGGCCGCGTCGGTCCCCTCGCGGCGGAGGTCCAGGCCCAGGAACTCTGCGACGTCGACCGGCAGCGCGGTGGTCAGGGACTCGTTGCCGCAGATCCCGACGGCGATCGCCCGGATCCCGTCGCGGTGGTCGGAGGGCCGGCCCAGGTCGTCCTGCGCGGGGCCGACGAACACGTCGCGCAGCAGCAGCGCGTCGCCGCCGCCGTGCCCGCCCACCCCCTCGGGGATCTCCACCTCGCGTGCGGGCTCGAAGTGCCGCTGGACCACCAGGTGCTCGCCGCGCTCCCGCACGCCGGCATCGGCCCCGGTCACCGCGACGGCGCTGGGATCGACGTGGGTCGAGGAGCCGGGTCCGTCCTGCGCCCGCGCGATCACCTCGGCCCGCTCGACCACCTCGAGCTCCGCCCGGCCGGCGGTCCCGTTGACCGCCACGCGGTACCCCTCCCACGGGCTGTGGGCGTTCAGGGCGTAGGTGAGCACGGCGCCGCGGGAGTAGTCCACGATCGCGGT